>NZ_JBQKDE010000017.1:0-40736 GCF_052121995.1 Collinsella sp. LCP19S3_A7 | reverse complement strand
AAGGAAGATGCTCGAGTCCGGCCTCGAGCTTGCGGACAGGGTCGAGGCGGCATAGGATATCAACCGTATTCCAGATTCTGGGACGCCGGGCCGACTCGCTTCGGATCGGGCGCTACACCAACTTTCTCGACACTACCGCACTTTCCGGATTGCCCGGTAGGGGAATAGGCGATCTTGCTGGACATTTCTTCCGAATGGCATAAATCAGTAACGGAAAGGTTAATGCTCTTCGAGAAAGATTGGGGATTGGACACGCGTTCAGTCAGGGCAGTTGTAATTGAGTATGGATTTAAGCTGTTGAATAATGGGCATCGAACTGTGTCGATGCCCTAAACGTTGATAACTATTTGTCCTATAGTCCTAATTCGTTAATTCGCCCTCTCCAGCACCCACGCCTGCGCGCGCCCGCCGTTGGGCGCGTAGGCCCAGACCTCGTTGCCGTCGGCGTAGCGCGCGCCCCTGCAGTCGACGGCGCTGCCGTCCGCGCAGCTCGACAGCCTGAACTCGCCCCCGTCGGCCCTGACGAACCAGCGCTGGGACGCCGACCCCTCGTCGGCGGCGGCAGCGAGCGAGCCCCCGCTGAGCGTGAGGACCCCGCCGGAGGCGAACGCCACGGAGTAGCCGCCCGCGGCCTCGTCGTAGGCCAGGCGCACCGTGGAGCCGCGCGACGTCAGCGCGCATCCCGACCCCGTGGCCGCCAGCGACAGCGACGGCTTGGGGACCATGCGCACGATGTACGCCCCGTCCTCGACCGTGCGCCCGGCCCTCTCCAGCACCCACGCCTGCGCGCGCCCACCGTTGGGCGCGTAGGCCCAGACCTCGTTGCCGTCGGCGTAGCGCGCGCCCCTGCAGTCGACGGCGCTGCCGTCCGCGCAGCTCGACAGCCTGAACTCGCCCCCGTCGGCCCTGACGAACCAGCGCTGGGACGCCGACCCCTCGTCGGCGGCGGCAGCGAGCGAGCCCCCGCTGAGCGTGAGGACCCCGCCGGAGGCGAACGCCACGGAGTAGCCGCCCGCGGCCTCGTCGTAGGCCAGGCGCACCGTGGAGCCGCGCGACGTCAGCGCGCATCCCGACCCCGTGGCCGCCAGCGACAGCGACGGCTTGGGGACCATGCGCACGATGTACGCCCCGTCCTCGACCGTGCGCCCGGGAGGTGTTGACGCATCCGGGTACTTTGCTTCGAAGTCAAATTTGGTCGTCCACTCATAGCTTGAAACTGCTGAAACGTTTGATGTCACGGTAAGCTTAACTTTGGCACCATCAATCTTCCGCTCCCTCTGATTCATCGCGTACGCAACGATCCCGTTCTGAATACCCGAGATGCTCGGCGGGAACAACTGGTTGTCGGCATTAATGGAAAAGCTCTCTTCCTTGGCATCCAAGTGCTGCTGAATGCGGTCGGCATACTTCTCTGCCCATTCATCGGCTTTGCCATTTCGCACAAAGTAATTGTTGGACAGGTCGGTTGAGCGGTAGGCGTAGCCGTCCTTTTGGTAGTTTGCCGTGTGGTCGGAGTGGGCGATTGCCATGAGCTCGTCGGTCAGGCCAAAGTACAGATGGCACTGGTCCAGGTCTCCATACCAGTTGTTGCTGGTGTCGTCCCAGGTTAGGTCCATCTGGCACCATTTGCCGTCGATTTTTACGGCGTTCCAGGTGTGGCCGTTGCCGGTGATGCGGCCGTTGGCAATGCCCGCTGCGTTAAGGAGCTTGGAGTAGATGCACTGGTAGCTCTCGCAGGTGCCCTGGTGGCGCGTGAGGCCGCTTTCGGCCGAGCACCAGTTGAGGCTGTGGTCGTACTTCAGCTGGTCGAGCGTCCAGTCGTGGAGCCACAGCGCCATGTCGTATTCCGAGTCGTCTGTCTGTTGCCTGCACTGGGCCACGGCGTTGTTGACGATCTGCGTGACGCTCAGGCGGGCGGCGTCGTTTACGGTCACCTCCGCCGTGGTGCGCAGGTAGTAGATCCCCTAGTCGTTTTGGGGGTCGTATCTGTCGTTGTCCATAAAGTAGAAGTAGATGCGGTACGTGCCCGATGCTGTGAATTCTAAGGTAAAGTCGTGGCCCGTGGTGCCCAGGCTGCAGTAGCTGGCCCATGCCGGGCGCGACGGGTCGCAGACGCTTTCCTGGCTGCCGCCGTCCCAATAGGTGGGCACGTCCATGCGCGCCTTGGCCTGAGACGAGCCGTTGGTCTGGGTTACGTGGAAGGTCGTCGCGGTGCCCGCTGGGGCGTCGTTCCACGAGACGGTGAAGGTGACGCCGTTTTGGGTTGCGGTGGCGGAGTGGGCGTAGGTGGTTTGTGACGTGGTGGAGATTGCGGCGGGCGCGGGGTTGGTCTGGGCTCGGAGGGATGGGGTGGCCGTGTTGGTTGCGGCGGGGGCGGTGTCAGCGCTTTCCGTGTTGACGGCGCTGGTGCCGGTGGATGTTTCGGTGCTGTCCTCTACGGTATCTGCTGTCGCGCTTGTGCTGGTGCCGTCTTCAGACTTGCCTGTGTCGCTGCTCGTGGCGTCGGCTTGCGACTGCTGCTCGGCTGTTGCCCGAGGCTGTATGGCTTCCGCAATGGCTGCCATGGGCATCGTCGCGCTGACCATAGACGTGCACGCGATCGCGCAGAGCAGGTAGTAAAGGGGTCGTTTCATAGCGGAGCCTCTCGGTGAGCAGCCAATAGGGTCCGAAGACAGCTCCAGGCCAGCACTCCGCACATATTTTGTTGCGGTTTATTTTACGGGAACAACAGTCAACATCAGCGAGCTTTCTGGGGAATGTTGGGATGGGTACCGTAGAGGACCGGGCGATACATGCAGGGGGATGCCCGGGATTGGTTTTTCGATTCATAAGTTGCTCGAAGCAGCTATGCCGCACCATGTCAGTCTCCTTGGGTGCGAACTTAAGCAGACGGGTGATATGTTAACGATTGAGCTGTTATTTTCCGTGTACTCGTCGGGCTGAGGTCGTCGCGGTCTTAGTGGCCTCCGCCCGACGAGTTTTGCTTTAATCCGATGGTGGGGTCAAACGGTGGAAGAGTGATTGGTCTATTGGCGAGAAATATTGCACGTCGTTATTTAACTCGGCGATTCTTGGATCCAGTCTGTCGTCGGTATATATCAAGGCGCAAAGGTCTTCTATAAAACGTTTGTGCCTATTCTCAATACCTTGGTTATAGGGGAATTCACCCTTTTTAGACCCCCATGCTTCTTCGATTGCGCTATCGAGACATTTAATAAAGAGTTCGCTGTGGCAAGCAAGCTCGTATACGGCGTCATAGCCTCTGCCAGCTCTTACCTCGTACCAAGACAAAGGCTCATAGTAGGCCAGAACATTGAGAACTGGCAGGAGGCATTGTTTTGGGAAAATCGATATCTCGTTGACTCCGTAGAAAGTTTGATAATTGAGAATGTAGCTCAGGAGTTCCGAGATTGATACCGCCAGTCTGTTGCAGGCTCGGAGCGAAGCCTTTTTGTAGTTAAGTAGTTCTATCGTTATATTTACAAAAACGTATCCCATTTTCGTATTAACGCCCTTGAGCGAAAGATAGTCGGCGGGTTTTACCGGGTTTAGCTCTATACGCTTATCATAAAAGCGCTCTAGGTATTTAACTCCATCAAAGTTGGGCCCGTATACTCCTTCGAGCGAATTAGCTAGCTGTGAAATATCGGTCGAATATACTACGACAATGTTATCTTGCTGAAACAAAGTCTTTGCTTGCTCGAGTACCTTTACAGCGAATTCTGGCCGGCAGCGATCAAGTTCATCGATAAAGATGACGGCTCGATGTGCTATCCCGGGAAGATAGTTTCTTACGAGCTCGTCTATTCGACTTCGGAGCTTCTTCTCTTCTTTGTATCTTTCGAGAAAATCGACGCCGTTAAAGTCTTTAACGAAATTGCTGACGCTGAGGTTTAGCCCGAATACCGAGGCCGTTGTCTCGATGATATCGCCGATGCTTTTCCAGGGGTCTACCTCTCCATGGACGGTTGATTTGTCTACTGACATGGCGATTGTTGCCAATATGGGCAGGATTGGATTATCGAAATGATCATCTTCCCAGGCGTTGAAATAAATGGGCAGAAATGGGTTGGCTAGAAGATCTTTTGCTGTGGCACCAAATATCGAATCCAGTTTTGCGGTGTCCTGCTCGAGCGCCGGATTTGCCATTCGCAGGACTCTTTCGACCTGTTTTATAAAAAACGTTTTACCTGAGCCCCAGGGGGCATTGACGAGAATCGTATAGGGAGGTTCTACAGCAAGAAGCATTTGCAGGAATCTTTCGACCTCGCCATGCCGGCGCAATGGATCTTGAGATATCGCAGCATCAATGGCCTCAGGCGTGGGCTCTTCGTCTGCTCGCTTCATGGTGGTTGTCTTCTTTCGCATGATTTGATTGGGCGGGTGCTGAACATATCGTTTGAATCGGGTTATTGCTCGAAAATACTGAGACCGGCTTCGTTCTCGCAATTTGGATTAGCCACAAATGTAGATAATCTTGGAGGGTGAAGCCGGCCATATATCTTATGGTGTCGTTGCCTGAGGGCTTTGCCTACTCAAACTCCACCTCAACTTGACTGTGCTCGTAAATCTTGAGTTCGTTATCAATTTCGACCCGTTCTACCATCCAGCCAATGGCGGAGCACTGTCGTATGAATGTATCAATCCGGTTCTCACCTTTTAGATTATGGATGGTGACCACTACGCCAAAACGCTGTGGATCATGCGAACCCTTTTGATATCTAGACGACTTGCGAATCATCATGCCCCACATTGGGTTGGTATACACTTTTTTGGGCTTACTACGGCTGCTTAGCGGTTCGGATATGTGCTTGACATTGTCCCATTTACGCAGCTTTTTCCGAGCCTTTTCTTCATCGGTCGTGCAGCTTTCCTCACCCTGGTCGTTGGGCTGCAGCGACTTGATTAGCCCGTCGTTTCCGATTCGCCCAAAATGCAAATCGAGCTCGGTGTCCGTATAGTCGACGCCTTGGTTTCTGTTGCATTTAGGGAAGTAGCACAGGGTCGCTCTCGCAACGGACGGGTAAGATGTGCCCGAAACGGGGATAGGAAAGTTGAAGTTATAATTCTCGCGTTCGGTGGCCACGCCGCTGAGCATGAATCGAATTTCGTCGTTACTGGTTTCGAGTATCTTTTCAATTTGGACGGGAACGATGCCGTAGCCAAGTCGATCCATGTCTTCGGGTTTTGTCCACGCACATGCAGCATCGATTAGCAGGGCCTTGGCAAGTTCACAGCTCAGGTGCATCTTATAAATGAGATAGGCAGCTTTTCGTGCAATTAAGGGAGCCGCAAAAGAGGTGCCGACAGCCGGATAAGCACCGGTCCCGCAGCAGGCGGTTATAGCATCACCCTTATCCCCTCCGTAATACGCGAGGTCTGGCTTGTGATGAAAGCTTAAGACTGGCCCTCTTCTTGTGTAGGACGCTGGTTCGTTGTTTCTATTAACGGCGTTGACAACAAGGGCATTAATGGAGTCCGCTGGGGAACCAAGATATGTGGGTTTACCATTTTCCTGGTTAGTGCCAGCAACAACGAAGAGGACGTCGTATTTCTGCTGCAGTTTGTCTAGCAGGGCCGCTTCGGGCGATATGGAGTTTCGAGACACTTCCTCCATTGACCCCAAGGAGATGTTCCAAACTTTGATGTCTTGGTTCTCGGCAACAATGCGCTCAATGTGCTTCATTACCGTAAACGAACTGAACTTGCCTGCGGTTGCAACTCCAAAATGTCGAACTCTAAAGTGGCCACAATGGTCGTCTAGCGATGGATTTTGGGCCTGAGCGTCAACGATCAATGAGCTGACACATGTGCCATGTCGATAATCGTCTGCAGTGGGATTGATGCCTTCGGGTAAGCAGCTTCTGTAGTCTACCCAGTTGCTGAAGTACGGTGGGTATTTCTCTTCAAATGGAGTGTCGATTACGCCGATGACGGGCTCATCGGTGGGATATTCAGGGAGGCTGCTGATGGCGGGGGAGGCTGAGCCTTCGTCACTCATAGGTGCGTAAGAAGACAGATCGATAACCGACATGGCTACAAGATAGGGGGCGCGCTCGAGCAGCGTTCGATATTCTGTTTCGGTTAATAGAACGCTGTTCTCCAAGAGGTTTGCAGGGGATACGTCAATGTGAAGCTCCTCAAATAGGTCCTGCGGGTCCCTCTCCGTTTCAAATAGCGTAACGATTGCGTTTTCGTCGGTAGCCGCTGGCGGCTTGTCTATTCTAAATTCATTGACGTAATAGGAATCGCGTATGAGTTGCGCAAAGCCCGATCGGGTGAGCGTGTGTGAAACGGCCGGATTCCATTTTTGTTTGAGCTTATCATTTTTAACCAGATCGACCATCTTATCTGCGTTCATCAGTCCATCAAAATAATCGACTACGATTCGCTCGCACTCACGCAGCTTGCTAATAGTTGACCGGATGGTCGCCTCGGGAACGTAATGAGTCATCAGGTGCCTTGGGTGGTTCCCATTAAAATCGAGATAACGGGCGCCGCGGATAGACAATTCTGGTTCACTGTCTTTTCCGCCGTTCAGCATCTCTTTTATTCGATTGCTCTTGGCGACAATCTGACGGTATTCAACGGATACCAAGATGTTTTCGATTATGGCATCTTTGGGCCATTTGCTCAGAACGGTTTCGAGGCTCTTGCGAATGTGCGAAATCCTCTCTGCAGTGACCGTGCCTTTAGCGGGGAGCGTTGCGGGGCCCGGTCGCGAGCCTCTTGCGGTTTGAAAATCGCCAGTGAGCCTGATTAAGCTGTTCATGAGCTACTCCTTTAGGGTTCGCGCAATGGTGCTTCGTGAAATGCCTGTCAAAACTTCCATTTCTCTTAAAGTGAAACCTTGAGTTTTAAGCAGCTCGAGTGAATCAGGCTCATATCCATGTAGACGCTGATATAGCTTGCGGAGATAGTCGTTTGGATTAAGAGGATCACTAAACGCGACGGAGGTCTTGATGAGGTTTTTGAGTGTGCCGGGCCAGGGCAGATCCGGGCAACTCTGCAGCACCTTTTTTAGGGTCCGAGAGTCGTTTTTGATTGCCTGATTGTTTTTGGTCAGATTCTTTGCGATTGATTCGCCGATATCAACGAGATCGTCATGGGTGTATCTATTAAAGTCAATTTGTACATCGAAGCGCCTGGCGAGTGCCGGGTCTAGTTTGTCGTAAAGGTTCGTTGTTGCGATTATGGCGGATCGCGTGTTCAGCTTGTCGAACTCTTTTAGGAGTGCACTTGTGGCTCGCCCCATCTCACGGACGTCGTTTTGGTTAATTCTATCTAAGGCTATAGCATCGATTTCATCGAACAGGACAATGGCGCCGTCGCCGATATCGTGGATTTCTTGGAAGACCTTCGCGATATTCTTGGCCGTCTCTCCGAGTTTGCTATCGATGATTTGATTGAAATCAACGGCATATAACTGGTAGCCAAGTATTCTGGCTATCTGTTTTGTAGCTTCGGTTTTGCCGGTTCCCGATGCGCCGTAAAAGAGGACAGTGTTGATGTCCACATCTTTAGATAGAGCATTGAGCAGCCCTTGGATATCGTTAGCGATGGCCTGGGGAAGGGGCAGCGAGGTGTTGTTGCTGATTACCTTTTCTAAGAAGTCATATTCCTGCTCTGTGACTTCTTGTGGCACAAACGTACGTGTCCTAGCAATGAGGGCCATGATGTAGCTTGCAAGCTCGGGTTGCCCGGACGATTCAAAATCTTTCGCAATAATAGTGGCTGCGTTGTTGAAGGCGATGTCGTCGTGTTCCGAATGCGCTCGGATTAAGTCGATGATGTCCGATCTCTTCATGTGTGCTCCTCTCCTTAGTTATATTGTATGAGACAGACTGAGACAAAGCAAGAATTAATTGAACATGGCTGCAATGAAGTGTGCTAGTATTGAGTTGTCTAGATTCAAACTGTTCTAGATTGGAGGTGAGATTATGACTACCCACCATGGAGGTAAGGTTGGCGCTGCTGCCAAGACGCTCGCGAGCTCCTCGACGAGTAAAGCCGCGAAGACTGCGGCTGCGAAGACGCTGGTCAAGCATCAGATTGCCAAGCATCGCTAGTTTGCGAGCAAAGCATTTTGTAACAGTTGGGAGGTGATATATATGGCTTTGAAGACGATTCGCGTAAAGATTCCGAAGTGCCGAATTGGCGCAACGGGTTCGGTCGGGAAGATCGGAACGACCGCGAAGGCCGTAAAAGTAAAGATTCGCTAGGCTTTAGCGGCAACTAAAGCCTAGCGCGATGTTGACATAGCGGGCCAACATCAAACATTTTATGGGGGTCTCCGGCGAGATTCAAGCGTCGGGGACCCGCGTTATTTTTTGTTTTTATCGGCATATGCGCCGCAGCCTCTTCTTATACGACATGTGGCGGCGCTATTAGTTTGGACAATTAATGAGTGAATTAGATATAGTATCCATTTGGATTAGTTCGATGGTGGCCATAGCAACTGTCGTTGCATCGTGGGCGGGCCTTAGAGCCCTGGTGATTCAAACTTCTCCGAATATTATTATGTTCATTCGGCCAGATGATGTCTCGCCCTCACTAGCGCGGCTTGTTATCAGAAATATTGGAGAGGCCCTGCATACAATGTTTCGTTTCGACTTTCTCCTGACTTGTTTCTAAAGGATTCTTTCGAATATAAACATGCTTCCGTAGTGTTTGATAGGGGCTACGCAATTTTGCCTCCTAAACATGAGAGGGACATTCTCTTGGGAAGGTTTGAGGATCTCGAAGGATTGTGGGGGAGCTTCATTGTTGAAGTGAATGTCTCCTTTTCAAAGAAATACGGGCGTAGACGTTTCTCGACTATCTGCCCGGTTGAGATTGGCTCATTTGAGAGCACGATCTCTATTTCTTGTGAGACTGCTTTTGAAAAGGACCAAAGGGCTGCCTATCGCGAAATCAGGCAGTTTGGTAAGCGCCTTCGCGGAATAGAAAACGCGATTTGTTCATTGGGGAATTGTGACGAAGAGTAAGGTTGTACGCTGGTGACGAATAATTTCCCCCGCAGATCGACGACTGCATGACAGAACACGGCCCTCGTCCCGTCATATGATTTCTAGCGGCTAAACAACAAATCATAGACGAAGGGGACACGGGCCGTGTCTGCGAACCTCGTAACGGTCGACGAGGAGTCGCTGCGCAAGGACATAATGAATCTGGTGAGGAAGCCCGTTAATGAGACGCTCAACGGGCTGCTCGACGAGGGGTCGTCCGAGCTCGTCGGGGCTGGGCACCACGAGGGGACGGCGGGCCTGGGCTATAGGGTTACCGTTCGATTCAAATTAATAGCGTTGATTTATGAATCAATAATTAGTAGCCTTTCTAAAAGCGGTATTGACGCGGGTAGCCTACGGGCCCCGCGTCCTGCGGAAAGGTGGCTATCCTTCTTGGGATGGCCGCCTTTCTTTTGTTAAGGTGCCGCAATGACGGTGAAGCCTTTCATGTCTATTGACGATCGGGACAGATTGCCTGTTGACAGAGGAGCGTGTCGGTATGGAACTTGCCGGCGACCACCGCTCCGATACGATTGCCTTGATGAATGGCTGATCCATGATGGGGCTCAAAATATGACTCGAGAGCTTGGCGGTATTGGATTGACGGCCTTGCAAGTTCTCCCTTAAAGTAATAGGCGTGATGAGGCCTTGCGACGATACGTTCGGCTTGGTCCGTGGGAACCGCCGAAAGGCGGTTTTCGCGTTTAGGGGGCTGTTTCCGAAGGACACTTGTCCGAATTTGCTTCTGGGCAGTGGGTTTTTTACTGCGTATTTCGGAAGTGCGGGGAAAATCGAAACTTGCTGAACGCACCCCGATTTTTGCCAATTAAACCGCAGGTCGCAAGGTCTCAAATCTGGGATCTGGTCGGCAGGTCTCGGGTTTTCACCGCACTTCCGAATGCATGCTAAATATGGCTTCAACGTGCTTGGCCTTGAAAGCCATAATAGGTTGCCAATTGGCTACAAGACGAATATAGTTAGCATCATGCTAACTAAGGGGTGGTTATGAATCGAACCAAGCTCCGACCGACATATTCACTTGACGAAGCGAAGTCTTTAGCTCGTTTGGGAAAGATGATGGTAAACGGTAGGGTGCGCAGGCACCTGATGAACCAGTTTGGCTATCTGGACATCGACCATTTCCTTGCTGACCTTTTTGATTATCTGGAGCCTGGCGACTTTAGAAAATCCATTGCGCTCGACATGGATGGCCCTTTGCATGGTGTTTACGCAGATGTCTATGAGTGCCGAGGTTTTGAATGCGAGGATTGGTACGTCAAGTTTTTAATCGATTCTGAAGGCAATGCACATTTGAACGTTTTGTCTGCGAACATCGATGGATATATTCATTAAAGGAGGAGCCATGCGTTGCATGGAATGTGGCAAAGAAATGCAATTTACCACGGCGCCAATGTCTGAATCATACCGTGGCGAGCAAATAACGGTAAAAGGAATTGAGCATTATATTTGTGAGTGCGGCAACGATGAAATGACCGCTGCAGAGGCGACTAAGCTCGCCCATGCGCTGGCTTCGCAATATGCCAAGACACATGAACTTCTTTCTCCCTCCGATATTAAAGATTTGCGCTCTGATCTCGGTTTAACTCAGCATGAATTTGAGTCGCTTTTAGGGGTTTCAAAACCAACGGCATCTCGTTGGGAGAACGGGGCGTCACAACAGTCTATTACCGCAAATAATCTTATGAAGCTCATTCGAGACGTCCCCGAGGTTCGCAAATATCTGGGTCTTTCTTCTGATGAGACGACCTCGGGACTTAATACATCACAATTTTCGGTGATACAGGGAGGAGAAGCCCCGGCTTATAGGGACTCGACTCCTTTGGCAGAAGAGAATGCCTTTCGATTGGAGATGTAAATGGAAACGCTACAGAAGCAACGCATTGAATCTCCGCTGATTACATGCGTGACTAGAAAAGTGGATAGTTTTTCATTTGATGGCGGAATGACTCCGAAAGAGGGCGTCAATAAGTCTGGCGTCGAATGCAACGTCAGAAATGCTATCACCAGCGCATTTTCGGACGAAAACGGAACCAGGTTTCGCCAGCTCAATTTAGTTATAGAGCTTCTACCCAGCAATGAAGGTCATTACTATCGTTCCGAAATATCCGTCTCCGGCATATATCGCGCTCCTGCGGATTTAGATGACGATGCTTTTGACAGAGAAGCACTTAGCACCGGTATGCAGGACCTGTATTCCTATGCAAGAGGCATTATTGAAAATGTCGCAGCTGGTGGAGTGTGGGGGCCACTTTATCTGCCGCAGATTGGATTCGCTATTTAGTTCTCCTGGCCCCCACATCCTCTGAAGATGGTCTTAAAACTGCCTTAAAGGCGTCCCGGCTCGCGTTGACAGCGTACAATACGCATGTTTGACTATGGCAAATGTCGAATTAAGGGGAGGGGTGCGCCATGGAGGTGCTGGTTGTTGGCAACACCGCATATGTTGACGATGACTTTTGTGCCAAGGCGTTCCCCGGGGACCACGTTAAGGTCGTCGCTGCCGCGGAAGCGCGCCGCGACGAGTCATCGCCCCATGCCTCGTGGAATGAGCTCCTCCAGCACTTGGAGCAGGCCTACGAGTTCGACCGCGTGGTCTACCTATCCAATTACCTTACCCCGCATACCGATATCGTGGGCGATATCGAGCTGCTGCGCTCGGTCTTTCGTGCGTGCGCGGGTCGCCGGGTCCAGCTGCTGTATGTAGCGGGGCCCGTGGGTGCCGCGGGTGCCGCCGATGCCACGGGGCGAACGGGCAAGGGCATTATCGCGCGCGCAGCCAACGACCTGTGCCGCTACTACGCTGCTCGCGAGGGCGTTCAAACCAAGATCCTGCGCGTGCCGTTCCTGTATACCGCGTCTGCCGCACTGGAGGACCCGTTTTTGGTGCCGCTATTTGACGCGTGCTCAACCGGATCGGTCGCTTTGCAGGGCGCGGAGGACGCGCCGTTTCCGCTGCTGTGTGCCGAGGAACTCGCGGTGCTGGTGCATCGCATCTTTGACAGCTGGGACGCCTCCTTTGAGACGCTCGATGTTGCCGATACCTTCCATCACACGTCAGGTGAGGTGGGCGAGGCCCTCAAGGCGCTGTTCCCAGGGCTCTCAGTTGCCTATGGCGATTCTGCCGGCTATGCCCTGCCCGTCAGCGACATCGTTCGCGTTCGCTATGGCTGGTTTCAGCGCTACGACCCGTTTCGTGATCTTTCGACCATTCATGCTCGCTGGGATGCTGGCCGCGCAGGGAAGGTCAACCCCTTGCGCGCCGCTATCGACCGCATCCAGATGCACACGCTGCCTATTAAATGCCTGGAGACGGGCGTTGCCTGGGTCCTGTTCGAGGTGCTGGAGTATTTGTTCTCGCAATCTGCCCAGCTCAACGTGCTCGATTATCGCCTGCTCTACGTCGTGCTCATCGGCACGCTGTATGGCCTGGACTTTGGTCTGGCTGCGGCACTGCTGGCATCGGTTGGTTTGGCTGTGAGCTACTTTACCCAGTATGGCTATACCTTCCAGGGCCTCTTTTACGAGCCGTCCAACTGGCTGCCGTTTATCGCGTACTTTGTGGTGGGTGCCGTATGCGGCTACGTGCAGCTGCGCAACAACGAGGCCATTAAGGTGGAGCGCGACCAAAACGAGCTCGTGCGTAATCGCAATACGTTCCTCACGCAGCTCTATCACGATGCTATCGAGGACAAGCGCACCTACAAGCGCCAGATTGTGGGGCGTCACGATAGCTTTGGCAAGATCTTTGCCGTGACGCAAGAGCTCGACGTGCTCAACCCGCGCGACATCTACCGCAAGTGCTGTGAGCTCATGGGTGAGATTCTCGAAAACAATTCGGTGACGATCTACCACGTTTCGGGCGGGGCGTTTGCACGTCTGGTGGCGGCGAGTCCCGTGATTGCCGAAGACGCCACGCGCTCGCTCACGCTTGAGCAACTTGCACCCCTTTTGGGCGGCGGGGGTCGTTCGAACCTGTGGGTCAATCGCGAGCTGACGCCGGGGCTTCCCATGTTTGGATATACGATCGAGCGCGACGGGGCGCCCGCCGTGTTGATTTTTTTGCGTCGTGCGGCCGAGAACCAAATGACGCTCTATTACCAAAACCTGTTCCGCATCTTGTGCGGCCTGGTCGAAAGCGCGCTGGGCCGTGCCTTTGACTATGAGGCGGTGGCTCAGGATAAACGCTGCGTCGATGGCACGTGCGTGCTCAAACAGGCGGCCTTTGGTCAAGAGCTCGCGGCCGAGCAGGCGCTGTCGGATGGCAAGATGGGCAGCTTTTTGCTCCTGCGCGTGGTGCCGGGCATGGAGCCTGTCGGCGAGCTGGTGGGCGCAATTGGGTCGGCAATCCGCGAGAGCGATGCAGCGGGCCTGGTCGACGGTGACGTGCTTTACCTGCTTATGCGCCAGGCAAAGCCGTGCGACCTGCCCATTATCCGCGAGCGCCTGAGCGCGAAGCGGATTGCGGTGGAGCCCGTCGACGGCGAGGACATCGTGGCGCTTCTGCAGCACATCGCTGACACCGGTGACGGTGAGGGGGATGTCGCTTGATCTCGCTTGTCGTTGCTGCCGTCTTGCTGCTGATTCATGCGCTGGTTTGCCTGGTGTTGTGGACGCTTATGAAGTTGGGCCTGCTGCCGGTGCGCGGGCATATGCTGGCCGTGATGGTACTCGTGCCGTTGTGGGGACCGCTGCTGGTGGTGCTGCTTATCACGCGTAGCGCCGTGTTTGGCACGGACCTTAAGGACGACACGCTAGAGTCGCTGCGCATTAACGACGAGCTGCATCGCAGCATCTTGGTGCACGACCGTGAAGCCGATGCGGGCGTGATCCCGCTCGAGGAGGCGCTCATCGTCAACGACCCGGCAGACCGGCGCCGCCTCATGCTCTCCATGCTTACCGAGGAGCCCGATGCGTACCTGGCGCAGCTGCAGGCGGCTAAGCTGAACGACGACGTTGAGGTGGCGCACTATGCCGCGACGGCGGTGGCGCAGATCTCCAAGGAGTCCGACCTTAAACTGCAGCAGCTGGAGCGCGCCTTTAAGACCGACCCGAGCACGCAAAACCTCGACGAATACTGCGATTTTCTTGGTGAGTATTTAGACTCGGGTTTGGCTGAGGGGCGCGTGGCTCAGATTCAGCGTCAACAGTACGCACGTCTGCTTGCGCGCCGCTGCGAGCGCGAGGACACCTTTGAGCTGCGTATTCGGTATGCGACGGCGCTGGCCGATGTCGACCAGATCGACGAGGCGCAGGCCGTGACCGACCAGCTCGTGCTCGACGCGCCCGAGGAGCAGGAGGTTTGGATGCTTTGCCTGCGCCTGGCCGTGATGCGCCGCGACGGTGACGAGGTCCACCGCGTGATCGATGCGATCGACAAACAGCATGTGTACTTGAGCGCCGCCAACCGCGAGGAGCTGGCTATTTGGCGCGACGGGGAGGAGGCCCGATGAGCGTGGTGCAGCGTATCCGCGACCGTGCGGGCCATTTTCGCTGGATGGGCCTGCTCGTGGTGTGGGCGGTCTTTATTGCCATGGCCGCCGTGCTGCTGGTGGAGCGTGCCGGCGTGCAGTACAGTGCGGGCCAGCATAAGCTGGGGATGCTTGCCGCCAACGATGCGGTGCCGGCCTCCTCGGCAATATTTGGTCAAAAGCCCACGTGCCTGGTCATTACCGATTCCGATCAGACGGGCGTCGAGGACGTAAAGGAGCAGTTCGACCAGATTCTGCTCGACATGAAGATCGCGCACCGCGACGTGGACCTTGCCCTGGACGGCGCGGATGCCATTCCCTCGCTGACGTCCTTCGATCGCGTGATTTTGCTCATGCCGTCGCTCGATGGGCTCGGTACGCACCTGACCGATATTATGAGTTGGGTGAGTGCCGGCGGTTCGCTTATGCTCGCCATGCCGCCGGATAATTCGAGCTATCTGCAGGTGATTGCTCCCAAGCTTGGTATTGAATCGGCCGGATACGACTATGTAATAGCCGAAAGCATTGTGCCGAGCGAGGACTTTATGCTGGGCGGGGGAGAGCGCTACGGGCTCTCGGACCCCTTTGATTCGTCGCTTTCGGTTTCGCTGCGCGAGACGGCGCGTGTGTGGGCTAAGACCGGCGATGCGGGCGCCCCGCTCATTTGGTCCAATGACTGCGGTAGCGGACGCACCGTGGTATGTAATATCGGTATCTACGACAAGGTCATGCGCGGGTTTTACGCCGCGGCGATCAGCCTGCTCGGCGATGCCACGGCCTATCCGGTCATCAACAGTGCCGTCTTCTATCTGGACGACTTTCCCAGCCCCGTGCCCTCGGGCGACGGCACCTACATCAAGCGCGACTACGGGCTTTCCATCGCCGACTTTTATGCCAAGGTCTGGTGGCCCGATCTGCAAAAGCTCGCGCAAAAATACGGCATTCGCTATACCGGCGTGATGATCGAAAACTACGAGGACGCGGTCAACCAGACCGAGCCCGCGCGCCAGGCCGATACCACGCAGTTTCGCTACTTTGGCGGCATGCTGCTGCAGATGGGCGGAGAGCTGGGCTTTCACGGCTACAACCATCAGCCGCTGGCGCTCTGGGACACCGACTATGGCACGCTGTACGACTACAAGACGTGGAAGAACAAGGAGACGCTTGTTGCATCGCTCAACGAGCTTATCGCCTTTCAGGACGAGGTGCTGCCCAACGCGCACGGTTCGGTCTACGTGCCGCCGTCAAACATCCTTTCGGCCCGCGCTCGCAAGATTATTGGCGAGGACGTGCCGCGCATTAAGACCATCGCCAGTACGTATTTTGAGGATGGTACGGATCTTCCGTACGTGCAGGAGTTTGGCGTGGCGAGCGATGGCATCGTGGAGCAGCCGCGTATTGTCTCGGGCGGCATGGTCGACGATTCCTATATGCGCCTGGCTGCCGCGTCCGAGCTCAACATGCACTATGTGAGTACGCACTTTATGCACCCGGACGACTTGCTCGATCCCGATCGCGGCGCCAGGCAAGGCTGGGAGATCTATAAGGGCGGCCTGACCGACTACCTGGACTGGCTTACCAAGTCTGCGCCCGACCTGCGTCGCCAGACCGGCTCGGAATGCTCGGGCGCCATTCAGCGTTTTTCGTCCGTGACGGTGAGCGTGAATGCAGGCGCGGATGCCTGGACGCTCAACCTGGGCAATTTTCACGACGAGGCGTGGCTCATGTTCCGCGCCAATAACGGCGAGCCGGGTGCAGTCACGGGTGGCGAGATTACGCATCTGACGGGCGACCTGTACCTGGTCAAAGCCACGGACAAGACGGTGACCATTGCGCGCAAGGAGGGTAGCGACAAATGAGAATCTGCTTGGTACTCGAGGGTTGCTACCCCTATGTGCACGGCGGCGTGTCCACCTGGATGCACGGCTATATACAGGCCATGCCCGAGCACGAGTTTGTGCTGTGGGTGATCGGCGCGCATGCGGCCGACCGCGGCAAGTTTGTCTACGAGCTGCCCGGCAACGTGGTCGAGGTGCACGAGGTGTTTCTGGACGACGCCCTGCGCCTTTCGGGCGAGCAGGAAGAGGCCGACTTTAACGACCGCGAGCGCGAGGCGCTGCGCCGCCTGGTGTCGCTTTCCAATCCGGATTGGGACGTGCTGTTCGATATCTTCCACCGCCGTCGCGTGCATCCGCTCTCGTTTTTGCAGAGCCGAACGTTTATGGATATCTTTCGCGACGTGTGCCTGGCCGAGTACCCTTACACGCCTTTTGCCGACGCATTCCATACCATGCGCTCCATGCTGCTGCCCGTGCTCTACCTGCTGGGCAGCGAGGTGCCGGTGGCCGATGTGTACCACGCCATCTCGACCGGCTACGGCGGCCTGCTCGCCTGCTTGGGTTCAAGCGTTCACCATGCGCCGGTGCTGCTCACCGAGCACGGCATCTACACGCGCGAGCGCGAGGAGGAGATCATTCGCGCCGACTGGGTGGTGCCGTCGTTTAAGGACCGCTGGATTCGCTTTTTCTACCTGCTTTCGGAGGAGATCTACCGTCGCGCCTTCCGCGTGACCAGTTTGTTTCATAACGCCCGTAAGACGCAGATCGACATGGGCTGCGATGCGGACAAGTGCCTGGTCATCCCCAATGGCATTCAGTTCGACCGCTTTAAGGACATTCCCTTAAAGCCCGATGACGGCTGGGTTGACATTGGCGCGGTGGTGCGCCTGGCGCCCATCAAGGACGTCAAGACCATGATCTATGCCTTCTTTGAGCTGCACGAGCGCGTCCCTAAGGTGCGCCTGCATATCATGGGCGGCGTGGACGACGAGGAGTACGGCGCCGAGTGTCATGCGCTGGTCGATACCCTGGGCGTGCGCGACCTGATCTTTACCGGCCGCGTCAACGTGGTCGAGTACATGGAAAAGCTGGACTTTACCATTTTGACGAGCATCTCCGAGGGCCAGCCGCTCAGCGTGCTGGAGTCGCTTGCCGCGCGTCGTCCCTGCGTGACGACCGAGGTGGGCTGCTGCCGTGAGCTGCTCGAAGGCGCCCCGGGCGACGACTTTGGCGTGGCGGGATTTGTGACGCCGCCTATGTATCGCAAGGGCTTGGCCGATGCCATGGAGCGCATGTGCGCAAGCCGTGCCCGCCGTATCGAGATGGGGGAGCGCGGCCAGCGTCGCGTTGCCACGTACTTTTTGCACGAGCAGATGCTCGCCAACTATCGCGCGCTGTACGACGAGACGGCGCGTGCGTATGATTTGCCCAGAAAGGGGGAGTAGCCGGTGGCCGGAATCGGTTTTGAGCTCAAGCGCCTGTTTAGGCGCAAGGGTCTGTTTGCCACGATGCGCGCCTACGGCTACGCCGGCATTGTGTGCACGGGCCCCATGCTGCTGGGCGTGCTGCTCCAGGTGGGCATCTTGGTGCTGTGCGGTCTGTGGGGTGTGGGCCGCGCCAACCAGGATCTGCTGGTGTGCATGGTGACCTATACGCTGCTGGCGTCGCTCACGCTTACAAGCTTTTTCTCCATGCCGGTCACGCGCTTTTTGGCGGACATGCTCTTCGCCGAGCGCGAAGAAGAGGTCTTGCCCTCGTTTTGGGGTTCCAACGCCATCATGCTGGTTACGGGCACGGCGCTCTACGGCGTCTTTTTGCTGTTCTCGGGCGCCACGCTGCTGCAGGGGCTGCTGTGCCTGTGGCTGTTCAACATTATGATCGTCAACTGGAACGGCATGAACTACCTCACGGCCATCAAGGACTACCGTGGCATTCTGTGCAGCTTTGTGGCTGCCATTGGCGTGGCGTGCCTGTGCGCCCTGGCTGCGCTGGCGCTGGGGCTGCCGCCGGTCGAGGGCCTACTGGCGTCAATCTCCCTGGGCTACGGCGTCATGCTCGCCTGGGACGTGGTGCTGCTGTACCGGTATTTTCCGCAGAGCGACCGCAGCCCCTGGCTCTTTTTGCGCTGGCTCGATCAGTTTATGCCGCTGGCGCTCACGGGCCTGTTTACCAACCTGGGGCTCTTTGCGCACCTGGTAATTATTTGGGCCGGCCCCATTGGCGTGCAGGTCAAGGGCTTGTTTTATGGCGCGCCCTACCACGATGTTCCGGCGCTCATCGCGTTTTTGACGATCCTGGTCACGACCGTCAACTTTGTGGTCTCGGTCGAGGTCAACTTTTATCCGCGCTACCGCGACTACTACAGCCTGTTCAACGACGGCGGCGTAGTGGGCGATATTGTGGTGGCCGAGGAGGAGATGCTCTCCACGCTCAACAGCGAACTGCGCTTTTGCGCGCTCAAGCAGCTGTTTGTGACCGCGGCGGTCATCTCGCTCGAGACCACGGTGCTCTCGGCCCTGCCGCTGGGCTTTAACAGTCTTATGCACGGGTATTTTCGCACGCTATGCGTGGGCTATGGCCTGTATGCCGTGGGCAATACGGTGATGCTCGTCTTGCTGTACTTTACCGACTACAAGGGGGCCGTGCTGGCCTCGGGCCTGTTTGCCGGTGTGGCGGGGCTGGCGACTGCCGTGTCGCTGCTTTTGCCGCAGCAGTTTTACGGCTTTGGCTTTTTGTTGGGTGCGGCGGTGTTTTTTATCGTGGCGCTGCTGCGACTCGACACCTATACTGCCAACTTGCCGTATCGTATTCTGAGCCAGCAGCCCATGGTGGCGACCGACAAGACGGGTCGCTTTACACAGCTGGGCCGCTTGCTCGACCGTGCCGAGCGGCGCTATGAGGAAGCCCGCCATAAGGGCGAGCCACATGGCGCGTTTGAACGCACGGTGGTCCGTGTGTATCGCAACCATTGGGGAGGTCCTGATGACCGATAGGATGATGTCTCGCCGTCGCCTGTTTGAGGCGGCTGCCGGTGCGCTGCTGCTTTCGGGCTGCTCGTCTCAGGACGAATCCTCGACCAAAAAGGTCAAAAAGCAGGGCAAGATTAACAAGGCCGAGGCCTCCGACCAGTCCAAGCACCTGCGCGATAAGGACGAACTGTACGAGGTCTACGACGACTCGGGCATTGTGACCATGTACCTGACGGTCTCGCGCGGCAACAGCTCCGAGAACACCGATCATAGCTGGGCCGAGATTAATACGTACTCGGTTTACGACTATGCCGACATGGGCGTGACACGCTATCAGGTTATGGGCCTGCTGCAGCCAGGCGATGATAAGGGCCCCGTTGCTGGCGAGGTGGGCTATGGCGAGGAGGCTCCCAACGCCACCGTGCAAGTGCGCGGTCAGACGTCGAGTACCTATACGCAAAAGAACTACAAGGTGGAGCTCAAAAAGGGCAAGGGCACGTGGCGTCAGCAGCGCGCGATTGTGCTCAACAAGCATATGGGCGAGGGCATGCGCTTTCGAAATAAGATGGCCTACGATTTGATCCGTGGCATTCCCCAGATGATGGGCCTGCGCACGCAGTTTGTGCACTTATGGGTGTGCGACCAGACCGAAAAATCCAACGACACCTTTGAAGACTACGGTCTGTTTACGCAGGTCGAGCAGCTCAACAAGACGGCGCTCAAGGCCCACGGTCTGGATAAGAGCGGGCATCTGTATAAGGTGAACAGCTTCGATTTCCATCGCTTTGAGGACACCATTAAGCTCACCGATGACCCCGACTATAACCAGACGGCGTTTGAGGGCATGCTCGAGATTAAGGGCGACTCGGACCATACCAAGTTGATTGAGATGCTCGATGCGCTCAACGACGATACGCAAAAGATCGACGATGTGCTCGACACCTACTTTGATACCGAGAACCTGGTCTATTGGATGGCGTTTCAGATCTTGACGGGTAATTGCGATACGCAGAACCGTAACTGCTATCTGTACAGCCCGCTTAACTCCAAGGTTTGGTACTTTTTGGATTGGGATAACGACGGCATGCTGCGTAAGCTTGAGCTGAGCCTGAGGGGGTTCTCGGACTATGCGAGCTGGGAGCGCGGCGTGAGCAACTACTGGTGCAACGTGCTGTTTAACCGCGCGTTGCACAGCAAGTCGTTCCGCAGCGAACTCGACCGTGCCGTCAAGGACTTGCGCTCGTATTTGACCGAGGAACGTCTGGCCAAGATGATTAAACATTACCGCGAAGTGACCGAGTCGCTTGTCTTTTCCGCGCCCGACCTCGATAACCTGCCCGTTACCAAAGACGAATACGAGCAGATTGCCGCGGCGATTCCCTCCGAGATCGAGGAGAACTACAAGAGCTATTGCGAAAGCTATAAAAAGCCCATGCCGTTCTACATTGGCGTGCCGCAGATCGATAACGGCAAGCTGCGCATGAGCTGGGATGCCGCGTACGACTTTGAGGCGCGCGATATTCGCTATACCGTCGAGCTTGCGCGCGACTACGCCATCAATGACGTGCTTTTTAAGGCCGAGGACGTGCTGCTGCCGGAGGTAACGTGCGATGCGCCCGATACCGGCCAGTACTTTGTGCGCGTGCGTGCCACCAACTCCGACGGCTATACGCAAGATGCGTTTGACTACTATGTGACCGACGATGGCAAGCAGTACGGCATGAAGTGCTTTTACGTGCAAGACGGCGGTAAGGTCGTGGAGGACACGTATGAGGAGGGCTAGCGCGTTGCTTGAGCGCCTGGCGGCACCTCCTGCGCGTGCCACGCAGGAGCGTTATCGCCACGAGCTCAAATATCTCATTAACGAGGGCGAGCACTCCGCGCTTGCCTGTCGCATGGCGCCGGTTTTTAAACTGGACAAGCATGCGCGGGCGGGTGGTTACACCATTCGCAGCCTGTACTTTGACGACTACTGCAACTCGGCCTACGAGGAAAAAGACGCCGGTATTCTCATGCGCAAAAAGTATCGCGTGCGCATCTATAACGGCAGCGACAGGGTGATTAAGCTCGAGCGCAAAAAGAAGTACGGCAGCTGGATCTACAAGGAGGACGCGCCGCTCACGCGCGGCGAGTTTGAGCAGATCCTGGCTGGCGACTACGGCTTTTTGCTGAGGAGCCCGCACCAACTCTGCCGCGAGTTCTACATCGAGTGTATCTGCAACATGATGCGCCCGCGGACCATCGTGGACTACGAGCGCGAGCCGTGGGTGATGGATGAGGGCACCGTGCGCATTACGTTTGACATGAACGTGCGTGCCGCGGTGGGTAGCTTTGATATCTTTGACGCGACCTTGCCCGCGCTGCCTGTGCTGGAGCCCGGCAAGCTGGTGATGGAGGTCAAGTTTACCGAGTTTTGTCCGCAGCTGGTGCGCGATATGGTGCCGCCGGGCGCGGCTGAGCTTACGGCGGTTTCCAAGTACTGCCTGTGTTACGAAAAGACCGCCTACCTGCGCGGTTTTAACTACTGGGAATCGGATTTTGAGAACCGAGGGGATATTTAGACCATGAGCACCAGGGACTTTTTTAAGAACTCCGTCTTGGAGGCGTTTGGTCAGGTCGACCCTGCCAAGATCGGCCTGTCGCTGCTCGTGGCGCTCGCCATGGGCATCCTGATCTATTACGTGTACAAGCGCTTTTTTACCGGCGTGGTGTATTCGCGTAGCTTTGCCGTGACGCTCGTGGGCATGTGCGTGCTCACCTGCATGGTCACGCTCGCGATCTCGACAAACGTGGTCATCTCGCTCGGTATGGTCGGTGCTCTGTCCATCGTCCGCTACCGTACGGCGGTCAAGGACCCGCTCGACCTGCTGTATCTGTTTTGGTCCATTACCACGGGCATTACGGCGGGAGCCGGCATGTATGCACTCGTGGGGCTCACGGCAGCAGTGATCGTGCTGATGATCGCCGGCTTTGCGAGCCGCCAGGACAAGTCGCGCGTGTACATGATGGTCATTCACTACACGGGCCAGACCACTGGCGACGATATCGTGCGCGCGTTTGGGCGCACCAAGTTCACCGTTAAGTCCAAGACTATGCGCGGCGACAAGGTGGAGATGGCCGTCGAGGTGTTCTCTGACGGTGTGGATATGCCCTATGCCGACGCCATCCGTGCCCTCGATGGCGTGGAGGACCTAACGCTTATCCAATACAACGGCGAATACCACGGCTAGAGCCCTAGCGAGTAGATTGGGGAAACATCCGCATCGTGGGCTTTTGTTTTGAAGGGACGGTGTCACGTGGACGCACAACAGCTAGAAGAGGCCTGGGCTGCAAGGGCTGGCGCGCGCGAGGCGCGACTGGTTGCGGCCTCGCATGTGCCGGCGGCGCTGTTTCTGTTGGGGATTGTGCGCCCCGGCGATCGCCTGGTGGCCTTTGCGGATGACTTTGCCGAAGCGTTTGCTTGCGGCTTTGAGGGCTGCGATGTCGTGCTGGTGGGCTCGCCGTCCGCCGAGGCGTTTGCTGCTGCGTCCGAGGGCTTTGATGCTTCGCTTGATGCCGAGGGGCCGCACCTGTGGTGGTTCGCCAACTCCATTGGCGCGTTCGGTTTGCGTGTGCCCGATTTGCGCGCGTTAGGCCGCGCCGCGCGTGAGGCCCATGCGCTGCTGGTTGTTGACAACACCGTGGCTGACGTCTTTGGCTGCAATCCGCTGCGCTTGGGCGCCGTGCTGTCGCTCGAGGCACTCGACCGCGTGTGTGCCGGTAAGGCCCCGCGTAAGCTCGTTGCCGCTTCGGTGGCGCGATCGCAGCTCAAGCGCCATCGTGTGGATGCCGCGGCTGAGTGCGCGCATGCGTTGTTTGCGGGCTGCGGTGCGTCGGCGCTCGATCTTTCTGCTGAGGAGGCCGACGTACTGGAGCGCGGGCTTTCCTCGCTTGACGCTCGCATGCAGGCGCATTTCGACCGCGCCCGTGCGCTGGCCGAGTATCTGGCCGCGAACGAGATGGTGCGCAACGTGCGCTATCCCGGGCTGAGCTCGCATCCTGACCATGCGGTTGCAACGGGAATCCTCGAGCATGGCTTTGGCCCGGCAGTTGAGTTTGACCTTATCGAGCGTAGCGCGGGAGAGTTGTTCGACGCTTTGCCGGGGGAGTTTCGCACATCGTTCGCCGGCGGCGCAACGACACGCCTTTCGGCGCCACGTGGCAAGCAGGGGGACACCATCCGCCTCTTCGCCGGCACCGACGATCCCCTGACGGTAGCCGCCGCCCTCGATAACGCCCTCCGATAGCAGCTAATTTGGGACGGGGCTTTTTTAGCTACCCAATGTCAATTTTTGGCTATGAGTTAAGAATGCTCTGGATGGGTAGCTAAAAAAGCCCCGTCCCAAATTAGCTACTCTTTGATGGTGTCGATCAGGTCGTTGGCCCTTGCGGCTATGACTTCGTTGATCTCTGCCTGCAGCTCCTCGTAGGCCGCTATGGCTCGCTCGCCGGCGGGGGTGAGCGAGCTCCCGCGGGCGCCGTCGCGCTCGATGAGCTTGCACCCCAGCTGCCCCTCGGCCTCGTTCACAATGCGCCATGCCTTGGAATAGGCCATGCCCATGCTCTTGGCGGCGCGGTTGATCGAGTGTTCGCGGGCGATACCCTGCAGCAGCAAGACGCAGCCGTGGCCGAACACGCCCGGCAGATCTTTGTCGCACGACTGAATGACCAGTTTTGCCGTCGTCTTGTACTCCATGCGCTCCACGTCTCTCTGCTAAAGTGTCTGCTGGGCAAACGCAAAGCCTGCGTTAGGCCCTCGTGTGCTCTTCTTAAATCATGCATTGTAGCAGTCAAAGTGCGTTAAGATACTTGCCCAGTATTGGGCGCCCAAGGTTGGGCTGGGTCCTACGAGGCCTGCAGCCGACCGGTCGCATGGAAAAAGGAGAAACATGGCTACGTTCTTTCCCGGTGAGTCCCACACGTTTTCGGAGTATCTGCTGGTCCCTGGTTATTCGTCCTCGCAGTGCATCCCCAACAACGTCTCTCTTAAGACGCCGCTAACCCGCTTTAAGCGCGGCGAGAAGCCGGCAATCACCCTGAACATCCCCATGGTTTCCGCCATCATGCAGTCCGTCTCGGGCGTCGACATGGGTGTCGCGCTCGCTACCGAGGGTGGCCTGTCCTTCATTTACGGTTCCCAGACCCCCGAGTCCGAGGCCGCCATGGTCAAGGCCGTCAAGGATCACAAGGCCGGCTTTGTCCAGTCCGATTCCACGCTGACCCCCGACATGACCATGGAGCAGGTCATCGAGCTCAAGGAGAAGACCGGTCACTCCACCATGCCGGTCACCGACGACGGCACTCCCAAGGGCAAACTCCTGGGTATCGTTACCAGCCGTGACTATCGCCCCAGCCGCGATGACCACCAAAAGAAGGTCTCCGAGTTCATGACCCCGCGTGAGCAGCTCATCGTGGGCGACAAGAACATCAGCCTCAAGGTTGCCAACGACGTCATCTGGGACAACAAGCTCAACGCCCTGCCCATCGTCGACGACAACGATCACCTTATGGGCATTGTCTTCCGCAAGGACTACGACAGCCACAAGACCAACCCCAACGAGCTGCTCGACGGCGATAAGCGCTACATGGTCGGCGCCGGCATCAACACCCGCGACTATGCCGAGCGCGTGCCGCTGCTCATCGAGGCCGGCGCCGATGTCCTGTGCATCGACTCTTCCGAGGGCTTCAGCGAGTGGCAGAAGCGCACCATCGAGTGGATCCGCGCCAACTACGGCGAGGATGTTAAGGTCGGTGCCGGCAACGTCGTTGACGCCGAGGGCTTCCGCTTTTTGGCCGACTGCGGTGCCGACTTCATCAAGGTGGGTATCGGCGGCGGTTCCATCTGCATCACCCGCGAGACCAAGGGTATCGGCCGTGGCCAGGCCACCGCGCTGATCGACGTCTGCCGCGCTCGCGACGAGTACTACGAGGAGACCGGCGTCTACGTGCCCGTGTGCTCCGACGGCGGTATCGTCTACGACTACCACATGACGCTCGCCCTTGCCATGGGTGCCGACTTTATGATGCTGGGCCGCTACTTTGCCCGCTTTGACGAGAGCCCGACCGAGCGCGTCAACGTCAACGGTCAGTACATGAAGGAGTACTGGGGCGAGGGTTCTGCGCGTGCCCGCAACTGGCAGCGCTACGACCTGGGCGGCGCCGCGAAGCTCAGCTTTGTCGAGGGCGTCGACTCCTACGTTCCCTACGCCGGCTCCCTTAAGGACGGCGTGGGCGGCACGCTCTACAAGATCAAGTCCACGATGTGCAACTGCGGTGCCCTTTCGATTCCCGAGCTCCAGAAAAAGGCACGCCTGACCCTGGTGAGCTCGACCTCGATCGTCGAAGGCGGCGCCCACGACGTAGTCGTCAAGGATTCGCAGCAAAGCGTCAGCTACCGCTAAGCGGCTTTCCCAAGCACCGCACCTTGCCGTTCAAACCGTCGCTCGCGTACCAAAGTACGCGTCGCTCCTCTTTCACGGCAATCTGCGGCACTTGGTAAACCCGACCATGCTTGGGCAGGTAACAATTAGCGGTTGATTCACAACCACGTTATTAAGATAAAGCGAGATGCCTGCAAGTCGCAGGCATCTCGCTTGTCGTATTTGCTATCATCAGTCAAGTTAACCTTAGGGTCGGTCGGCTTGGCTTTGTTCGCTACAAGTTCCGCACGCAAAGAAGAGCACTTAATGTGCTCTTCGTCTTGCGCAGGACTGTCCGCAGTAGCGAATAAAGCCAAGCCGACCGACCCCAGCTAAGATTAAAGGAGCTGATATGTGCGATTGCACAGATCATAAGGACGAGATCCCTGCCTACGACGCGCAGGCCATTGAGTCCAAGTGGATGAAGGCCTGGGAGGACTCCAACCTCTTTGCCGTCGACACCGACGCCAGCAAGCCCAAGAAGTACGTGCTCGAGATGTTCCCGTATCCTTCGGGCGACCTGCACATGGGCCACGCGCGCAACTATACCATCGGCGATGCCATGGCCCGTCAGGCCCGTATGCGCGGCTTTGACGTGCTGCATCCCATTGGCTTTGACGCCTTTGGCCTGCCCGCCGAGAACGCCGCCATCAAGCACAACACGCAGGCTGCCGCCTGGACGTATAAGAACATGGACCAGGCGCTCGCCACGATGAAGCGCATGGGCTTCTCCTACGATCTGGATCGCATGGTCAAGACCTGCAGCCCCGACTACTACCGCTGGGGTCAGTGGATCTTTGAGAAGATGTGGGAAAAGGGCCTGGTCTACCGCAAGAAGAACCCGGTCAACTGGTGCCCCAACTGCAAGACCGTTCTGGCCAACGAGCAGGTTACCGAGGGCAAGTGCTGGCGCTGCGGCACCGAGCCCGAGAAGCGCGACCTTGAGCAGTGGTACTACAAGATTACCGAGTACTCCCAGGAGCTGCTCGACGATCTGGAGAAGCTCCCCGGCTGGCCCGAGCGCGTTAAGCAGATGCAGGCCAACTGGATCGGCCGCTCCGAGGGCGCCGAGGTCGACTTTACCCTGTGTGATGCCAACGGCGATCCCATCGAGGGCGACGAGGGCAAGATCACCGTCTTCACCACGCGTGCCGACACGCTCTTTGGCGTCTCCTTCTTTGTCCTGGCTCCCGAGTACGCTCGTCTGCACGAGCTCGTCGAGGGCACGGAGTACGAGGAGGCCGTGACCAAGATCGTCGAGGACTCCAAGCATATCTCTGCCGTCGAGCGTGCCCAGGGCACCCTCGAGAAGCACGGTGCCTTTACGGGGCGCTACGTGGTTAACCCCGTCAACGGCGAGAAGGTTCCCGTGTGGGTTGCCGACTATGTCGTTGCCGATTACGGCACCGGCGCCGTCATGGCCGTTCCCTGCGGCGACCAGCGCGACTTTGAGTTTGCCCGCAAGTACGACCTCCCGATCGTCCCGATCATCCTGGACGATGACGACCGCGCTGCCGTCGAGGCCAGTGGCGAGACCATCGATACCTTCCATGCCGAGACCGTCGACTGGGATTGCGCCCACGCTGCCGAGGGCACGCTCGTCCAGTCCGGCAAGTACACCGGCATGCGCGGCGGTAAGCACTCCGAGGGCGAGGCTGCCATCGTGTCCGACCTCGAGGCCATGGGCTGCGGTCGTCGCAAGGTCGAGTTCCGCCTGCGCGACTGGCTCATCAGCCGTCAGCGCTATTGGGGCAACCCCATCCCGGCCATCCATTGCGAGCACTGCGGCATTGTGCCCGTGCCCGAGGACCAGCTGCCGGTGACGCTGCCCGAGAACCTGGACCTGGGCGCCGGTGAGACCCTCGCCGAGTGCAAGGACTTCTACGAGACCACCTGCCCGGTCTGCGGCCGCCCGGCCAAGCGCGAGACCGATACCATGGACACCTTCACCTGCTCCAGCTGGTATTACCTGCGCTATACCGACCCGCACAACACCGAGCTGCCCTTCTCCCGCGAGGCGGCAGACCGTTGGATGCCCGTCGATAACTACATCGGCGGCATCGAGCACGCCATTTTGCACCTGCTCTACAGCCGCTTCTTTACCAAGGCGCTGCGCGACCTGGGTCTGCTGAGCGTTGACGAGCCCTTTACCAACCTGCTGTGCCAGGGCATGGTCAAGGACGAGAACGGCGACACCATGTCCAAGTCCAAGGGCAACGTCGTGCCCCCGAGCTCGGTTATCGAGCCCTACGGCGCCGACACCATGCGTCTGGCGATCCTGTTTATCGCCCCGCCCGAGAAGGATTTTGACTGGGATCCCAAGGCCGTCGAGGGTGCCAACCGCTTTATCAAGCGCGCCTGGCG
Source organism: Collinsella sp. LCP19S3_A7 (assembly GCF_052121995.1). Lineage (NCBI taxonomy): Bacteria > Bacillati > Actinomycetota > Coriobacteriia > Coriobacteriales > Coriobacteriaceae > Collinsella > Collinsella sp. LCP19S3_A7. The sequence continues at coordinate 12,610 of NZ_JBQKDE010000017.1, read as the reverse complement.
TATCGTGTGGCAGCTTGTCCAGTCGGGTGATGCCAACGTTGCCTTCGACAAGTCCGTGCTCGACGAGACCGCGATGAAGCTCTATCGCGAGCGTCACCGCACCATCGCCAAGTGCACCGAGGACTTCGATCGCGGCCAGTTTAACACCGCGATCTCGGCCGTCATGGAGCTCGTCAACGCGGCGAGCGCCTACCTCAACGCCACCGAGGGCGCATCGCGCGACAAGGCACTGTGCTACGGCGTGGCCAAGGACATCGTGAGCGTCCTTGCCCCCATCTGCCCGTTCTGGGCCGACGAGCTGTGGCACGAGGCACTCGGCTGCGAGGGCAACGCCTACACCGCCGCCTGGCCCGAGTTTGACCTGGCCGAGTCCATCGAGGACACGGTGCAGATCGTCGTCCAGGTGCTCGGTAAGGTCCGCGGCCGCATCGATGTGGCCCGCGATGCCTCCAACGAGGAGATGCAGGCTGCCGCCGAGGCCGCTGTTGCCAAGTGGCTCGAGGGCAAGACAGTCGTCAAGGCCATCTGCGTGCCCGGCAAGCTGGTCAACCTGGTGGTTAAGTAAACCTCGCGCATATAGTTGATGCACAATAGACGAGGGGCGATCCGGCTGGGTCGTCCCTCTTTTTGGATATGGATACTTGCGACTACACCCAATTATCCATTTCTTGTGGAGAACCTGTGCTCACGCTGACCTGCGGGTTTGTGTTGTGGTTGCACGTTTTCGCAGGTATTGGTATAGTTTGCCTGCAAATGAAGTTGTAATTGAAAGAAGTGGGGTTTCGGCCCCGCTTCTTTTTTGTATGGATGGAGGTGCCGCAATGGTCAAGACCAAGATCGAGCAGGCGATCATCGACGCGCTCGAGGCCGTCGCTCCCCAGCACGATGTCGATATTGTCGACGTTGAGCTCGTGGGTGCCACCAAGGCCCCCTGCGTGCGTGTGCGTATCGAGGGTGCCGAGGGTCAGAGCCTGTCGCTCAACGACGTCACGGCCAACACCAAGTGGGTCGGCGACGTGATCGAGGAGCTCGACCCCATCTCTTCGAGCTATACGCTCGAGGTGTCGAGCCCGGGTATGGCGCGCCCGCTGCGCCGTCCGCGTGACTTTGCCCGCTTTGTGGGCGAGGACTGCGAGCTTTCCTCCACCGCCACCGAGGGCCGTCGCAAGTACTCCGGCAAGATTGCCGCCGCGACCGAGACCAACGTAACCCTCGAGCTCGAGGACGGCGAGTCTGTCACCCTCGATTTTTCCGATGTTAAAAAGTGCAAGTTGAAGCCCGTCTATGACTTCAAGCCCGCGAAGGAAGGAAACTAACATGGCAGCATCCGACATGATGTCCGCCCTGATGGAGCTTTGCCAGGAGAAGCACATCGACCAGCTCTACCTGATCGACCGCCTGGAGCAGTCGCTCGCCAAGAGCTATGCCGAGATCCTGCATCTTGAGTGGGGCGCCAAGGTGACCATCGACCGCACCACCGGCAAGATCTATGTCTACCGCCTGGAGCCGATCGACGATTCCATGGACGAGGAGGGCAACTTCACCGAGTTCGAGGAGATTGACGTCACCCCCAAGAACACCAGCCGTATCGCCGCCCAGCACGCCAAGGCTGAGATCAACGCCATCGTGCGCAACTCCGCCCGCGAGCAGATCTACGAGGAGTTCTCCGGCCGTATCGGCGACCTCATCAGCGGTACCGTACTGCAGTCCACACCCGACTTTACGATCGTCAAGATCCGCGAAGGCGTCGAGGCCGAGCTTCCGCACTTTGATCAGCGCCGCTACGAGAACGAGCGCAACGAGCGCCCCATGGGCGAGCGCTATCTGCACAACCAGCACATCAAGGCCGTGATCATTGACGTTCGCGACCCCAACTCCACGCTTCCGCCGGTCCGCGGCGAGCACAGCCGTCCGCCGATCGTTATCTCGCGTACCCACCCCGAGCTCATGCGTCGTCTGTTTGAGCAGGAGGTGCCCGAGATTTACGAGGGCACCGTCCAGATCAAGTCGATCGCCCGCGAGCCCGGCCAGCGCTCCAAGGTCGCCGTCCACTCGCTCGATGACCGCCTGGATCCCGTGGGCGCCTGCGTCGGCCCCAAGGGCAGCCGTGTGCGCGCCGTCGTGGGTGAGCTGCGCGGTGAGCGCGTCGACGTCATCCTGTGGGATGCCGATCCGGCCGTCTACGTCGCCAACGCCCTGTCGCCCGCCAAGGTCACTCGCGTCCTTATCGACGAGGAGAAGGCCTATGCCGGCGTCATTGTGCCCGACGACCAGCTTTCGCTCGCCATTGGCAAGGAGGGCCAGAACGCCCGCCTGGCCGCACGCCTGACCGGCTGGCACATCGACATTAAGTCCGAGACCCTTGCCGCCGACATCCTCAAGAACGTTCCCGTTCACGAGGAGCCTGCCGCCGACCTGATCGGTGACGAGGAGGATGACGACGCCCGTCGTTGCGAGTACGTGTCCGAGGACGGCATCCAGTGCCGCAACCAGGCCCGTCCCGGTTCCCGTTTCTGCGGTGTCCACGACACCGACGCCTTCGATGATGCGGAGGACCTGATCTAGCGCGCGGTTGCGCTGGACAGGTTCCGGCGCACATCCCACGCTCGTTCAGTCTCTAGGCACCCAAGGTGCCAGAAAGGGTAGGTGAAGTCATATGGCAAAAGTCCGTGTGTCCACCCTGGCCAAAGAGTTCGGCATGACCTCCAAGGAACTGATGGGTCACCTCGCCGAAATGAAGATTCCCGCTAAGTCTGCTTCCTCCGCCCTGGAGGACGCTTATGTTGCCATGGTCCGCAAGCAGCTTGCCTCGGTGATCGAGGCCCGCGCCCAGGAAGTCGAGGCCGCCAAGCAGGCCGAGGAGGAGGCTGCCGCCGCCGAGGAGGCAGCGCGTGCCGCCGAGGCCGAGCGCGAGCGCATCGCCGCCGAGAAGGCACGCGAGGAGGAGCGCCGCCAGTTTGCCGCCGCCCAGGCCGCTGAGGAGGCAACCCGTGCCGAGGCCGAGGCCAAGAAGAAGGCCGAGCAGGAGCGCCTTGCCCGCGAGAAGGAGGAGGCTGCTCGCGAGGCCCAGCGCCGCGCCGTTCCCGCTTCCGACTCCGGTTCGCGCTTCCGTTCGCTGCTCGATCAGATCGCCGCACAGGAGACCGTGCTCAAGGAGAAGAAGGACGCCGAGGACAAGGCCAAGGCCGAGCGCGGCAACCGTCGCGGCGGCAACAACGATCGTCGTGGCGGCCGTCGCAACGACCGCAACGCCTCCGAGAGCCGCCCGCACAGCCATCGCACCAACGCCAGCAACAATGTCGCTGCCGGCATGGATTTCCCCAACCCCGATAAGCAGGGCAAGGGCAAGAAGCGCAAGGGTGGTCACAACAGCGAAGAGGACCACTACAGCCGCATGGCGCGCGAGGCCGAGGAGTACAGCCGCGAGAAGGTTCTCGAGGAGGCCCGTGCCGCCGTCGAGGAGGCCTCTCGCGAGTCCACCGGTCGCCGCAAGAAGCGCAAGGAGAAGCGCGAGCGCGAGGCCGCTAGGGCTCAGGAGGAGCGCAAGATTGAGGAGGCGCTGGCCCAGGGCGTGAACCCCGAGGAGCTCGACGCCATCAAGGTCTCCCAGGGCGTTACCGTCCAGGAGCTTGCCGAGGCGCTCGACGTTCCGGCCAACGACATCATCAAGCGCCTGTTCCTGCTGGGCACCCCGCTCACCATGACGCAGTCCATGTCCGACGACCTTGTCGAGCTTGTTGCCGACGACTTGGGCCGTCAGATCAGGATCATCACCCCCGAGGAGGAGAACACCTTCTCGTTCTACGACGATCCCGCCGACCTTAAGCCCCGCGCCCCGGTCGTCACCGTCATGGGTCACGTCGACCACGGCAAGACGAGCCTGCTCGACGCCATCCGCCACACCGGCGTCGCTGCCGGCGAGGCTGGCGGCATTACCCAGGCCATCGGCGCATCGCAGGTCATGATCAACGACCGCAAGATCACCTTCATCGATACCCCGGGCCACGCTACCTTTACGGCCATGCGTGCCCGTGGCGCCAAGGTGACCGACATCGTCATCCTGATCGTCGCCGCCGACGACGGCGTCATGCCCCAGACGGTCGAGTCGATCAACCACGCCAAGGCCGCCGGCGTTCCCATCGTCGTCGCCGTCAACAAGATCGATAAGCCCGGCGCCAACCCCGACCGCGTGCGCCAGGAACTCACCGAGTACGGCGTCATCCCCGAGGAGTGGGGCGGACAGAATATGTTCGTCAACATCTCGGCCAAGCAGAAGATCGGTATCGACGACCTTCTGGAGACCGTGCTGCTCCAGGCCGATGTGCTCGAGCTCAAGGCCAACCCCGATACCTTCGCCTCGGGCAACGTCCTCGAGGCCAAGCTCGACAAGGGCCGCGGCTCGGTCGCTACCGTGCTCGTGACCCGCGGCACCCTGCACGTGGGCGATACGCTGGTCGCCGGCCTCACCTATGGCCGCGTCCGCGCCATGCTCGACCCCAAGGGCCGCGCCGTCACCGAGGCCGGTCCCTCCGACGCCGTCGAGATCCTGGGCCTGCAGTCCGTCCCCAACGCCGGTGACGAGTTCCGCGTGTTCGAGGACGAGCGCGAGGCGCGCGCCCTGGCCGATGAGCGCTCGCTCAAGGCCCGTATCGAGGAGCAGAGCCGCGTGAAGCACGTCACGCTCGAGAACCTCTTCGAGACCATCGCCGACGCCGAGGTCAAGGAGCTCAACCTGATCATCAAGGCCGACGTCCAGGGCTCCATCGAGGCCCTTCAGGACTCGCTCGACAAGATGGATCAGTCCGAGGTCCGCATCAACACGATCCACTCCGCGGTCGGTGCCATCAACGAGACCGACGTCGTCCTGGCCGACGCCTCCAACGCCATCATTATTGGCTTTGGCGTGCGTCCCGACGGTAAGGCCCGCTCCGCTGCCGAGCGCGAGGGCGTCGAGATTCGTTGCTACGACGTTATCTACAAGTGCCTCGAGGAGCTCGACGCTGCCCGTATCGGCATGCTCAAGCCCACCGAGGTCGAGGTCTCCACGGGTACCGCGACCGTCCTGGACACCTTTAAGGTGCCCAAAGTCGGTATCGCCGCCGGTGTCCGCGTCGAGGAGGGCGAGATCGCCGCGACCGATTCCGTGCGCCTGGTGCGCGACGGCATCGTTGTCTTTAACGGTAAGATCGCCTCGATGCGCCACTACAAGGACGAGGCCAAGAGCCTCAAGAGCGGTTCCGAGGGCGGCATTGGCCTGGAGAACTTCCAGGACATCAAGCCCGGCGACCAGATCGAGGGTTACCGTATCGACCAGGTTGCCCGTACCGAGTAGGGGGTAGCGCTATGAAGCAAACGCAGGCAACCCGCCGTCTGGGCGAGCAGCTTCGCGAGAAGCTCGGTTATATCCTTCTCTTTGAGGTTTCCGATCCGCGTCTCGACCTGGTCACCCTGACCGCGGTCGAGGTCGCGGTGGACCGTTCGTTCGCGCGCGTGTACGTGTCATGCGATGCGAGCCGCTACGATGAGGTCATGGAGGCGCTCGCCAGCGCCAAGGGCCGCATTCGCAGCCTGTTGGCTCGCTCGCTCGACTGGCGCGTCACGCCCGAGCTCGATTTTCGCATCGATCGCTCGACCGATGAGGCCGAGCGCATTACGCGTGCGCTGGAGAATGTCCCGGCCACGCTGGCGATCGAAAAGGACGAGGACGGCTATCCCATAGCGGATGCCGCCCAGGAGGCAGCTTTAGATGAGTAATTCCGCCGACCTCGCATCGTGCGAGTCTGCAGATATTAAACGACGCATCCTCGAGCTTATCGAGGGTGCGTCCTCCATTGCGATCTCGGGTCATACCTCTCCCGACGGCGATGCCCTGGGCTCCGTGTTGGGCTTGGGTCTCTCGCTCATGAAGGCGTTCCCCGACAAGGACATCGCGCTGCTGCTCGCAGACGACGATCCCGTTCCGCGTATTTACCGCTTTATGGAAGGCGCCGATCGTCTGGTGCCGGCTTCGAGCTTTACGGGCGATCCCGACCTGTTTATCTCGGTGGATGTGCCGGTTGTCGAGCGTCTGAACAACTCGGCCGACGTGCTCCGCCGCTCCAAACATGTGGTGTGCTTTGACCACCATCCGGCGCGCGAGGAGTTTGCCGAGGTAAGCCTGAGGCGTGTCGATGCTGCGGCGTGCGCCATGATCATCGACCGCTTTTTGGATGATTGCGGCATTGTCGTTCGCGATCGCATCGCCACCTGTCTGCTCTGTGGCCTTGTTACCGATACCGGTCGTTTTCAGTATCAGAATGCCGATGCCGCTGCGTTCCATGCGGCTTCGCGCCTGGTGGCGCACGGTGCCGACCCGGCGCGTGTCGCGCTCGAGGTCTATCAGAGCATGCGCGTCGAGTTCTTGCACCTCAAGTCCATCGTCATGGGCCGCATCAAGACGGTCGCGCACGGGCGCGTGGCGTATAGCTACGCGTACGAAAGCGACCTTAAGGAATGTGGCGTCACTTCGGATGAGTGCGACGGCTTGGTCGATGTGGTGCGCTCGGTGATGGGTGTCGAGGTCTGCCTGTTCCTTAAGGGCATCGAGGGCGATACCAAGGTGCGCGGAAACCTGCGCTCCAAGGGCGACATGGATGTCTCCGAGATTGCGGCCAACTTTGGCGGAGGCGGACATCACGCTGCCGCCGGCTTTACCAATAACGGAACGATTTTCGAGACGCTCACCGCGGCACTTCCCATGCTGGCCGAGCTGGTGGGGGAGGATCCCGCTTCGGTGACCGTCGAGCTCTAACTTTTTGGATGGTACATGGCTCGTCGTACGCCTTCTCAATTGAATATGCTGCTCGCCGTCGATAAACCGGTGGGCTGCACGTCCCACGACGTGGTATCGCGGTGCCGGCGCGCCCTCCATGAGCGGCGCGTCGGTCATGCCGGCACGCTCGACCCCATGGCGTCGGGTGTCATGGTGGTGGGCGTGGGCCAGGCTACGCGTCTGCTGGGCATGCTTACCCTCGATACCAAAAGTTACGTCGCCGATATCTCGTTTGGCGCCGAGACCAATACCGACGATACGGAAGGCGAGGCCATCCGTACGGTTGCCATTGCACCTGAGCTGCGCGATCCCGCCTATGCCCGTGAGCGCTTGAGCGCCATGCTGGGCCCTCAGATGCAGGTCCCGCCGGCGTTTTCGGCTATTTCGGTCAACGGCGTGCGCGCCTATAAGTCTGCACGTGAGGGCAATGCCGTTGAGTTGCCTGCGCGCCCGGTCGAGGTATATTCTGCCGACCTGATCGCCGTGAGTGGCGAGGGCGATTCCTGCATTTGGACCGTTGCCTTCTCGGTGAGCAAGGGCACCTATATCCGTGCGCTCGCTCGCGACCTGGGTCGTGCCTGCGATAGTGCCGCGCATATTTCCGCGCTGCGCCGTACCGCTTCTGGCATTGTCTCCATCGGTGCCTGCCATGCGGTCGAGGACCTTTCTGCCGAGTCCGCTGCCGGCTTTGCCTTGGACCCCATTGCGGCCCTCGGCGCCACGCGCGTCGACTTGCCGGGCAATCTTGCGGAAGATCTGCTGTGCGGTCGTCGTATTCCTATTGATCGCGCGCTCGCCGGCTTCGATGTGTCTAAAGCACCGTTTGCGCTGGTGCTCGATGGCGGGCTCAAGGCTTTGGCGCGTATCGAGGATGGTCGCTTTGTGATGGAGCACGTCTTTCCGCAGGCGATCGGCGGTGTTCGATGATGCTGGACCCTCGCGAGCTCGCGCACACATTTTTTGTGGGCGCGGCGGCGGAGGCCCGCATCGTTTTGGCTGATGCTTTTGGTGACTGCGAGTCTATGGGTGCCGCCTCGATTGCCATCGGCGTGTTCGATGGCGTACATAGGGGACATCGTGAGCTGATCGACGCGGTCATTCGCGATGCGCGCGTCCACGGCTGCAAAGCGGTTGTCGTAACGTTTGACCCTGATCCAGATGTTGTGGTGAGCCCTGCGCCCGCTCAAAAATTGATGACGACGGCCGACCGCCTGCATGCCCTGGCTCAGACTGGGGTCGATGCCGTGGTGGCTGTTCCCTTTACGCCTGCGGTAGCGTCGCTCGATCACGTGGGCTTTCTTGAGCTGTTGGCGCATGTTGTCGACATTCGCTCCATTCGCGTTGGCAGCGATTTTAGGCTGGGCCGCGGCGGTGCCTCGGGCGTTGCCGAGATGCAGGCATGGGGCGCTGAGCGCGGTGTTGACGTGTATGGGCACAATTTGCTGTGCGAGGCCGGCGAGGCTATCTGCGCCACCCGCATTCGACGTGAGCTGAGCTTGGGCCACGTTGAGCTGGCGGCCGATCTACTCGGCCGTCCCTATATGGTGCGCGGCGGCGTGATTCGCGGTCGCCACGAGGGCTCCGATATGGGATTTCCTACGGCAAACCTGCTGGTGCCAAACGGAATTCAGCTGCCTGCCGATGGCGTCTACGAGGGCCTTGTGCTGGTCGACGATACCGTGTGGCCCGCTGCCGTCAACGTGGGCCTGCCGCCGACGTATGCCGACGATGCCGCCTCGGCGCATCTCGAGGCCAACTTGATCGGGTATGCGGGCGACCTGTATGGACGTTCGGTTTCGTTGGCGTTTACGCGTTGGCTGCGTCCTTCGCGCGTGTTTGATTCGCTGGACGAGCTTATCGCGACCGTCGAGGGTAATATTGACGATATCCGTCATAACTTGGGTGAGCAGGGGGTGGGCATCCGTGATTAGCGATGAGGAGAAAGACCAGGTGCGCGCTGCGTCCGACCTGGTTGCCATTGTGCAGGAAACGGTTGAGCTCAAACCCCGCGGCCATGAGTTTTGGGGTTGCTGCCCCTTCCATGGCGAAAAGACCCCATCGTTTCACATTATCCCCGCTACGCAGGTGTGGCACTGCTTTGGCTGTGGCGAGGGCGGCGACGTCTTCACCTACATCATGAAGCGCGAGAACCTGAGCTTTCCCGAGTCGATTCGCTACCTGGCCGATCGTGCCGGCATTGAGCTGCACGATACCGGCGCGCAGCGCGATCGCGGCACCAAGCGCGCCCGCATCTATGACCTGTGCGCCGAGACGGCCCAGTTCTATCACACCATGCTCATGCGCGGTAAGGACAGCCGTCCGCGCGAGTACTTTGCCAGCCGCGGTATGGGTGGCGACGTCTGCCGTCGCTACTGCCTGGGCTTTGCGCCGGGTCGCAATATGTTGGTGGCCCATCTGTCGCAGAAGGGCTTTACCCCGCAGGAGATGATCGACGCCAACGTGGCCGTGAGCCGCGGGCGCGGACAGCTCGCCGATCGTTTTTACGACCGCGTGATGTTTCCCATCTTTGACGAACAGGGTCATAACATCGCCTTTGGCGGTCGTATTATGGGCGACGGCCAACCCAAGTACCTCAACACCGCCGAGACGAGCGTGTTTCATAAAAAGAGAAACCTCTACGGCTTTAACTGGGCCAAGGAGTTTATCGTCGCGCAGGATACTGCCATCGTGGTGGAGGGATATACCGACTGCATCGCCTGCTGGGAGGCGGGGATCAAAAACGTCGTCGCCACGCTGGGCACGGCGCTGACGGAACATCACGTAAAGACGCTCACCCGTTTTGCCAAGCGCATCGTGTATATGTTCGATGGTGACGCCGCCGGTCAAAAGGCCGCGCGCCGCGCGATTCAGTTTATCGAGCAGGACTCGATGGACCTGCGCTGCGTGGTGCTTCCCGACGGCAACGACCCTATGGAGTTCGTCTCCGCGCATGGTGGCGAGGCACTGCAGGCGCGTATCGACGCCGCCGAGCCCCTCATGGACTTTGTGTACCGCTCACTGCAGGAGTCGAGCGACATTACCACGCCGGGCGGTCGTGCCAAGGCACTCGAGGATGCGCTGACGCTCATCTATCCGCTGCGCGATAGCTACATGATCGATACGTACTTTATCCAGATCGCCGACCTTCTGGGCCTGGATTTGGAGACGGTGCGCTCGAGTTCGGGCCGTGTGTTTCGCGATGTCGCCAAACGCGAGGACGCCGAGCGTCGTCGCGAGCAGAACTACGAGCGCCAGCGGGCACAGGCCGAGCGCGCAGGCAGCGCGGGCGGTCGGGTGTCCGGTCCGCAGGGGGCATCTCGCGGCGCCTGGGCGTCGGGGACGACGCCGCCGGTATCCGCACCGGTCGAGGAGGAACCGTACGACTATGTGCCGCTCGAGGCCTACGGGGCCGTGCCGGTCGAGGTCGTTGACGATATGCCGCCGATCGATGTGCCTGCTGGCATGGACACGGTGCCCGCAGGGTCTGCTTCGACCGCTTCCGTTCCGGCGACGCCGATTGTGCTGACCGATCTGGAGCGGAAGTCTCTGGCGGGGGAGCGCGAGCTGTTGACGATGCTCACCAGCTACCCCGACCTATTCCGCACGTACGCCGATCGCATCTGCTCGATCGAGTGGGTAGACCCCCGTCACGAGTCCATCGCGTGGGCCGTGCTCGCGACGCCGCCGGGCACCGATCCCGCGGCGTGCATGGACGCCGCGCGCGCGGTGTGTCCCGAGGCGGCTTCGCTTGTCAGCGCCGGGCGCATCTCGGCGACGAGCAAACATCCCACCGAGACGAACATCGTCTTTATGCTCGATACGCTTGAGCTTTACACCATCAAGCGCCGTATGCGGGCTGCCCAGGCCAAGCTGCGCCAGGACCGGTCGCTCGACGATGACGCGCGCCGTGCATTGACCATGCAGGCCGCGCAGGATTCTTTGCGCCAGCGCGAGCTCCAGAAATCGATTGGCGGCGTGGCCGATCCGTTCCGGTTGATTGGTTTGGAGGCCGCGGGTCCCGATCAGGCCTAGATGTTGTGGTCAATCGGCATGTTATCTGCTATATCCAGTCTGAATTTTGGGTATAGACGTGTAAGTGTGTGCTAAAGTAATGTGTCCTGTGGACTACGAAGGGAGAATCTGTGCCAAATAAGACTGAGAGCACGGGTACTGGGCTGGAATCCTACGTTGCTAAGCTCATGGGCAACGGCTCAAACAGGACTTCGGTAACCGAGGACGAGATCCAGGTCGTCCTGAAGGATATCGATGTTTCTGACGAGCAGCTCAACGCGGTCTATTCCGCGCTGCGCAACAGCGGCATCCAGATTATCTCCGCGAGCGGAAACGACGACGCCCCCATGGACGTTGACGATGACGATAACGATACCGACGATTTCGATGACGACGAGGAGCACGATTCCGGCTCGCTCGACGATCATGAGCTTAAGATGGCCCGTCAGGCCGATGCCGAGATGGGTTCTTGCAAGAGCAAAAAGAAGCGCACCGTCCGCACGTCCCGTTCGCGTTCTCGCGTGCGTGGCATCGATGCCTCCACGGTGATGCTGACCGGTGACCCGGTTCGTATGTACCTTAAGGAGATCGGCAAGGTCGACCTGCTGACTGCCTCTGAAGAGGTCGATCTGGCCATGAAGATCGAGGCCGGTCTCGAGGCCACCGAGAAGCTCGAGGCCGCCGAGGCGGGCGAGATCGAGCTCACTCGCGCCGAGATGCGTCGTCTGACTCGTATCGAGAACGTGGGCCTCGAGGCCAAGCAGGCGCTCATCAGCGCCAACCTCCGTCTGGTCGTCTCCATCGCCAAGCGCTACGTCGGTCGCGGCATGCTGTTCCTGGATCTGATCCAGGAGGGCAACCTCGGTCTGATTCGCGCCGTCGAGAAGTTCGACTACCAGAAGGGCTTCAAGTTCTCCACGTACGCCACGTGGTGGATCCGTCAGGCCATCACGCGCGCTATCGCCGACCAGGCCCGTACCATCCGTATTCCCGTGCACATGGTCGAGACCATCAACAAGCTTGTCCGCGTGCAGCGCCAGCTCCTCCAGGATCTGGGTCGCGACCCGACCCCCGAGGAGATCGGTGCCGAGATGGACATGAGTGCCGACCGCGTCCGCGAGATTCAGAAGATCTCGCAGGAGCCCGTGTCGCTCGAGACTCCTATCGGCGAGGAAGAGGATTCCCAGCTGGGCGACTTTATCGAGGACTCCCAGGCCATCGTTCCGCCCGATGCCGCCAGTTTCTCCATGCTGCAGGAGCAGCTCACCCAGGTGCTCGACTCGCTTGCCGATCGTGAGCGCAAGGTTATTGAGCTGCGCTTTGGACTTGTCGACGGACATCCCCGCACGCTCGAGGAAGTCGGCCGCGAGTTTGGTGTCACGCGCGAGCGCATCCGCCAGATCGAGTCCAAGACCCTGGCCAAGCTCCGCCACCCCAGCCGCTCCAGCAAGCTCAAAGATTATATCGAAAGCTAGTCATGCAAGAAGCGCCCTCAAGCACATCCGCTTGAGGGCGCTTTCATGTAACAAGGGCCGGCAGTTGGCGCACGGGTAGTCTTTTTGGGACGGGGCTTTTTTAGTCTTTTTGGGACGGGGCTTTTTTAGCTGCCCTATCTCAATGCGTGGCTCAAGCTTTAAAGGCCCCAGATTGGGTAGCTAAAAAAGCCCCGTCCCAAAATGAACTGCACCCCAAAACCTGGACGGCTTAAATAAGAACTACGCCGCAAGGGACTGTCTCCGGAACTCCTCCGGGGTCAGTCCCTTCAGTTTAACCTGGCGCCTCCTCGTG
>NZ_JBQKDE010000016.1:0-44276 GCF_052121995.1 Collinsella sp. LCP19S3_A7 | reverse complement strand
CAATATTTCAGCCAACGTACGTCATAGCAATTCCCGGTAGGTCGCAGGGCGGGTTGGGGGGGGGGGGGGGGGGTTTTTTTGCAAAATTTTTATAAAACACCCGCTTGCTAAAAAAAACCACCCCCCCCGCCCCCCCCCACAAACACAACCCCCCCCCCCCCCCCCCCCCCCCCCCGCCACAAAGACCGCAGGGACGGGAGCAGCTATACTACTCTCAGTAGTTAAGGGTCGCGGATTGGCCGCGTCACCGCTCTCAACAGGAGGTCTTTATTTATGGCAGATCAGAAGCCGGTTGTCGGGATCATCATGGGCTCCAAGTCCGATCTGGGCGTTATGGAAGGCTGCACCGCCGAGCTCGAGGCGCTGGGCGTGCCCTATGAGCTCGTGATCGCAAGCGCGCACCGCACGCCGGAGAAGGTTCACGAGTGGGCTTCGACTGCTGCCGATCGCGGTATCAAGGTGATTATCGCCGCCGCCGGCAAGGCCGCTCACTTGGGCGGTGTCGTGGCTGCCTTTACGCCGCTGCCGGTTATCGGTGTTCCTATGAAGACGAGTGACCTGGGCGGCATGGATTCGCTGTTGTCGATGGTGCAAATGCCTTCGGGCGTGCCCGTAGCCTGTGTTGCCATCAACGGCGCCAAGAACGCCGCTATCTACGCCACACAGATTCTGGGTGCTTGCGATCCCGAATATCGCGCAATTATCGAGAAGATGAAGCAGGAGATGGCTGACGCCTAAGCGGCTTGCCGTTCCGTTGTAATCATAGGGAGAGTCATGTCCGACTATCAGGGAAAACGTTTCTCGGCTTCTCAGATCCCCGATCCATCCAAGTTGGGATCGGTCCGCTCCATGCAGCAGGGTCGGGCATCCTCTCCTCAACAGGCTCGTGCGCCGCGCCCCGTAACGCCGACGTCCCATCGCCGTCAGGATACGCCGGCTGCGTTTCGCCCCTCGTCATATGGCACGGCAAAGAAGCAGGCCCGGCCGACGAGGCGACCGAGCGGCGCTCCGTCCAGCTACACCGAGCCGCCGCGTAAGAAGCGCCGCTCCATCATCCCCATTCTGCTCATCATCGTGGGCATCGGTCTGATTGTCGCCGCTGCCGCCATCTTTATCAATGCACAGATTGGCTACAAGCAGGCGAGCGATTCGTACCAAAAGATCGAGAAGCAGTACGTGAGCGATAAGGATGCGAGCGGCGTGCCGATTGTCGATTTTGACGCTCTTGCTAAGGCAAATCCCGAGATCGTGGGATGGATTTATGTGCCGGATACCAACATCAACTATCCCGTGGTGCAGGCCAAGGACAACTCTAAATACCTCAACACGCTGTTTGACGGTACGTCCAATGCATCGGGTGCGATTTTCTTGGACTTCGAAGATGTCGCGCCGGGCATGGTGGACCAGCAGACGACAATCTACGGCCACCATATGAACGACGGATCGATGTTTAATGTGATCTCGGACACCACCGACCAGGCGACGTTCGATAGCATCGAGTACGTGTATTACATCACGCGCGATGGCACGTATAAGCTGAGACCGCTGGCGACCAAGGTGGTTGAGGATACGTACTCCAAGGCGCGCGCGACCAACTTTGAGGGCGACGACGGGCTGACGAATTATCTGTCCGAGATGCTCGACGGTGCCTCTGCCGTGGCGAGCGATGCCACCGATCGTGCGGCTTCGGCAACCAAGGTCGTAACACTTGTGACCTGCCGCTCACTGTCATTTAGCAATACGCGCGCCGTCATGGTACTCACGCCGGTCGAGGAATAAGTGGTTCGAGAGTAGCTAATTTGGGACGGGGCTCTTTTAGCTACCCCGGGTATGCAGAATGATTTTGCTGGGTTAGGTGACTGGGGTAGCTAAAAGAGCCCCGTCCCAAATTAGCTACTCGACGACGGAAAAAAGGGGAAGCGATGCTTGAAAGCGGCAAATTGATGCCTTCGGTCGATGCGTGGCTGCGCGAAGCCAAGGCCGACGCTTCGGCGCCGGCGTGTGGCATGTACCTGACGCACAATGGCGTGGTGCGTGCGACACCCAAGTCCGAGGCGCGCGGTGTCGAGACCGATGGCGTGGCGCCGGGCCACAAGGTGGGCGGCGTGGTGTTTGGCTACGACGCCAGCAAGGTGCAGGCCGCTATCGAGTCAACGCGCACGATGCCGGGTATCGGCTATGTGCGCGTATGGCTGGCGAGCGGCGAGCTTGCCGTGGGCGACGATATCATGCTCGTGCTCATTGGCGGAGACATTCGCCCGCATGTGGTCGATGCCCTGCAGGCGCTCGTCGGCACTATCAAGAACGAGTGCGTGAGCGAGGTCGAGCGCGAAGCGTAACGCCTAGCCGGCAACCCGTGTACGTCTATAGCAAAAGCCCGCTGGCAGTTCATGTAGATCTGCCAGCGGGCTTTGGTGTGTTGGGGCTGTTTTGTGCCGGCGCTCGCTACACGCGCGTGGCGTCCTTGGGGCTCATGGTCATGCTCTGGAAGCGATTTTCCATATACTCGTTATTGAAGTACTTTCCGTAGAACTGCGCAACGGGAATATCGCTGGCCGTGCCGTTGACACGCTGGTACCAGTAGTCGAGCGATTGCAGCGTCATGACGCCGTCGACCAGCATGATGATGGTAAAGATGACGGTGGCTGAGTAGCGACTCTTCCAGGGAATCATGTTAATGAGCTTGAGCAATCTGGGCAGCAGCAGCTTGATCCAGATGAGTCCGCCCAGACCCCACAGGCAGGCGAAGCCCGTGCAAGTGCGACCGCCCGTAAGCACGGCGAGCGGATCGGGCATGCCAAAGAGCTTCATATGCGAGTAATTCCACGAGACCACACCGAACGAGGTCTGCATAAACCAGCCCACAAAGACCTCAAAGCTTGCGCCAAGCAAGGCGCTCACCAAAAAGATAATGATGGGGTTCTTTTTGTAGAAGCGGTTGAGCACCATGGTCATGAGTACGGCGCCAAATCCGTAGATGGGGCTGAAGGGGCCAAATAGCATGCCGGCGCGGTTCTGGTAGACGCCTGGATCGTCGACCGTCATGTGCCAGATGTCCTCCAGGATCAGGCCGAGCACGCAGCAGACAAAGAATACCCAGAACAGGTTGAAGTAGTTGAGCTTAATGTAGCCCTCGCCGGTCTCATCGCGGCCGAGCATGCCCTCGGCGGCGGCGTCGCGATCGAGCATCTCCTGCAAGCGGCGCTGCAGTTCGCGCTCCTGACGAAGCGTTGGGTCAACAGTGGCCGAAAGCGCGACGAGGATGCCGAGCTGGATGGCGGGGCGCAGCAGGAAGGGTCCGATACCCTGGAGCATCACGTCAACTAAAAGCTCCACGACGGTAAATGCGATGAGGACGTAAGACAGGCGGGCGGCATTGCGCCGCTGGTCCTTGATGAGGTCCAGGCCAAAGACGATCAAGATGATCGCGCTTGCCGCCGAGAGCATAATGCCGGCGACGATAAGGCCAACCGCGACCAGGGTGTTATCACCGAGCTTAGCGGCGACGTTGCCGTTAATGAGTGCGGTGATGACCTGCCACATAAAGACGGCGACTGACGGGAGCGTGCCCACGCCAGATAGGGTGCACAGGACTGCGTAGACCTTGATGATAAGGGGGATCTTCTTGGCCTCCGTGGTGCTGGGTACACTGGGGTCGAGTTGATTTCGATCCATACGCTACCTTTCTCGTCTTGTAGTAGCCTACAAGGATACGCCGACGACCAGCTAAAAGACAGGACGAACGTCCCAATTGCAACAATGTAGCCCCTAGCGCGGGCGAGACACGGCGCACGGGAAGTCTTCGAGGCCGTTGCCCCTGAGAGTGGACTACCCAATAAAATGTTTGGTCGCAAAACGGATAATAAGCTCGGTGGGCTTTTAAAAAGCGCTGCTCATGCGCGGGAGTGCTTGTCTTGCCGTGCGTATAATAAGGCAGGTAACGCCAAATAACGAGGCTCTGAGGGGATGCCATGTCTCAAGAAACCATCCGCGCGGCCGAGCGTGCCACGGGACAGGTGACGACCATGTCGACGTACGATCCGGACTCCGACCAGCTGCATGAGGAATGCGGCGTTTTTGGTGTGTGGGCGCCCGATCGCGACGTGGCTCGACTGACGTACTTTGGTCTGCGTGCGCTGCAGCATCGCGGCCAGGAATCGGCGGGAATCGCCGTGGGCGACGGCGGCACGGTTATGGTTCGTAAAGACCTGGGACTGCTCGATCGCGTGTTCTCCAACGCCGACCTGTCGACGCTCTCCGGCCAGTTGGCTGTGGGCCACGTGCGCTATGGCACCGCCGGCGCCAAGAGCTGGGAAGCCTCGCAGCCGCATCTTTCCACCATCAACAGCGTCATCATCGCGCTTGCGCACAACGGCACCCTCGTCAACACCGACGAGCTGCGCCGTCAGCTCATCGAGCTGGGCGTGCCGTTCCTCTCCAATTCGGATTCCGAGGTCGCGACCAAGCTCATCGGCTACTTTACGCAGCGCACAGGCCATTTGCGCGAGGGCATTCGCAAGACGATGGAACTCGTGCGCGGTGGCTATGCCATGACGCTCATCAACGAGCAGGCACTCTACGCTTTCCGCGACCCGCACGGCATTCGTCCGCTGGTGCTGGGCAAGCTTGTGGACGAGGGCTTGGACCAGGCCGACGCCGCATCCGTTTCGCGGCTGCCGTCGCAAGACGACGCCGCGACGGTCGACGCTGCCACTCATGTCACTCGCGCTGGTGGCTGGGTCGTTGCGTCCGAGACCTGCGCGCTCGACATTGTGGGTGCCGAGTACGTCCGCGACGTCCGTCCCGGCGAGATTTTGCGCATCAGCGCCGAGGGCTTGGTGTCCGAGCAAGGCGTGCCCGCTGCCGAAGAGCCCGCCAACTGTATCTTTGAGCAGGTCTACTTTGCCCGTCCCGATTCCATCATGAATGGTAAGAGCGTTTACGCCTGCCGCTATGACATGGGTCGCCAGCTGGCACACGAGGAGCCCGTCGAGGCCGACCTGGTCATTGGCGTGCCCGACTCCGGTCTGCCGCCTGCGGAGGGCTATTCGCACGAGAGCGGCATTCCCTTTGGCGAGGGCCTCATCAAGAACCGCTATGTGGGCCGTACGTTTATCGAGCCCACGCAGGAGCTGCGCGCCATGGGCGTGCGTATGAAGCTCAACCCGCTGCGCGATAACATCGAGGGCAAGCGCCTGGTCGTCATCGACGACTCCATCGTTCGCGGCACCACCATGGTGCAGCTCGTCAAGATGCTGCGCAACGCCGGCGCCAAGGAGATTCACATCCGCATCAACTCGCCCGAGGTCATCTGGCCGTGCTTCTACGGCATCGATACCGACGTGCAGTCGCAGCTCATCAGCGCTAACAAGACGGTCGATGAGATCTGCGAGTACATTGGCGCCGATTCGCTGGCCTTCCTTTCGGTCGAGGGCCTGCTGAAGGTCATGCCCAAGGGCGGCTACTGCGATGCGTGCTTTACCGGCCGTTATCCCGTGGCTATTCCCGAGAGCTTTGGCCGCGACAAGTTTATGGAGGGCTTTAAGCCCCGCAACCTGGATAAGCCGCTGCACTTTGGCGACGACGCTGTGGTCGAGAAATACGATGACCGCAGCTGGGAAGAGAAGCACGGCGAGGCCTAGAACCTGCCATGTAGGGACAGGTTTATTTTGGTAGGTTTTACCTGCTGTTTTGTTGATATGACGGCGCGCACCGCTGCGGTGTGCGCCGATATGAACGCAACTATGAGCACTGTTTGGCGTCTGTGTGTCAAACGGTAGTGGGAGAGGAAGGCTCAGATGAGCGACAGCAAGCATGTGACGTATGAGGATGCCGGCGTCGATACCGCCGAGGGCGGCCGCGCCGTCGACGCTATTAAGCAAATGGTTAAGGATACCAACCGTCCCGAGGTTATCGGCGGCATCGGTGGCTTTGGCGGCCTGTTCTCGGCCGCCGCGCTTAAGGATATGGAAGACCCGATCCTGATCAGCGGTACCGACGGCGTGGGCACCAAGCTCGTCCTCGCCCAGATCATGGACCGTCACGAGACGGTGGGCCAGGACCTGGTCGCCATGTGCGTCAACGACATTTTGGCTTCGGGCGCCGAGCCGCTCTTCTTTTTGGACTATGTTGCCATCGGCCACATCGAGGCCGAGCACATGGCAAAGATCATCAAGGGCGTGGCAGACGGCTGCAAGCTCGCGGGCTGCGCGCTCGTGGGCGGCGAGATGGCCGAGCACCCGGGCGTCATGGCTCCCGCCGACTACGACCTCGCCGGCTTTACCGTGGGTGTCGTCGACCGTCCCAAGATGCTCGACCCCGCCAACGTCCGCCCCGGCGACGTGATTCTGGGCCTTCCCTCCACCGGCGTGCACTCCAACGGCTACTCGCTCGTGCGTAAGGTCATCGGCGTTGACGGCATCAAGCCGGGTACGCCCGAGGCCGCCGCTAAGGCCGAGGAGCTGAGCCGTCCGCTCGAGGAGCTCGGCGGCGCATCGCTGGCAGACGCTCTGCTGGCCCCCACGCTCATCTACGTCAAGCCGATTCTTGAGCTGCTCCGCGGCGGCGCTCCGGTGCACGCCATCGCCCATATCACCGGCGGTGGCATCACCGAGAACCTTAACCGTGCGTTGGCCGACAACGTCGACGCCGTGGTCACCCGCAATGGCGACGAGATGGGCTGGGACATTCCGCCCGTCATCACCTATGTTTCGCACCAGGCCGAGCTTACGCCCAACGAGGCATGCAAGACCTTCAACATGGGCGTCGGCCTGTGTCTGATTGTCGCTCCCGAAGATGAGGCCGCGGTAACCGATGCCCTGGTCGCGCTGGGCGAGAAGCCGTTCCGCGTGGGCGAATGCGTCGAGGGCTCCGGTAAGGTCGTGTACTCCGATGAGCGCTAACGAGCAGACGGCTGCCGCCGAGGGCTTGGACTTTGCGCCCTATACCCGTCCGACCGGCACCGATACCACCGAGCCGCTCAAGATCGGCGTGCTCATCAGCGGTTCGGGCACCAACCTACAGGCGCTCGTCGACCTGATCGCCGCCGGCAAGCTCAATGCTTCGATCGAGCTCGTGGTGTCGAGCCGTCCTTCGGCCAAGGGCCTGCAGCGTGCAGAGCGTGCGGGTATCCAGACGCTGACGCTCTCCAAGGATGTCTACGCCGACCCTATCGCCGCCGACGAGATTATTGCGCACGAGCTTCTCGAGCGCGGCTGCGAGTATGTGGTCATGGCTGGCTACATGCGCATGGTGCATACGCCGCTGCTGGCGGCGTTCCCCAACCGCGTTGTCAATCTGCATCCGGCGCTGCTGCCGAGCTTTACCGGTGCGCATGCGATCGACGATGCCTTTACGCGCGGCGTCAAGGTGACCGGTGTGACTGTGCATTTTGCCAACGAGATCTACGACAACGGTCCCATCATCGCCCAGCGCGCGCTGGCTGTTGAGGAAGGCTGGGATGTCGACACACTCGAGGAGCACATTCACGCGATCGAGCACGTGCTGTATCCCGAAGTCGTGCAGATGCTCGCTGACGGCCGCGTCCACGTGCTGGAGAGCGGTAAGGTGGCAATTGATCCGGCGCGCCATCGTGCGTAAAAGGATTCGCCTGGTTTTCATTGCAACGTAAACTATCAAAAAGCTGATTGGGGCATATGGAATCACATGTGCCCCAATCAGCTTAATACCTCTTTGATTTTGGGCTTTGGATAACGTGACGGGCACCATTCCCATTCCAAGAAATCCGATAGGGCCTCGTCCGTGTGTGGGCGGGGCCCTTTTGCGTGGCCTTTTATGTTTGCTATACTGCTAGCAAGTAGAGAGGAGCCGCTATGGGTGCAGCAACGGTGCAGCTCAACACACGAATCGATCCTATGCTCAAGGCTGGTGGCGATGCGGTCCTGACACGCAATGGATTGGGGCCGAGCGATGCCGTTCGTGCGCTTTGGGCCTATCTTGTCGAGCATCAAGCGTTGCCGGGATTTATGGTGACGGATAAGCGCGAGGCGCCCCGCGCGGAGAGCCTGGCTGAGCAGGGGTGTGGCCTAGCTTTTTCATCGCTGGGGCTAAATGCTTTGGATTTTGCGCCAGTTGGATCATCTGCGGAAGACTGGGATGCCGTACGAGATGATATGTATGACACGATGATTGTCGATATTGAGGCGAATTGTCGATGATCGAGGCAAAGCATCTCTTGGTAGATACGAACGTTTGGCTCGATTATTACCTGCAAGAGGGGGCGTTCGACGAAGCGAAGAGATTAGTTGAACTGGCCGAGGCGGGAAAGATTGACCTTCTGTACACGCCCACGACGGCAAAGGATGTGTTCTATATCCTGCCTCGGCGTCTGGCCCGGCGGAATGCGAATGGGGTTAACGTGTCGTTTGCCTCGGCGTCATGGGCCTGCATCGAGCACATGATGCAGGTGGCAACTGCCTCTCCGCTTTCGTTGGCAGAGTGCGAGATGGCGCGCATGCTTGGCAAGCGCATGCCGGATCTCGAAGACAACCTCATCATCGCTTCGGGCGAGACGGCAGATGTTGACTACGTGGTCACGAGTGACCGGCGCATGCTGGAGGCGATGCCCGAGGTGTGCTTGACGCCTGCCCGCGCACTCGAGATGATTGGGATCTTCGACTAACCTTGCCTGTCTGGTTTCGCTATCATATGGGGCATTGTGAGCCTCATGCAACTTTGGAGGACGGTATGGCGGATAACGCCGAGATGCTATTCTCGCCTGAGCTGGTGTTTTTTGATTGGGAGTGCGCGACGCCGGATGAGGTGTTTGCGCGACTCGAGGGCGAGCTTGCTCCGCGCGGCTACATTGCGTCCGGTTGGCTCGATGCCGTCCGTACGCGCGAGGACATCTATCCCACGGGCCTCGCCATGCCGGCGGCCAATATTGCCATTCCGCATACCGATCCGGGGTTTGTGGCTAAGCCCTATATAGCGGTGATGAAGCCCTCCGCGCCCGTGACGTTCAATGCTATGGCGGGCATGGGTGCCCCCGTGCCGGCGCAGATCATCATCAATCTGGGTATTGCCGAGCCGGGCGGCCAGGTCGAGGCCCTGCAAGCGCTTATGAATATCTTTATGGATGCCGACGCCGCAGCCGACGTGCTCGGCCAGACCTCGTCCCAGGGCATGGTCGACGCCATCCGCCGTCACTTCTAAGACTGGCACCTTTGCACCAAAATGGTGCAGATTAACCTGTCCCCCATGCACCAGGTGTGCCGCGGGGGCCGCGTTGTGACACAATGACGTTTGTTCGATTCGTGATGCGAAAGGCCAACTATGGCAAACAAGAAAAAGAACCCAGAGGCCGCACCGACGCCCGAGCAGCAGGTCCGCGCCGCGTCGAGCTCTCGTAACAAGGCGCGCAAAACCCGCGTGTCCAAGACCGTCAAGATCGTTCTGGTGGTTATCGGCGTGCTGGCAATGCTGCTTTCCGTCTCGGCCATGGCGTGCTCCGGCCTTATGTCGCAGGCCGAGGACACCTCGGGCTACAAGCTGACCGGCGGTGTTGCTGCTACTATCAACGGCACCAACCTCACCGAGGACACCGTGACCAAGCAGATCATGAGCATGCGCACGTCCTACGGCTATACCAAGGACAAGGATTGGGCGCAGTATCTGGTCAATAACGACCTGACGCCCAAGAAGTACCGCAAACAGCTCATCGATTCCTATACGCAGCAGATTCTGCTCCAGCAGGCGCAGAAGGAGAACGGCGTGACGGTTTCGGACGAGGAAGTAGAGAAGGCTTGGAAGGACGCCTGCAAGAGCGCGGGCGGCGCCAAGACCTTTAAGGAGACCCTTAAGACCTACGGCTATACCGAGGACACCTACAAGGATTCGCTCAAGGAGAGCCTGGCGCAGCAGAAGCTTAAGGATGCCGTCGCTCCCACCAGCAAGCCCAAGGACAGCGAGATTGTCGATTACATTAACGAGAACCTGTCTAACTACAACGATGCCCGCCGCTCGTCGAACATCCTGATCAAGGTTGATTCCGACGCTTCGGACGAGGACAAGACCGCCGCCAAGGCCAAGGCGCAGGAGTGCCTGGATAAGATCAACTCCGGCGAGCTGAGCTTTGAGGATGCCGTGAAGCAGTATTCCGACGACACCGGTTCCAAGGAGAAGAAGGGTGACGTGGGCTGGGATAAGCTCACCACCTTTGTCGACAGCTACCAGACGGCGCTCGAGGGCCTTAACAAGGGCGATGTGAGCGACGTGGTCGAGTCGACGTATGGCTACCACATCATCAAGTGCATCGACTACTTCCATGTCGATGGCCAGGTCGATGACATCAATCAGGTGCCCAAGGCTATTAAGAAGTACGTTTCCAATGTGGTGAAGACCCAGGCATCGGGCACGGCATACAACGAGTGGCTGGAGAAGTACACGAAGGATGCCGACATTACCGTCAACCCCATGCCCAAGGAGGTGCCCTATAACGTGAGCCTGAAGGGCGTCACCAAGAGCTCGACCGACGATTCGTCGACGACTGAGTAATCAAGGGGCGGTGCTCATGCGAGTGCCGCCCATGTTATTGAGGAGGATTTGCAGATGACCAACGAAGAGCTGCAGCAGGAAATGATTGCCGCCATGAAGGCCAAGGACAAGGTTCGCCTGTCTATCATTCGCCAGGTCAAGGCCGAGGTTAAGAACATCGAGGTCAACGAGCGCCGCGACGTGACCGAGGAAGACGTCAACAGCATGATCAAGCGTCTGATTAAGCAGACAAGCGAGACGTTGGAGATGTCCATCAAGGCCGGTACCGATCAAGATCGTACCGACAACCTAACCGAGCAGGTCAAGATTCTGGAGAGCCTGCTGCCCGCCCAGGTTTCGGGCGAGGAGCTCGAGGCGCTGATTGAGCAGGTCATCGCCGAGCTGGGCGCCACGTCCAAGAAGCAGATGGGCCAGGTTATGGGGGCGCTCGGCAAGGCCACCGGCGGCAACTTCGATAAGCCTGCCGCGGCAAAGATCGTCGGCGCAAAGCTTGCGTAATCTGTTACGCGGTTTTACCAAACCGCGTAACGGCCCGACGCTGCAAACCCGTACACGCGGCAATCTGACGTTCAATTTCAAGGGCGCGACCATAAGGTCTGCGCCCTTTCATTTCACGTCACCTTGCTCGCGTGTACGGGTTTTCGCTGACGTTTGCTCAAAATTAGCTGCCCCATTACGGCACTCATTGGGGACAGACTTAAATGAGTGCCCAATGAGCGGGTACTCATTTAAGCCTGTCCCCAATGAGTGCTCAATGACTAGGTTAAAGGTTGCGGGTTCTTTACGGGAATGTAGTGTGGGCTGCGGAAACGTGGTTCTTTCCGTAAAATAGAGCAATTCGTGTAAGCGCAGGGAAGGGATATTCATGGCAGACATGATCGAGATCAAGCATCTCAACAAGTACTTTGGCGACCTGCATGTGCTCAAAGATATCAACCTCACCGTCAAGCGCGGCGAGAAGCTCGTAATGATCGGGCCTTCCGGCTCGGGCAAGTCCACGCTCATCCGTTGCGTCGATTATCTGGAGGAGCCCACGTCGGGCGAGGTCATCATCGACGGTACGCCGCTCACCAAGAAGAATCACCTGGAGATGGCTCGCAAGTACAGCTCCATGGTGTTTCAGCAGTTCAACCTATATCCCAACATGACGGTGCTGGGCAACCTGACGCTCGCGCCCATCAAGCTGCAAAAGAAGAGCAAGGAGGAGGCGACCGAGATCGCCATCGCCGCGCTCAAGCGCGTCGGCATGGCGCATAAGGCCGGCGAGTACCCGCAGAACCTCTCGGGCGGTCAGCAGCAGCGCATCGCCATTGCCCGTGCCCTGTGCACCAAGCAGCCCATCATCCTGTTTGACGAGCCGACCTCGGCGCTCGACCCCGAGATGGTCCAGGAAGTCCTGGACGTTATGATTGAGCTCGCGCAGGAGGATATCACCATGATCTGCGTGACGCACGAGATGGGCTTTGCGCGCCAGGTGGCCGACCGCGTCATCTTTATGGAGGATGGCCGTATCCTAGAGGAGGGCACACCCGAGCACTTCTTTGATAACCCCGAGAACCCGCGCTGCCGCGAGTTTCTGTCCAAGATTCTGCACTAGGCGCGGTGATGGACATGACGGATATGACGAGGGCGGCCGTGTCACGCCGTCACTTTTTGCAGCTGGCGGGCGCCGGTATGCTCGCGCTGACGGGGACCGCGCTTACCGGTTGCGACAACTCCACCGGCGGCGAGGGCTCCGACAAGGGGTCTAAGCTTGCGGCCATCAAGTCGCGTGGCCATCTGAATGCCGGCGTTAAGAAGGACGTTCCTGGCTACGGCTATTACGACACCGCCAAGGGCCGCTTTGAGGGCATGGAGGTCGATTTGTGCTACCAGATCGCCGCTGCCGTCTTTGGCGTGAGCTACAAGGAGGCCCGTGCCCAGGAGCTTGTCGAGTTTACCGACGTAACGCCCAAGACGCGCGGCCCGCTGATCGATAACGGCCAGCTCGACGTGGTCGCGGCGACCTACACCATCACCGACGAGCGCAAGAAGAGTTGGGATTTCTCGACGCCGTACCGCACCGACTACGTGGGACTCATGGTCAAGAAGCGTTCGGGCTTTACCTCGATTGAGGACCTGGACGGCAAGGTCATTGGCGTGAGCCAGGGCGCCACCACGCAGGGCCTGATCGAGCAGATGATCAAGGACAACGGCTTTAGCTGCGAGCCCGAGTTTAGGGCCTTTAGCGGCTACCCCATCATTAAGAGTTCGCTCGATGCCGGCAATATCGACGTCTTTGCCATGGACCGCTCCACGCTGGCCGGTTACATGAACGAGACCGTTGAGCTGCTGCAACCCGAGGTCAAGTTTGGCGAGCAGGGCTATGGCGTGGCGACCAAGAAGGGCTGTGATCTTTCGGCCGTGGTCGATCAGGTGATATGCGATCGCCTGGCCGACGGCTGGCTCGACCAAGAGGTTAAGACCTGGGGTCTTGTATAGGCGCATCGTCCAAGGAAGGAATCAAATGCTCGAAGGATTGTTTGACGCCGACCGCTGGTCGACGACATTCCAAAACATGGGGCCCTTCTGGGAGGGCTTTGGCGTGACGCTGCAGGTGGTCGTTGCCGGCCTGCTGCTGTCGCTGGTGCTGGGCACGCTGCTGGGCGTGTTCTCTACCACTCGTTCTCGCGTTCTGCGCGCCATAAGCCGCGTGTACGTGGAGTTTTACCAGAACACCCCGCTGCCCGTGCAGGTGCTCTTTATGTACATGGCCGGTCCGCAGTTTTTGCAGGCCATAACCGGTGCCGACCAGCCGGTGCGTATCGCGCCGTTTGTGCTGGGCTTCTTGGGCGTGGGCCTGTATCACGCTGCCTACATTTCGGAGGTCATCCGTACCGGTATCGAGGCCGTTCCGCGTGGCCAGAT
Organism: Collinsella sp. LCP19S3_A7; assembly: GCF_052121995.1. NCBI lineage: Bacteria > Bacillati > Actinomycetota > Coriobacteriia > Coriobacteriales > Coriobacteriaceae > Collinsella > Collinsella sp. LCP19S3_A7. The sequence continues at coordinate 30,854 of NZ_JBQKDE010000016.1, read as the reverse complement.
GGAGGCGGCCCAGAGCCAGGGCTTCACCCGTGCGCAGGCATACTGCTACATCGTGCTGCCCCAGACGTTCAAGATCATTCTGCCGCCGCTGTGTAACCAGGCACTCAACCTGGTCAAAAACACGTCGGTGCTGGCGCTTGTGGCCGGCGGCGACCTTATGTACCGTTCCGACAACTTTGTGAGTTTGTACGGTTACCTGCAGGGATACATCGTCTGCTGCCTTATGTATTTCATCATCTGCTTTCCGCTCGCCATGCTGGTGCAGTGGCTCGAGCGCCGCTCCAAGGAGCGCCCGCGCGGCATGAGCCTGGCCGAGCTGGGGCTCGACAACGTAGAGGAGGCCTAGCGCATGGAAATCTTCAACGCGACTAACCTGCTCTACATTTGGGGCGGCTTTGTTAAGACGATCGAGATCTCGGCGCTGTCGATCTTTTTCTCGCTCATCTTTGGCACGGTGCTGGCGCTCGTTAAAAGCTACGCGCCCCGTCCATTCCGTATTTTGGTGAGCGCCTATATCGAGCTGTTCCGTTGCACGCCAAACTTGCTGTGGATCCTGTTTATCTACTTTACGGTGCAGGGTTTGGACATTGTGATTTCGACCATCGCCTTTACGCTGTTTACCAGCGCTGTTATGGCCGAGATTGTGCGTGGCGGCCTCAACTCGATTCCGCGCGGCCAGTTTGAGGCGGCGCAGAGCCAGGGCTTTGGCTTCTTTGCCACCATGCGCTATATCATTCTGCCGCAGACGTTTAAGACGATCATTCCGGCGCTGTTTAGCCAGTGCACGACCGTCATCAAGGACAGCTCCTATCTTTCGGGCATTAACGTGGCCGAGCTCATGTACACGGCAAACGTCGTGATGGCCCACGCGATCGACCTGTCGCAGGTGCTTATGCTCTACGGCCTGGTGTTTGCGATGTACTTTGTGCTCAACTTTGGTATCTCGCTGCTGGTGAGGGCATATCAACGTCGCATTGTGGCCGCATAGTCCTGCTTCCCCAAGCACGGCACCTTGCCCCTCAATCGTCGCTTGCGTACATTTAGTACGCGGCACTCCTCTTTCGGGGCAATCTGCCGCACTTGGGAAACCAGGACGAAGGTGGGGGCAAAATGAATGTGACAAAGGGACTGTCCCTTTGTCACATAGAGAAAGGAATCGCGATGAGCGATCTGGAGAACAAGAAGAATCCTGTGGTCATTACCATCGCGCGCGACTTTGGCGCCGAGGGTCACGAGATTGGCCGCATGCTTGCCAACGAGTTGGGAATTCCGCTGTACGACAACGAGCTGCTGGTGCGTGCGTCGATGCGCGCGGGTGAGTCGCTCGATAAGATGGCCGCCTACGACGAGCGTCTGGCCGTGGAGAACATGGCGTTTCTGCCCGACCGCTACGATGCGCGTTCGTACTCGGACAAGTTGTTCCAAAAGATGAGTCAGGTGATTTTGGACCTGGGCGAGACCGAGAGCTGCATTATCGAGGGTCGCCTGTCCGATTACCTGCTGCGTAACAACCCTAATCACATTGCCGTGTTGGTGACCGCACCCTTTGAGGACCGCGTCGAGATCGTGCGCAAGAAGCGTGGGCTCAACAAAAAGAAGGGCGCCAAGCTGGTCAAGCAGCAGCAGAAGGCACGCGAGGCGTTCTATAAGCGCTACAGCGCCGGAAAGTGGAAGATGACGAGTGGCAAGGATATCGTCGTCAACCGCGCCAAGCTGGGTCGCGAGGGCTGCAAAGACGTCATAGCCGCTGCCTACCGCTACAAGGTGGCTCAGCTCGAAGGCTAGCCGACCAAAAGCCACCGCAAAGGTGCCCGTTCCCTTTATGGTGATCGGGCGGCCGGCATAGAAAAAGTCCCCGCCGGGCGTGTGCCCGACGGGGACTTTGCCGTTTGGTGGCTAGTGCTGTAGGTGATTACTCGCCCAGCAGGCTCTTGGTGATGGAAGCGGCGGCCTTCTTGCCGGCGCCCATCGCCAGAATGACCGTAGCGGCACCGGTGACGATGTCGCCGCCGGCCCAGATGCGGGGATCGGTGGTCTGGCCGGTCTCCTCGTCGGCGACGATGTAGCCCCACTTGTTGAGCTCCATCTTGCCGCCGATCTTGGCAGCAAAGGGGTTGGCGTTGGTGCCGATAGCCGAGATCGCGACGTCGCAGGGGATCTCCTCGATGGCGCCCTCGATGGGCACCGGGCGACGACGGCCGGACTCGTCGGGCTCGCCGAGCTCCATCTTCTGGACCTTGACGGCGCACACGGAGCCGTCCTCGCCAGCGACAAACTCGAGCGGGGAGACGAGCGGCAGAACCTCGACGCCCTCGGCCTTGGCATGGTGCAGCTCGGCGCGACGGCAGGGCATCTCGTCCTCGGTACGACGGTAGGCGATGATGGCGTGCTCGGCGCCCAGGCGCTTGGCGGTACGGACAGCGTCCATAGCCACGTTGCCGCCGCCAAAGACGACGACGTTCTTGCCGTGCTTGGTGGGGGTGTCGTACTCGGGGAACTTGTTGGCCTTCATCAGGTTCACGCGGGTGAGGTACTCGTTTGCGAAGAAGACGTTGGGCAGGTTCTCGCCGGGGACGTTGAGGAACTTGGGCAGGCCAGCGCCGGTCGCCACGTAGATGGCGTCGAAGCCCTGCTCGAACAGCTCCTCGGCCGTGGCCATGTTGCCCACGACGGAGTTGTACTCAAACTTGACGCCCATGTCCTCAAGGCCGTCAATCTCGCGCTTGACGACCGCCTTGGGCAGACGGAACTCGGGGATGCCGTAGACCAGCACACCGCCGCCGGTGAAGAAGGCCTCAAAGACGGTAACGTCAAAGCCGTTGCGGGCGAGCTCGCCGGCGCAGGTGATGCCGGACGGGCCGGAGCCGACGACGGCGACCTTCTTGCCGTTCTTGGGAGCCATCTTGGGCGTGGAGGCGAGCTCGGGGCGGTCACCCAAGAAGCGCTCGAGCTGGCCGATGGCCACGGGCTCGGACTTCTTACCACGGATGCACTTGCCCTCACACTGGTTCTCCTGCGGGCAGACGCGACCGCAGATGGCGGGAAGCATGGAGTCCTCGCGGATGGTATCGAGGGCGCCGCCAAAGTCCTTCTCGCGGATCTGCTCGATAAAGCGGGGGATGTTGATGTTTACGGGGCAGCCCTCAACACAGAACGGCTTCTTGCAGTTGAGGCAGCGCTCGGCCTCAGCCAGCGCCATCTCCTCGGTGAAGCCCTTGTCGACGGGGCGGAAGTCGCAGGCGCGCTCGGCGGCCGGCTCCTCGTTATCGGGGGTGCGGGGCGACTTCATATCGGCAACGAAACGACCGTTAACTAGTGGCATGCGCAGCTCTTTTCCTCATAGGCCTTGAGGGACTCGCCCTCTTCGGAACGGTAAGCGGCCTGGCGGGCACGAAGGTCATCCCAGTCGACCAGGGTGGCATCGAAGTCGGGGCCGTCGACGCAAGCGAACTTGGTCACGCCGCCCACTTCGACGCGGCAGCAGCCGCACATACCGGTGCCGTCAACCATGATGGGGTTGAGCGACGCGGTGATGGGGGTGTCGTACTTCTGGGCGGTGAGGGTCGAGAACTTCATCATCGGAACGGGGCCGACGCAGAAGACCTGGCTCACGGCCTTGTCCTGCAGCAGGCGCTCCAGCGGAGCGGTGACAACGCCCTGCTCGCCGTAGGAACCGTCGTCGGTGGTGATGTGGATGTGGTCCTCGTCGAGGAGCTCGCGGAACTGGTCCTCCATGAGCAGGAGGTCCTTGGTGCGAGCGCCCATGATGGCGTGCACCTCGTGGCCGGTCTCGACCAGGTGCTTGGCGACCGGGAAGGCAATTGCCAGGCCGACGCCACCGCCAATGACGGCGCAGGGGCCCTCGGCCATCTCGGTGGGAACGCCCAGCGGGCCCACGACGTCGCGCAGCGACTCGCCGGCCTCGTAGGTGGAAAGCATCTCGGTGGTCTTGCCGATCACCATGAAGATGAACTCGACCCAGCCCTCGTCACCGTTCCAGCCGGCCAGGGTAAACGGGACACGCTCGCCCGTCTCGTTGGCGCGAACCATGAGGAACTGTCCAGCGTGCGCATGCTTGGCGATTGCAGGCGCCTCGATGCGGAACTTGAACACCTTCTCCGAGAACTGCGTCTTCTCCAGGATCTTATACATAGAACCCCTCTCTTGTTAGGGCAACCGAACCGTGCCTCCACGGAAATGGACGGCAGCCCGAATAAAACCGTACGCGCACAGGCGTTGTGCAGACATACGGTGTAAATTATACCCTCATGGACATGTTGCTTACGTGTATCTTTGGCAGGCGGGAAAAGTGATCCAGCACAAAGAGGCAGGTTTATTTTGGCGGGTTTTATCAGATAAAACGACAAAAGGGGCCGGCCTTGCATATCGGTGAGGCCGGCCCCTTTTGGGGTGTTGGGTATGTATGGCGGCACAGGGTTTATTGCGATGCGGCCGCTGCGGCGTTTTCGCATATAAAATCTGCCAAAATAAACATCCCTTTTTGGTAGGTTTTAGTGCTTGCCGTTGGCAGAGGCGGAGCCGTTGACGTGGTCGCGGGCATAGATTACGCCGTGCACAATCGCCAGGCCGGCGGCGTCGGCGGCGCGGGCGCAGGTGTCCTGGAAGTCCTTGGCCTCGCGGGCGCGCAGCTGCTTGAGCACGTAGTCGGCGACAGCCATCTTGCCGGGAGGGTTGCCGATGCCGGTGCGGATGCGGCTAAAGTCGCGGCTGCCCATCTTGTCGATGATGGAGCGCAGGCCGTTGTGGCCGGCGTGGCCGCCGCCCACCTTGACGCGCACGTCGCCGGCGGGAATGTCGAGCTCATCGTGGATTACGAGCAGCTCTTCGGCCTTGATTTTGTACTCGCGGCAAAGCTTGGAGATGGGGCCGCCCGAGGTGTTCATGTACGACTGCGGCTTGACCAGCACAATCTGGCGCTTGCCGCCCTCTTCCTCTGGATCGTTGATGTTGATGAGCGCGACCTCGGCGCCGGCCTGGTTTTTCCAGTACGTGACGCCGGCCTGACGCGCCAGCTCGTCGATCGCCTTAAAGCCTGCGTTGTGGCGGGTCTCGGCATACTCATCGCCAGGGTTGCCGAGTCCGGCAACCATGCGAATCTTAAGCGGCTGTGCAGCTGCCATGTGCTTCCTTTCATCGATTTGTCGCCTGCTATGGTGAGCGACCCCGTTGCTGCTGTCAAATGGAGGGTGATTGAGGCTGCATGAGGGCGTTTGGACAGTCGTCAGAAGCCGGGATGGACAGTTAGTTCAGATTTGTATAAACCAAGAGATCTTTGACTGCCAAAATCGGGGCCACGGAACTGTCACGGCGCTTTGGGGAGCACAATTTGTGCTATTTCAGATCTTTTGAGTTTTCAAATGAGGTGATTGGCGCCGGGATGGCGGCAAACCACCTCGACATGAGCCGTCTGTTTATACAAATCTGAACTAACTGTCCAGCCATGCTCGGTAGCACTGGGTAAAAGTCTTTTAGACCGGCGCGAGGCCGATTCCGGCCCGCAGGGTGTTGAGCCAGGCGGCCTGACGCTTGCGATAACCCTTGATGCGGTAGCGGAATCGAACTCCCGCAAGTCGATGCATCGTCTGGGCGAAGGCTTCGAGTGCAACAAGGTCCTTCATTTGGTCACGATTGATAACCAGGACGTGGATACCCATGGCCTTAAGGCCATTGTTGCGATTGCCATCGTGGATGCGAGCGTTTTGAAGCTCATGTCCAATTCCGTTGTATTCGTTGTCGACTCCGGCGGCTGGACAATATAAGTCGCAGATGGCGTAGGGGATGCCCGAGGACATGTTGACCGCAAGGGTGTCGAAATCGACTCGATAGTTGAGCAGCAGGCCTCCCATGGGCAGGCTGCAACACCCGAATCCGCCAAAGCGCATGGGTGCGCCCAGGACGGCGAACATCAATGATTCCGCTGGGGATGCGGATCCGGCCCGGGCGAGTTTGATAGCTGTGCGAAACGAGGCGTAGGAACTACTTTTGGCAAACCGTGCGACTGCCTCGAGCTCTTCGATGGTTGTGGCGGGCTCGCATTTGTAGTGCGCCTGTTCGTAGCGGGTTTCGGCTTGCTTTTCGGGTGTCGGTTGATCGCCCTGGCAATCGAGATCGTCCATCGTTTCGAAGCTGTTGGCCTCGGGCCACGTGTCGTCGTAGGCGATGGGGTAAGTTGCTTCGGGCGGAAGTGAGTAGGTCCCGAGCAGTTCCATGAGAAGCATCAAGGTTTTGGCAACCGATTCATTTTTGGAACAAAGCATGGCCGTCATGGCGGGAGACGTTGCGTAGATGTCGGCTTCGATGTGCATGATCGCGCCCTGGGGGAGAGGGGCGGTGATGGTGTGCTGGAGGAGCCGTCCGTCGGGTCGTCTGTTGCTGCCGCTCGCAACAAAGAGGTCTAGACGCTCGGAGTCGTCTTCGCTCCAGGCGTCAAGTATTGCAAGGGCCGCAAAGTCTATGGCGTCCTTGTTGGGAACGCAACCTACGAGGGCTTGTGTCTGTTGCTCGTCATCGATGGCGTCCCAGGGAAGGGCGGAGTACGCCCGTCGAGCGCGGCGAATTGCGCGAAGGGCGGAGAGGTGTGAAATTACGGTTGTCATAGCTATAAGGTACTAAGCCGTTGGCGAAATGATATGGCCGTGTCGTTCTTTTCGCTCAAAGGGGCGTCGCGCGCCGCGGGCGGTAACGACATCATACGGAATGCCTTGGAAAAGTGGAGAATGGAGTGATGGGTTGGCTTGGAGGCATCTACTGAGATGGGTGCTGGACAGTTAGTTCAGATTTGTACAAGGCGACCGGGGGTGTATTGCCGTTGTTGAGGGACTCGGTGGGCAAAATGGGGCCAATGGCATGGTGAAGAGATCCATGGGAGGAGGAATCGAGCGGAATTATGCCGGCAAGAGAGCTTTCGATACATTAAATGGCCCAAACGAATGCCCAAATTAATACAAATCTGAACTAACTGTCCAAGACGGGTTATCGAGGGGCAGAAAAAAAGGGTCGGAAGCGAGCCTCCGACCCTTCAAAAACACCAGAGATGATGCGATGCGCGCTGGATTACAGCGCGAAGTCGCCGCCGACGAGCGTGGAGACGGGCTCCTCGTGGTAAACGGCAGAGATGGCCTCGGCGAACTCCTCGGCGACCGAGATGGTCTTGATCTTGCCGCCAACCTCGACGGGGATGGCATCGGTGACGAGGCACTCGACGATGGGGGCGTCGTTCAGGCGCTCGATGGCCGGGCCCGAGAAGATGCCGTGGGTGGCACACACGTAGATGTCGCCGGCACCCATGGCCTTGAGCTCCTTGACGTTGGCGCACAGGGTGCCAGCGGTGTCGATCATGTCGTCATTGATGATGCAGGTCTTGCCCTTGATGTCACCGATGATGCCCATGACCTCGGCGGCGTTGTGGCGCGGACGGCCCTTGTGGGCGATGGCGAGGCTGCAGCCGAGCATGTCGGAGAGCTTCTTGGCAGCTTTGGCGCGACCCACGTCGGGGGAGACGACAACCAGGTTGTCGGTGTCGAAGTGCATATCGTTGTAGTACTGGCCAAACAGCGGCAGTGCAGACAGGTGGTTAACCGGGATATCGAAGAAACCCTGAATCTGGCCCTGATGCAGGTCGAGGGTGATGATGCGGTTGACGCCAGCGCGCTCGAGCAGGTTGGCGACGAGGCGGGCTGTGATGGGCTCGCGCGGGCCGGCCTTGCGGTCCTGGCGGGCATAGCCGTAGTGGGTGATGACGGCGGTGATGGAGCGGGCGGATGCGCGCTTGGCAGCGTCGGTGGCGATGAGCAGCTCCATGAGCATGTCGTTGACGTTGCCGCCGGCCACGGACTGAATCAGGAAGACGTCGGCGCCGCGGACGGTCTCGTCGTAGCGGGCGTAAATCTCACCATTGGCGAACTGCTTTAGCGTAAGGCCCGAAAGCTCGACCCCAAGGTACTCAGCGATCTTCTGAGCGAGGGGACGGTTGGAGGAACCGGAATACACGCGGATGGACTTGCGCATATTCTCCGACTTCTCGGGATCATTAATCGGCATTACCCTTCTCCTTTATATATCGAATGCCATATAGATGCCTTGTTGCATTGTAACCGCGTGGCGGGGTTTATCGGGTCTTGATAACGTCTTTACCGTCAACGGACACGAACCGACCACTCATCCGGTCGCGCAGGTCAGCATAGAAAAAGGAGCCATCCCCATGGGAACAGCTCCTTAGATGCTTGGTAAAACGTTATACCTCGTCGTCCTCGTGCAGACGGCGGCGATAATCGGCGGCCCAGCCCTCAATATTTACCTGACGGGCGCGGCCCAGGCCGAGTGCGTCAGCCGGGACCGGCTCGGTGATGACGGAGCCGGCGGCCACGAGTGCGCCGTCGCCGATCTGGGCGGGCGCGACCATCATGGTGTCGGAGCCGATGAAGGCATCCTTGCCGATGACGGTCTTGTGCTTGTGCACGCCGTCGTAGTTGCAGGTGATGGAGCCTGCGCCCACGTTGACGCCGGAACCCATGGTGGTGTCGCCGATGTAGGACAGGTGCGGCACCTTGGAGCCCTTGCCGATCGTGGACTTCTTGATCTCCACGTGTGTGCCTGCCTTGGAGCCATCGAGCATGTGGGTGCCCGGGCGCAGGTAGGCGCGCGGGCCGCAGTCGACGCCGTTCTCGATGACAGCCTCGATGGCGATGGTCTCATCGATGGTGCAGCCGCTGCCAACGGTGGTGTCGGTGAGGCGGCTGTTGGGGCCGAGCTGGCACTCCTCACCCACGGTGACGTGGCCGATCAGATGCGTCTGCGGCCACACGACGGTGTCGCGGCCGATGACGGCGTCGGGGCCGATCCAGGCCTGCGTGGGGTCGATGAAGGTAACGCCCTCGGCCATCCAGTGCTCGTTGATGCGGTCGCGCGCGATAGCGGTGAGTTGCGCGAGCTGGATCCGGCTGTTGACGCCCAGGCCGTCGCGGTAGTCGTCGCAGTGGAAGATGGAGACTGCCTGGCCGTGGCCCTTGAGAATCTCGAGCATGTCGGGCAGGTAGTACTCGGACTGCGCGTTGTCGTTGCCGATCTCGCTGATGTGGGCGGCGAGCTGCGCGCCGTCGAAGGCGTAGCAGCCGGCGTTGCACTCGAGCAACGTGGCGGCCTGCTCGGGCGTGCAGTCCTTCTGCTCGATGATGCGCTCGATCTGACCGTCGGCGCCCAGCTTGATGCGGCCGTAGCCAAAGGGATCGGGCGGGGTCATGGTCATGACGGTGCAGGCGAGCTCGCCGCCGGCGACGGTCTGCGCGAACTTGGCGACGGTGTCGGCGGTGATGAGCGGCAGGTCGCCGTTGAGCACGACGACGGGGCCTTGCATGATGCCGCATGCCTCGAGCGCGACCTTTACGGCGTGGCCGGTGCCCAGGCGCTCGGTCTGTTCGACGCACTCGACCTTGGTGGCGCTGTTGGCGTAGGCGCCGTCGATAAGCGCGCGCATCTCGTCGGCGTGGCTGCCGATGACGACCACGACGCGGCTGCAGCCGGCCTTGATGGTGGCGTCGACGATCCACTGGACCATGGGCTTGCCCAGGATCTTGTGCGAAACCTTGCAGTGGTTCGACTTCATGCGGGTGCCCTCGCCGGCGGCGAGGATAATTGCGGTTGCGTCCATGTGATCTCCTGTTACGTTATAGAGACGTGCGTTTGGAAACGATACACGGCGCAATATGATACCGCAGGCATATGATGAGCGCGTAACGATTGGCGCATGGCGGCCGATGTCGGTTCCGCCGGCGTGCCGTTTGCGCTGGTTGTGCATGGCAGCGGCACTGCGGCGTTGGCGTTTGAGCGAGGGGATGGGGGTGTCCGTGGATATCATGCGAGAGGAATCGGGCAACGAGCCCGTCGCGGCATTCTCGATGTCGCATCCGGCGGTGCCGGCGCTCTACATGGTGCTGACGCTGGGGCTCACCATGTTCTCGATGCAGCCGGTACTGATTGCGCTGTCACTTGCGGGCGGGCTGGCGTATGGGTTTGCGACGCGCGGCGTCGCACGCACGTTGGGGGCGCTTCGCTGGCAGCTGCCGGTGATTTTGATTATCGCGGTGCTCAACCCGTTATTTAGCGCTTCGGGCTCGACGGAACTGTTCCGTATTGGCATGCGTGCGGTGTATCTGGAGAGCATGGTATACGGCCTGTGCATGGGCGGGCTGTTTGTGACGAGCGTGCTGTGGTTTGAGGCCGCGGCGTCGATGCTTAGCTACGACAGGGTGCTTGCGCTTTTGGGTAACACCGCGCCGGTGATCGCGTTCATGATCTCGATGTGTATGCGGCTTATCCCGCAGTTTTTGCGTCGCGGTCGCACGGTGCTGGCGGTGCAGGATGCGATTGATGTGCCGGGCCGCGCGCCGGCCGACCCCGTGCGTTCGCGCCTACGGGCATCGAGCGTGTTGATGGGCTGGGGCATGGAAGATTCGCTGGAGCGTGCGGACGCCATGCGCTCCCGTGGGTGGGGCGCCGCGGCGCGTCGCACGACGTACGCGCGGTATCGGCTGGCGCGCGGCGACGTTGCCGCGTTGGTTGGGCTTGCGCTGTTTGGCGTGGCCACGGCGGCAGTGGCGTGGACCGCGACGATGCAGTATTCGTTTTACCCGCAGCTTTCGGTGCCGGCGCCGTGGCCTGGCTATGTTGTATACGCGACCTGGATGGCGCTGCCCTGCGTGGTGCATGCGATTGACGAGAAGAGGTTTGGCTGATGGCTCGGTTGGACGGGAGCATCATGGCGGACGCGGTGTGCGGCTCGGATATGCCGGCGATTGAAGTGCGGGGCCTGCGCTTTGCCTACCCCGGGGCCGAAGTGCCGGTGTTCGAGGAGCTCGATTGGCGTGTTCCCCAAGGGACGTTTGCGTTGCTTGTCGGTGGTACCGGGTCGGGCAAGTCGACATTACTCTCGTTGCTCAAGCCCGAGATTTCGCCGGCGGGCGAACGCTCCGGCGAGCTGCGCATGCTGGGCGAAAGCGTTGCCGACATGGACGCTCGCGCGTCCGCGGAGCGCGTGGGCTATGTGTTTCAGGACCCCGAGAACCAGATTGTGTGCGAAACCGTGTGGCACGAGATGGCGTTTGGCCTGGAAAACTTAGGCATGTCGCGCGACGAGATGCGCCGTCGCGTGGCCGAGACCAGTTATTTCTTTGGGGTGGAGGATTGGCTCCACCGCGATACCGATACGCTTTCGGGCGGACGCAAGCAGCTGCTGTCGCTGGCAGCCGTGCTGGCGTTGCGCCCTCGCGTGCTGCTGCTCGACGAGCCCACGTCCCAACTGGATCCCGTTGCCGAGAAAAATTTTCTGCATGCGCTGTTTCGCGTGAATCGCGAGCTGGGCTGCACGGTTGTTGTGGCAACGCACCAGCCGCGCCCGATGCTTGAATACGCGACGTGCGCGTATCGGATTGAGGGCGGGCGCGTATGCGAGGTCGCCGATATCGCCTCCTTGGGGCATCGCGAAGAGCTGTTTTCTGGCGAGGTGCCAGGGTGGGGTGGCTCGTGGCGTGCAAAAAACGGAGTTTTCAGCAGCGCCAGTGGCCGGCCGGGCTATTTGGACCCGCGCGTGGGCGCTCCGGGCGCAAAAAAAAGACCGAAATCGGATAAATCGGCTGAATTTGAGGCGCAAATCCTGTCGCAAGACGACTCGGGGGCGCCGTCGTGCGCCGGTGGATGCCGAATACTCCCAAAAATGCACGCTGGGTCGGCTACCACCCTGGCAGGGGGCTGGTTTCGCTACGATCGAGCGTCCGGCTGGGTGCTGCGCGGGCTCGATGCGTCGTTTTCGGCAGGCGCGGTGCATGCTGTTGTGGGCGGTAACGGCTGCGGTAAGTCGACAATGCTTTCGGTGCTGGCCAAGACGGTCAAGTTGCAGCGTGGGCATATGGAGCGCGGGGCGGACTCGGCGGCACTGCTGCCTCAGAATCCCAAGGCGCTGCTGGTTGCCGAGACGGTGCGCGAGGAGCTGATGGAATGGGCTTCGACCTGCGGATATGACGAGGCTATGGCGCGAGAGCGCGCGACGAGTCTGGGATTGTCCGGCTTGGATGGGCGCCATCCGTACGATCTTTCGGGCGGGCAGCGCCAGCTGCTTGCGTTGGCAAAGCTGCTGTTGATCGGCCCCGAGCTGCTATTGCTCGATGAGCCCACCAAGGGTCTGGACCTGGCCAGCCGTCGCATCATCGCCCGCGCCCTGCGCGACCATGCGGAGGCCGGCGGTACCGTCATCATGGCAACGCACGATCTGGGTTTTGCCGAGCAGGTTACCGATGACATTGCCATGATGTTCGACGGTGAGATTGCCTGCATGGAGCCGCCCGCCGACTTTTTTGCCGACAATGTGTTTTATAGGGCGTGATGGGATGGCGGATTATCGCGTCTTGCGCATACTCGCAAAACTGGAGATCCCACTGCTGCTGGCGGTGCCAGCGGTAATGGCCTCGGCGTTGCTGGCAGGCGTTGAGCAGGCGGCGCTTGCCATGCTTGTCGTGGTGGCGCTGGTGCTCGCGCTGTTCTTTGCGGGCTACGAGGCGTCGCGACCGGGCCTGCGCCAGATTATGCCCACGCTGGTTCTGGCGGCGTTGGCCGCGGCGGGGCGTATCTTGTTTGGCCCCATTCCAGACTTTAAACCCGTGAGCGCCATCGCCATTATCGCCGGGGCGACGCTCGGTCGTCGTAACGGCTTTATGGTCGGTGTGCTGGCGACGCTGACCAGCAATTTCTTTTTTGGGCAGGGCATGTGGACACCGTGGCAGATGTATGCCTGGGGTCTGGTCGGCTATGTTGGCGGCGCGCTGGCGCATGCGGGTGCGTTCGACCGTGCCGATGGAACCGTGCGCATGCCGGCGCTGATGGCGTACGGCTTTGCGTCGGGCCTGCTCTATGGCGCCGTGATTAACGCCTACGACATCATCGGTTTTGTGCAACCGCTCACGTGGGCGGGCGCCGTGGCGCGTCTTGCCACGGCGGTACCGTTCGATATCACACACGGCCTTGCGACCTGCGTGTTCTTGGCCGCTCTCTACAAACCTTGGTGTCGTCGCATTAACCGTGTCGTCGTGAAATACGGGCTGTAGTGGCGGTTGCGCCGGGGCGAGAATCAATACTGTCGAAGTGCCATTTTAAAACTATGCCGGTTTACGGGGCTAGATTGGCACAGGCAGACCATGCCGGCTTTTTCCGAAAATAGACGATCCGTCTACCTGCGGTTTTATTTTGCTTGAATTGCGTTTGGTTGGGGATTTGCGATTCAGCCCCGTAAACCGGCATAGTTTTGGAATGGCCGGCTGACATGATGGGCGTCGTGGCCCTTAGAGAGCCAAATTGATCCGTTTTCTTCCGCCCCCAGACGTCCCCAGGGAATCAGTTGACGGCGCTTGCCACGAAACTGGCCCATCTACTACGTTTAGCTTGATACCCTCGACCATGACCGCGTTTTATGAAAAACCGCAGGCTTTCTACCTGCGGTTTTCTTTTTGCGTTGTTCGCCGTGGTTGAGGGTAGTGGCTTAAACGTAGTAGATGGGGCAGTTTCGTGGCGGGTGTGCCGCGTGGATTCCCTCGCGAGGTGAAAATGATCCGTTTTGCTTCGTCCCCGAGGGGTCGGCTGGTGCTAGAGCTCTAGGGTGAGGGTGACGGGGCAGTGGTCGCTGCCAAAGATGTCGCCGCGGATGCCGGTGTCGCGCACGTTGCCGGCGATGGCGTCGCTCACCAGGAAGTAATCGATGCGCCAGCCCGCGTTGTTCTTGCGGGCATTAAAGCGGTAGCTCCACCAGCTGTAGACGCCCTCGACGTCGGGATTTGCCGCGCGCCAGGTATCGGTAAACCCGGCGTCGAGCAGCTCGGTAAACTTACCGCGCTCCTCGTCCGAAAAGCCTGCGTTGCCGCGGTTGGACTTGGGGTTCTTGAGGTCGATCTCCTCGTGCGCGACGTTAAAGTCGCCGCAGGTCACCACGGGCTTGCCGGTCTCGCGCTCGAGTCCCGCCAAAAAGCCGCGATAGGCATCGTCCCAGGCCATGCGCACATCGATGCGCGCGAGCTCATTTTGGGCGTTGGGCGTATAGACGTCCACAAACCAAAACTTGTCGAACTCGAGCGCGCAGACGCGGCCCTCGGTCGCGGCCTGCGCCACGAGCTCGGCTGCCGCGCCCTCGCCGGCGTAAGGCAGCAGCGCATCGGCGCGCAGCACGCGCAGCGGTTCCTGGCGGCTAAAGACCGCAGTACCCGAATAGCCTTTACGTTCGGCGTAGCTCCAGGTTTGGTGATAACCGGGCAGGTCGATATCGGCCTGGCCCTCCTGCAGCTTGGTCTCTTGCAGCGCCAGGATATCGACATTGAGCTCCTGTGCGATCTGGATAAAGCTCGGGTCCTTTTTGAGCACGGCGCGCAGACCGTTGACGTTCCACGAGGCGAAAGTGTAAGTCTGAGGCATGGTGTCCTTTCGACGGGGTTTGCAGGCTTAAGATTAGCGCAAAAGGGGCGGTGGTGGGCTCCGCGCGTGCTGACTCAAAGGCCGCATGCTGGGATGTCGCCCGACGCTGCCCGACCAACAAGGACGGAGGACTCATATGACGCAGGCGATATCGGATCCCAAGCGGGCCTCCGCCGCACTGGCGGAGCTGTTTGGTACCCACAAGCGTGTGGTCTTCTTTGGCGGCGCCGGTGTTTCCACGGCGAGTGGCATTCCCGATTTCCGCAGCGTGGACGGCCTATATCACCAACAGTTTGCCTACCCTCCCGAGACCATGCTCTCGCATAGCTTTTACGAGGCGCATCCGGCCGAGTTCTTCGACTTCTACCGCACCAAGATGATCTCACTTGGCGCCAAGCCCAACCGCTGCCACACCAAGCTGGCCGAGCTGGAGCGTGCCGGCAAACTAAATGCCGTTGTGACGCAAAATATCGACGGTCTGCATCAGATGGCAGGCTCTCAGCGCGTGTTCGAGCTGCACGGATCGGTCCATCGCAACATTTGCCAGTCGTGCGGCGCGGTCTATAGCGCCGAGTGGATTTGCGCCCGCGGGCACGAGGACGCCGCGGGTGTGCCCGTGTGCCCCGCGTGCGGCGGGCGCATTAAGCCCGATGTGGTGCTCTACGAGGAGCCGCTCGACGAGCATGTGCTGACCGACGCCGTTGCCGCCATTGCCGCGGCCGATGCCCTCATTGTGGGCGGGACCTCGCTCGTGGTGTATCCGGCGGCGGGTCTTACGCGATACTTTACCGGCGATACGCTGGCCATATGCAATCTTGCTCCCACCGATCAGGATGCAAATGCCGACCTGCTGATTTCTTGCGACATCGCTGCCGCGTTTGCGTTCTAGCCCGCGCGCGCGGATACAATAGAAAGACTAATTGCAAAGCGACCCCGCCGCCTGCGCCCGAGCGTGGCGGCGCGGGCATTTTAGGAGGATGTTCATGGCGAACGACAGCAAGACATGGCGGTGCGGAAAGTACGAGCTCAGCTTTGACCGTCCGCGCATCATGGGCGTCCTCAACGTGACGCCCGATTCTTTTAGCGACGGCGGTGAGCACTTTGACCAGGATGCCGCTATCGAGTACGGCCTGGCGATGCTCGATGCCGGCGCCGACATCATCGACGTGGGCGGCGAGTCCACGTCGACGTGGCGCCCCGGCTTTACCCCGGTCAATCCCGATGAGGAAGCGCGTCGCGTGCTGCCCGTGGTGCGTGCGCTTGCCAAAGAGGGCGCCATCGTCTCGATCGACACGCGTCATGTGGCGGTTGCCAAGGCAGCCGTGCGCTGCGGTGCCTCGATCGTCAACGACGTGACCGGCTTCACCGACCCCAAGATGGTCGAGTTTGTCGCGACGAGCACCTGCGGCGTCATCGTGATGCACGCCGGCGAGGTCGCCGCGCCCGCTCGCACGCATGCAACGGTGCAGCTCGATACCTCTGCCGCGGCGTTTGTTGCCGAGAAGGCGCGCGAGGCGGCTGCCGAGGCCGCGCGCGAGGCCGAGAAGCCCGCCCGCCGTCGTCGCGGCAAGCTGCTGGGCGAGCCCAAGACGGAGGCCAAACTGCCGGGTGGCGTGGTGCAGCCCTCGCTGCCGTTTGGCGATCCGGAGCCAGCGCCCGGGCCAACGGGCGAGCAGAAGCAGGAGACGCCGGCCGCCGAGCAGGCTGCCCCTGCCGCCGAGGCCGCCGCGACCCCTGAGCCCGCGCCGGAGCCCAGCGATCACTTGGCCGCCATGATGCGCCGCAGCGCCCGCCGCGAGGAGGCTTATGTGCCCACCTCGCAGCTTCGCCGCTTTACCCTGCCCGATTCGGCGCCCATCATGCGCCGCGTCATGGGCTTTCTGTCCGATCAGGCCCGCGCGCTCATCCACGCCGGCGTGTCACGCGACCGTATCTGCATCGATCCGGGTCCGGGTTTTGGCAAGACGGCCAACGAAGACATCGTCATCCAGCGCGAGACCGCCAAGATGGCGTCGCTGGGCTATCCGCTCATGTGCGCCGTGTCGCGCAAGCGCTTTGTGGGCGCCGTCTCGGGCGTGACCGAGGCCGCCGAGCGCGATGCCGCCACCTTTGGCGTGTGCCTGGGCGCTATCCAGGCCGGTGCCAACATCGTGCGCGTGCACGATGTCACCGGCTTTGCGCAGTTCCTGAACGGCTACTGGGCTGTTGCCAAGCCGCAGCCGCGTCGCGCGTTTGTGGCCGTGGGCTCCAACCTGGGGCATCGTTGCGACAACATCCGCGCCGCGCGCGACATGATCGCCGAGATTCCGCTCACCTGTGTGTCCAACTGCTCGCGCATCTACGAGAGCGAGCCGGCCTACGAGACGCGCCAGGACGCGTTTGCCAACGCTGTCATCGAGATCAAGACCGAGCTGGCGCCGCTGGTGCTGCTCGACGAGCTTATGAAGATCGAGGCCGAGCTGGGGCGCGACCGATCCAAGAAGGCCAAGGTCAACGGCCCGCGCACCATCGACCTGGACCTGCTGTGGATGGATGGCGAGACCCATGGCGGCAAAAAGCTGCGCCTGCCGCATCCGCTCATTGGCGAACGCGACTTTGTGCTGGTGCCGCTCGAGGACCTGATGCACGACCCGGCGCGGTTCTTCCGCTACAACGGTGTAGAGGTCAAGGAGCCCGAGGATCGCGTGGGCCATATCGTGGGCGAATTGGGGCGTATGTAGATGATTGAGATGAATGCTGTTGCCGCCGGTACCGAGCTCGACGCGGCACGTGACGCGGGTCGCGAGGGTGTGCCCGCGGGCTGGTGCGCTTGGAGCGTGGGCGAGGCGTCGTTGACGTTTTCGCTGGTCGTGCGCCCGGATGTGAATATGCACGCCTTCCATGGCCTGCCGTTTGTGGCGGCGATGGGCATGATGGACGCGCTCGCGGGAACGGCATCGACGCCGGGGCTGGGTCTTGCCGGTAAGGTGGGCATTCAGTGGCCGAGCGATATCGTGTACGGCGCGCCCGCGTTTGAGACGTCGTTTGCACGCGTCGCCGTCAACGGTGGCGCCGGTGCCGCGGGTATGTTCGGTGCCGTGACGGTGGATATTGAGCGCGCGGCGCTGGGCGAACTTGGCGTGGATGTGACCGATGAAGCGCTGGTCGAAGCGCTGACTACCGCCGTGCTGGCCCGCGTGGACGCCTGGGCGGTTGTCGCCAACACGCCGCAGGGCGCCGCCGGCCCGCTGGCTCCCGTGCTGGGCGAGTACTTCGACATGGTGCCGCTGCTGGGCCGCCAGGTTGCGGCGGTGTCGCCCAACGGCTTGCCGCTTGCGGTTGGTGTGTTTGCGGGCCTGGACATCTGGGGTCGCGCGACCATCAAGACCGATGCCGGCGAGCAGGAGTTTCCGCCCGAGGCCGTACGGATTCGCGGGCTGTAACGCGAGATGTCCGCGCTCAAAGATAATGATGACAACAAGACCCTCCCCGGCAGAGTGAACTGCCTCTGCCGGGGAGGGTCTTTGCGCGACTACAGGGTGGCATCGCGGCCCTATTCCTCAAAACTGAAAAATTTTCGTTTTTGAGGAATAGGATTAAGGCAGCTCGGCCTTTCGCGAGGTATATTCGCTATAGAGCCTATTCCTCAAAACTGAAAAATTTTCGTTTTTGAGGAATAGAGATAAAAGACCGCGAGGAGGCCCCGATGAAACTCATCAATAGAGCGTCATATATGGACACGTTGACGAGTCTTATTGGCGTGCCGGATATCAAGGTCATCACGGGCATCCGCCGCAGCGGTAAATCAAAATTGCTCGAGGCCCTCCGCGATTACGTGGAGGCAAATCTGCCTAATTCGAATGTCATCCATATCAACTACAACCTCGATGAGTTCGAGAACCTGCTCGAGTATCACGCGTTGCTCGCTTATGTAAAAGATCATCGGGTGCCCGGCAAACAAAACGTTCTGCTTATCGATGAGGTTCAGATGTGCGAAGGTTTTGAGCGTGCGATCAACAGCCTTCACGCATCCGAGCATTATGACATCTTCATTACCGGATCGAATGCCTTTTTGCTGTCGAGCGATCTGTCGACGCTCTTTACGGGGCGCACGTTCGAGATCGAGGTTTTCCCATTCTCGTTTGAGGAGTATCGTCTCTATGGCGACGAGGGCGAGGTCGACCGTGACTTCGATGAGTACGCGAGAACCGGCGGTATGTCTGGCTCTTACCCTTATCCACTGCAGGAGCAGCGCTATCAATATCTCTCCAACGTCTTTAAGACGCTCATTGTGAGAGATATCGTGCAACGGCATAACGTGAGAAACGAATCGGCGCTGCTGCGCATTGCCGATTACATGATGGACAACGTTTCCAACATTACGTCGGCACGCAACATTACCGATGCATTAAATGCGGATGGGCTAAAGATTACGAACAAGACGGTCGGTGCGTACATGGGGTACCTGTGCGATGCGTTTGCCTTCTATAAAGTTCGTCGATATGACATTCGCGGCAAGAAATACCTTAAGAGCGGCGAGAAGTATTACCTGGCAGACCACGCGTTCAAATACGCGCTGCTCGGTACACGCGATATGGACTGGGGTCGCGTGTACGAGAACATAGTGGCCATCGAGCTGCTGCGCCGCGGATATGAGGTATACGTCGGCGTACTCTATAAAAAGGAAATTGACTTTGTAGCAATCAAGCGAAGCGAGAAGCTCTACATTCAGGTGAGCGACGACATCAGCTCGGATAAGACATTTGAACGCGAGATTTCACCACTGCTGAGCATTGGCGACGCGTACCCCAAGATGATTCTCGCCCGCACGCATCACGAGGCCACGGACCGCGACGGAGTGCAGATCGTGGACCTGGCGAGGTGGCTGTGCGGCGAGGCGTAGCGTGCATCGAGCCTATTCCTCAAAACTGAAAATTTTTCGTTTTTGAGGAATAGGCTCGAAGCGTTGCCTAGTTCGCCGCTCGCGCTCGTGCTCGACTTAAGCTCCTGCCCTATCCCAGCTCCTGCATGCGGCGGTAGATTTCGCAGATACCCTTAATGGTGAGCTGTCCATCGACCACGTCGAAGGCATCGGTCGAATCGGCGACGATGCCGGCGAGGCCTCCCGTGGCGATAACGGTGGCATCCTCGCGGCCCAGCTCGCGCTTCATGCGCGCGACCAGGCCTTCGGCCATAGCGGCGGTGCCCACCACGGCGCCGACCTTGATGCACTCCTCGGTATCGCGGCCGATGGCGTGCTCGGGCGCCTCGAGCGGCACGCTGGCGAGCTTGGCGGCGCGGGCGGCAAGCGCATCCATGGAGATGCGGATGCCCGGCGCGATCGCTCCGCCAATGTAATAACCGTCCTCATCGATGACGTCGATATTGGTTGCGGTGCCAAAGTCCACCACGATTGCCGGCGCGCCGTAGAAAGTCTCGGCCGCAACGGCGTTGGAAACGCGGTCGGCACCTACGGCCTGGGGACGCGCCGCGCGCAGCTTGGTCACGGCGGCCGTCTGCGGCCCAATGACGATGGCGTCTGCGGCAATGCGGTCGGCCACGGCATGCCATTCACGCGAGAGCTGCGGCACCACGCCCGCAAAGGCGATAGCATCGACCGCGTCGAGCGAAAGGCCGTACATCTTAAAAAAACCCATCAGGCGCACGTGGATCTCGTCGGCGGTATAGGAGCGGTCGGTGGGCATGCGCCACGACTGCACCAGCTCGTCTCCGTCAAACAGGCCCATGGCCGTCTGCGTGTTTCCCATATCGATAGCGAGCAGCATGTCTACTCCCGGTTTCGGCATAAAAGGACGCGCACCATTGTATACGTGCTGTCGACGGCGCTCGGCTGCGATTCGTTTACGGTGATATGGGCTGAGGGGTTTTAAATATGAAGGAATTATGCTCTACGAGAGTTTCCTTGCCGTCCACCGAACTCCCGAGTAATATTCTTTCTTGCGCACATGAGGCGCCCAGACATTGCGGGGTGGAGCAGTCTGGTAGCTCGCCGGGCTCATAACCCGGAGGTCGTAGGTTCAAATCCTGCCCCCGCGACCAAGACTTTTAGCAGCTCAGAGGCATTGTTCCTCTGGGCTGTTTTCTTTGGATAAAGGATGCGGTGAAGACTTCCGATCGGAATATGAGCAGATTGCAACGACCGCCAGGACAAAAGGGATACCAATAAAACTAAAACCAGCTAAAAAGAAGTGAAGAACCCGTAGAATCTTTCTCAGTGGAAAAGGCTATCAAGTGAGGGTCTGTATGCCGGGAAAGAAAGCCGATGCAGAAGCTTTTGCAAGCAGGTGGGCGAACAAGGGAAATGAGAACCAGGACACGCAGCGGTTCTGGATCGACTTCTATCAGAACGTCCTTGGTGTGGAGGATGCCGTCTCGAGACTTGAGTTCGAGAAACCCGTTTCTACCGACGCAAGCACGCACGATGGGTATATCGACGTCTTCATACCGTCGGCCAAAACCCTTGTCGAGCAGAAGTCACTGGGAATCGATCTTGCCAAGGAGGAGACACGCCAGGGACGCAAGGTGACGCCTGCGAAGCAAGGTAACGCTTACGCTCAGGGCATGCCCCTCTCGCAACAGCCGCGCTATATCATCGCCTGCAACTTCTCGGATTTCTGGGTCTTTGACCGTGAGAGGGATTCGCTCTGCCGGGAGCCTCTCTTCAAGTTGCCGCTTGCCGAGCTCCCCAAGAACCTCGCCGCCATCCAGTTCCTCAAGGGCGGCGCGGAGGCCCCGGCCACGATCTCCCGTGCCGTTTCCGTCGAGGCGGGCAAGATCATGTCGAAGCTCCATGAGCAGGTGGCCGAGGCGTTCGATGACCCCGACACGCCCGAGAACCACCACGCGCTTTCCGTGCTCATGACGCGTCTCATGTTTCTCATGTTCTGTGAGGACTCGGGGCTCATTGCCCCCAACGCCTTTCGCGACTACGTCTCGCACTTCTCGGCGGACGACCTTAGGCACGGCCTCAAGGACCTGTTCGTCTGGCTCGACACCAAGGACGAGGAACGCGACAAATACGCCGGGTCTTGGTTGAAGAAGCTGCCCTATATGAACGGCGGCCTTTTCCGCGAGAAGACGGAGATACCGCCCCTGTCCGAGAACTTCCGCCATACGCTCATCGTCGAGGGGTGCCAGGAGTTCGACTGGTCGGGCGTGAGCCCCACGGTTTTCGGCTCCATCTTCGAGGGCGCGCTGTCCCACGACCACCGCCGCGCAAACGGCCAGCACTTCACGAGCCCCGAAAACATCCACAAGGTCATAGACCCGCTCTTCCTCGACGGCCTCAAGGCTGAGTTCGAGGAGGCCCGTGCCAAGCCCGTCGCGGGCGGTGCGAGGACCCGTGCGCTCAAGGACCTGCATGAAAAGATCGGTGGCGTCTCTATCCTCGACCCGGCTGCCGGGTCAGGCAACTTCCTGACGGAGAGCTACCTGTGCCTGAGGCAGCTGGAGAACCGCATCCTCTTCGAGCTCCAGGGTGAGCAGACGTCATTCAGCTTTGAGGATTCCGGCGATCGCGACGTGCTGGTCAACCTAAAGAACTTCCATGGTATTGAGCTGGAGGATTTCGCTTGCTGCGTTGCCCGCACGGCTCTCTGGATCGCCGAGAAGCAGGCGGACGCTGACACCGCAAAAGTGACGCAGCGCGTCTACCAGGAACTTCCGCTCACGGACTATGAGGGTATCGTTAACTCGAATGCCCTTCGTATCGACTGGAATGACGTCGTATCAGCGGATGAGGTCGATTATGTGCTCGGAAATCCTCCTTTTATAGGCAGTTCGCGCCTTGAAGACGCTCAAAAGGAAGATAGGAAGGCGATTTTTGGCAAATCCGCTGGTTTGCTCGACTATGTTGCATGCTGGCATAAGAAAGCGGCTGAATATATGGATGGGCATCGTGTTCGATGTGCATTCGTTTCAACTAACTCTATCTGCCAGGGACAGCAGGTTGAGCCCCTGTGGAAGCCCCTGTTCGACAATGGCGTTCATATCGATTTCGCCTATAAAACGTTCGTTTGGGATTCCCAAGCATCTGATAAAGCGAATGTCCATGTTGTCATTGTCGGATTTTCTAAAAGTCCCGATATGCAACCTCTACTGTTTAGCTCAACGGGTGCAACAAAAGCGGACAACATCAACGGCTACCTCTCGAATGCTCCGGACGTCTTTGTCGAAAAGCGAAGGCAGCCCCTCTGCTCTGTTCCGAAGATGTCGCGAGGTGGCGGCGCTGGTGATTGGGGATTTTTAACCCTCGATGAGGCTGAGGCACATCGTTTACTGACTTCATATCCTGCTCTCGAACAGTACATTAGGCCATTTTCAATGGGATCTGAGTTTATCAAGGGCATTAACAGGTATTGCTTGTGGTTTGCTGGACTATCGGGAGCCGAGCTATCCAAACTTCCCAAAGAAATAAGGGATCGGTTCGATGAAATCCGCAAACTAAGGTTGGCTTCTCCGCGTTCTGGCACGCAAAAGAGAGCCTGTGCCCCGTGGGAGTTCGATGAGGTTAAAGCGCCTGCCGATGGCGCATTCCTGGCCGTTCCACAGGTGTCTTCCGGACGGAGGAAATACATTCCGGTCGGATTCATAACCAACGGCACTATTCCTGGAAACAAGCTCTTTTTTGTCGAAGAGGCGGATTTGTATGATTTTGGAATCATCTCAAGTCAGTTTCACAACGCATGGATGAGGCAGGTTGCTGGACGCTTAAAGAGCGATTATCAATACTCGAACACTATCGTCTATAACAATTTTGTCTGGCCTTCTCCATCTGCGAGTCAGAAGGATGAGATACGCCAGTGTGCTAGGGATGTGCTTGAGGCGAGAAACGCTCAACGCGGGGCAACTCTTGCCGACATGTATAGCCCCGATAAAGCCCTCTTCTTCTCCGATCTCATGAAGGCTCATGCACGGCTCGATGCTGCTGTCGAATCTGCCTATGGCGTTGATTTTGGCGGAGATGAAGAGAGGGTTGTTTCGCATCTATTCAAGCTTTATGCCGAGAAGGTCGGTGAGTAGCGTGAAGGGGAACGTCATAAAGCCGAAGGGGGAGACGATACCATCCGAACCCGATTCCGTGAAGGGGAGCATTGGAGATCTAAGGGCCGAGGCCGATCGACAGGAGGAGGAAGCCCAAAGATATGCCGTCGCCTTCCTCAAGAAGGTTATGAGGCTGAAAGGCGTGGCAATCGAGCGCGACCATTTCCTCCGCTCAGAGTTTCGTAAGCGGGGCGTTGCGGACGAGCGGGTAGAGCTCGCGATTTCAACGAGCCCAGCCGCCGCCGGGATGGATTCTGACCTTGTCGACTCCATCGCGAGGGACGTCATTGATTTCGAGACGAAGAAATCGACCGTCCTTTCGTTCTCCGCGGGATTGCCCGGCGGGCTCGCGATGCTCGGAACGATCCCGGCGGACGTGACGCAGTACTATGTCCACGCCTTTCGAATCATGCAGAAGCTGGCGTATCTCTACGGCTGGCAGTCATTTATCGACGATTGCGACGAGATGGACGATGAGACCTTGGCGGCCTTCGCCCTTCTCCTGGCCGTGATGGCCGGCGTGAGCGGTGCCAACTCCGCCTTGACGGTGTTTTCCAAAACGGTTCAGGCCAATGTGGCCAAGAAGGTCGCCAACAAGGCGCTTATGCAGACAAGTTACTACCCGATTATCAAAAAGGTCCTTGCCGGGATCGGCGTCAAGATCACCAAAAGCAGTTTCGGCGACGCGGTGAGCAAAGTCGTTCCGGTCGTCGGCGGGTTCATCTCGGGAGGCCTCACGTTCGTCAGCCTCAAGGGCGGGTCGAGGAGACTCGCAGGGGAGCTCAGGTCATTGCCGCAGGCGACAGGTCCCTTGACCGCAGCGGCGGTTGATTCTTTTACTGATTTTGCCGAAATGAAGGGGATGACGAGCGATGACGATGCCCAAATGGCATGAGACCATGCGGCCCGTCCTTGAAGCGCTGGCGCATGTCGATGGATATCTGGCAGGCACCGACCTCCAGGATGCCGTGGCGATCGAATTCGACATGACCGATGACGAACGGGCCGAGCGTCTCAAGAGCGGCCAGTCGAGACTCTACAACCGCGTGTACTGGGGTATCACCGATTTGGAGAAGGCTAAGCTTCTGGAATACGGCGAGAAGAAGGGAACCTACCGTATCACCGATGCCGGCAGGACGTACCTCTCTGATTATCCCGGACCCATTACAGCCAAGGGTCTCTATGAGAACTGCACGGCATTCAAGAAGTGGAAAGACGGCTATCAGGCCGCAAGCAAGGCCAAAAACGCTTCAGAGCCCGAGGGCGTTTCGACGCTGGAGGACCAGGAGTCCCCTCAGGAGGCGATGGAGTCTGCCTACGGCGAGATTCGCGACGCGCTCGCCGACGACCTCATTTCGATCATCATGGGAAAAGATCCGTATTTCTTCGAGCACCTGGTCGGAAAGCTGCTCGTGGCGATGGGTTACGGCGAGAGCCTGGACTCCCGTGCCGACGTCACCAAAAAGAGTGGTGACGAGGGGATAGACGGCGTCGTCCGTGAGGACCGACTCGGATTTGGAACCATCTGCTACCAGGCTAAGCGGTGGGATCCGCAAAGGACGGTCGGACGGCCGGAGGTTCAGGCATTCGTCGGGGCGCTTTCCGGAAAGGGCGTATCGAAGGGCCTTTTCATCACCACGGCTCGCTTCTCCAAGGATGCCCGCAAATATGCTGAGGGCCTCCTGGGGCAGACGGTCGTGCTCGTCGACGGCCCCGCGCTCGCCGGCCTCATGATCGACTACGGCGTCGGCGTGAGCACGAGACAGGTCTACGAGATCAAGGCCGTTGACACCGATTTCTTCGACGAATAGCGCGTGTCTGCAACGCGCCGCTACCGCGCGCCCTTCCGCCCGTTGCATTTCGAGCAGAGCACCTGCAGGTTGGATGGAACGGTCTTGCCGCCCTTCGCGACCGGCACGATATGGTCGACGTGCAGGCCCACGCCGTCCGGCATGTATTTCCCGCATATCTGGCAGGTGTAGTTGTCCCGGCGGGCGATCTGCTCGCGCAGCTGCTTCGTCATCAGCCTTCGCTGGTTCTTGGCGTGATAGTCCCTGAGCGTCGCCTCGTCGTTGATGGCGGCGAGGCGGATGCGGCGCTCGACGATCCACTCCCAGTTCACGTCAAGCTCGGAATCATCCATCGACACCTTGTAGGACGTCTTCACGTAGTTGGCCTGCTTGTACCTCGTCTGTTCGCGGCGGGTGATGAACCTAAAGGCCCTGTCATCGTCGACCGCCTCGGCGTACTGACGCTCGCGCCGGCTGCGGAGCCGGCAGGTTTTCAGATACTCTTCTTGCTCGTGCTTCCAGTTCTGGATGTATGCTCTATGGGCGACGATGGCGTCCCAACCGGCCGGGTCCATCAGGTGACGGTCGATGTAGTCCTCGATCCTCACGTTGCGCCTGCCAGACACATCGAAGCGGGCCACGTAGTAGGGATACCTAAAGGGGCTCGCCAGAATCCTGCGAACCAGGACCGCGATTGCACAGACCAGGGCTATGGCCAGCACGCCGAGAACGAAATAGGGCGTCAGGTCGCCTATATAGTGGTACCCGTCTATCTCATAGAGCTGAGTCATGGCATTTTTCCTTCCCCAAGGATTGCAAAATGATACCAAGACGCGGGTCTTCCGGATCGCGGGCGCTTTCCACGCGATACATCCATGCCCCTCCGTCCGGACACCGCACACCGAACCCCCACACCACGTTCGCTTTACAATCAAGAACATTCGTTCGACAATGAAGCCCGTGAGATACAAACGGATGTTCGGGGGTACGCGCATGATCATGAAAAAGCACTCGCTTGCGGGAACCTGCGGCATACCCACCGATGCACAGCGCATCTACATCCCCGTGGACGCCAACGGCGCGGACGACCCCGACCACGGCCCGTCCGATCCCGTCACCATCCACTGGCCGGACGGCCGCAGTTGGAAGGTTGAGAGCATCTACGCCCGCCAGGAGTTCGGCCGCGCCATCTTCGGTAACCTCTCTATGTGCGTTACGACGTCTGCATCGCGAGGCAGCGCAAAACGGTCTGGTGGGAGCACGGCGACTGGTTCGTCGAGCGCGGTGGCGGCATGGCGGTGATGCCCGAGTGATGGGCCACACAAAGGACTTTGGCGGTGGCATCACCGTTCGCGCCAACGGCGACAAGCCCGGCAGACGCGTCCATAAGCAGTACGTAGACGTCTACGCCCGCACTAACGCCGACGGAACGACGGTGCCTGTCCGCGTCTGCTGGCCGGACGGCCGCGGCTTCACGATCGACCAAATCATTCGAATAGACCCCTTCGGCGCGGTCATCCACGACGCGCAGACGGCGGTCTACACGGTGCGCTTCGGCGGCTGGACCACTCAGCTCATGCTGGAGCACTTCCACAGGGAGGACCCCATTCACGGGGCAGATGACCGCCTGCGATGGTGGGTCTGGGCGTTCGAGAACACCCGCTCGAAGAACGACGTTTCCGCACCGCCTGCCGACACGCGCGTCCGGTGAACGCGGGTTGGGTCGTCATGCGGAACGCAGAGGGTGACGTCGGCTAGAGCCAAGCTCCGGTCCACTCGCTCCGGTTCCTCGTCGCCGCGAGGAGCGCACCGCATGCCGCGAGCAGTTCGTAGTTCGCGATCCTGATCCCGACCGACATGGCCTCGGCGAGGACTTCAATCCTTCTGCCATAATCCTCGATCTCGGAGAATACCCCGATACCGTCCATGAGCCGCTGGGCGGCTTCGCTCGGCCTGTCCCCCGTCGTGACATGACGTTCTTCCATGCCGAAACAATCCTCTCTATGCGAGAAAGGCGATGATAGCAGGTGCTGTCCGGGCCAGCATAAACAGCGTTTTACGTTTTACGGCATACGCCGCCGTATGGCCACGGCTTCGCGGCCGGGTGGCACCTCCGCTACGCCGCGTCAAGGGGGCCCATGAGACCCCACACAAACCTCCGCTCCGCTCCGGTTGGTGGAGGTCGTCATGGACCTCCCTTGACCCGTCTTCGCTCCGGTGCGGCTTTGCAGGGAGCAAAGCCGACGACGACGCGCGGCGTCACCATTCGGCTTTGCCCACAGGGGCGAGATGTTGAGGGCCACGTGCCCGGAACGGAGGAAGACATGCAGCAGCTGATGACCGAGGAAATCGCCAAGACGGTGCCGAGGTTCTATAGGCAGGACGGGGCGTACGACCCCATCGTCCAACTTGCAGCTCGTCGGCCTAGCCGGCGAGCTTTTTTTTCCGGGACCGTGTTCTCGGTCCAATTCTCGGCCTCTCAAACAAAATCTCAATCTGTAACATCTAGACCCGATTTGGGCGGCTAGGTGTTACAGATCGAGATATGCCGGTGGGTTGGGTCCCGTTTGTCTAAATCTGTAACACGAGGGACGGTTTTTGCCGAGTAACTGTTACAGATTTAGATCTTTCGGCAGGCTAGATTGGTTTGTCTCGATCTGTAACAGGTGGAGGCCAAAAGTCGGTCTAGATGTTACAGATTGAGATGTTTGGTCGGACCGAGTTTGTTCGTCTCGATCTGTAACATCTGGGGTTGTTTTTGGCCTGTAGGTGTTACAGATCGAGATTTTCCGACGGAACGCTGCCGCTTGTCTCGATCTGTAACAGGTAGGGGTCAAAAGTTGGTCCAGCTGTTACAGATTTAGATTGTTGAGGATGGGTCGAGAGGAATATCTCGATCTGTAACAGTAAGACCCGGTTTTGCTGGGTAGCTGTTACAGATTGAGACAAACCGACGGGCCGCCCCGCCCCATCCGCCTGCCGCTGCCTGCTATCCGCCGATTTTCGTTGTGCCGCTGTACCCCCATGCCATATCCTCTAAACAACTACGCGGCACCATCGCCGCCGCGTCTACAAGAGAGGAATGTCCATGACCGCACCTGCGTCCAAGCTGCTCCAGCCCATTACGGTTGGCCCCCTTGAGCTCAAGAACCGCATTATGTTCCCGCCGCTGACCACCGGCTATGAGGAGCGCGACGGTTCCATCGGCGAGCGCAGCCTGGCTTTTTACGAGCGTCTGGCCCGTGGCGGCGTGGGCTACATCGTCATCGGCGACGTCGCTCCCGTCATGACCGCAAGCCCCACGCCCAAGCTGGCAACCGACGCCCAGATCCCCACGTTTAAGGCGCTGGCCGACGCCGTCCACAAGCACGGTGCCAAGGTCGCGCTGCAGCTGTTCCACCCCGAGTACGACGTGCCCGGTGTCGGCCGCATGGTCATGGGCTCCATGGCTGCGGCCAAAGCTGCGCAGGAGGCCAAGGCCGCCGGCGACGAGGAGACCTTTGCCGCCAAGATGGCCGAGTCCAACGAGATCCGCAAACAGGCATACGCCAAGCTGCACCACGATATGCAGCACTTTGTGAACGAGGCGAGCGTAGAGCAGCTCGCCCAGATCAAGGAGGCCATCGCTGCCTCGGCCGCTCGCGCGCAGCAGGCCGGCATCGACGCCATCGAGGTCCACGGCGACCGCCTGGTGGGCTCGCTGTGCTCCTCGATCCTCAACAAGCGAACCGACGAGTACGGTGGCTCGTTTGAGAACCGCGTTCGCTACGCGCTGGAGGTCGTCGCTGCCATCAAGGAAGCCGCGCCGCAGCTGATGGTGGAGTATAAGCTCCCCGTGATCATGGAGAACCCCGACGGCACGCCGCGTGGCAAGGGCGGCCTGCAGCCCGACGAGGCCTGCGAGTTCGCCAAGCTGCTCGAGGGCGCGGGCATCGATATGATCCAGGTTGCACAAGCCAACCACACCGGCAATATGGGCGACACCATTCCGTCCATGGGCGCCATGCCCTACAACTGGACGCTGCCCGTGGCCGAGCGCGTCAAGGCCCTGGTCTCCGTGCCGGTGGCAACTGTGGGCCGTGTTGTCTCGGTCGAGGCTGGCGAGAAGATCCTGGAAGACGGCGCAGCCGATATCATCGCCTATGGCCGCTCGCTCATGTGCGACCCCGACATTGCGCTGAAGGCCGCCACGGGCGAACCCATCCGCGAGTGCCTCAACTGCAACAAGGGCTGCGTCGATGCGATTCAAAACCGCAGGTACATCTCGTGTGTGCTCAATGCCGAGAACGGCGACGAGGCCACCATCGCCATTAAGCCGGGCGTGGGCGACAAGAAGATCGCCGTTGTGGGCGGCGGTATTGCCGGTCTGGAGGCCGCGCGCGTGGCGGCCAAGCGCGGCTACGACGTGACCGTCTACGAGGCGAGCGATCATCTGGGCGGCCAGATTGTGCTGGCGGCCGCGCCTCCGCGCAAGGACGAAATCATGCGCTCGGTCGAGTATTACGAGAAGATTCTGCCCGGCCTGGGCGTGAAGGTTGAGCTCAACCACGTCGCTACTACTGAGGACCTCAACGCCGCCGACGCCGCGATTGTGGCCGTGGGCGCGCACGACGTGGTCATCCCCGTTCCGGGTGCCGATTCTAAGAAGGTCGTCTCGAGCTGGGACGTGCTGGCCGGCAAAGTGGAGCTTACGGGCCGCGTCGCTGTCATTGGCGGTGGCCTGGTGGGCACCGAGACTGCCGAGTACCTGCTGCAGCACGGCTGCGAAGTGGCGATCGTGGAGATGCTCGACAAGATTGCCGCAGGCGAGTCCGAGACCATTCTGCCACTGATTATGAGCGACTTTGCAGAGCACAACGTGGAGCAGCATGTTAAGACCCGTCTGACCGCCATTACCGACGAGGGCGTGGAGGCCATTCGCACTGCCGATGACGGCGCCGAGGAGCCGGTGAAGATCGCCTGCGATTACGTGGTGATGGCCGTCGGTTCCAAGGCCAACGCGTTTGACTTGGATGGCGTTACGGTGCCCGTGACCTGTGTGGGCGACTGCTCGGGCGAGCGCACCGCCGACATTGCGAACGCCATTCGCACGGCATATCACGCGGCCAACGAGCTGTAGTTGAACATCGCGGCCAGGTGGGGCGGTAGCACGGATCTGTCTCGCCCGGCCGCGTCCCATCGGGTGTCAATCGGGGCGGGGCCTGCAAGCGCAGCAGGTCCCGCCCTTTTTGTTTTGCCCCGGTGGACGACAATGCGCGCTAATCATGGGGAGTGAGGCGTCTACTGCCTTGCAGGCTGCTCAAAATTATTGGAGGAGGGGTTAATAACTATATCCTCTATTCCAAAGGACATAAAGAGATGCCAATTTTGCTGGCAAGCGAATGACGATTAGCTGCGAGCTAGTTACCAGCGTAAATAATCAATAAAGAAATGTCGTAAATTGGTGGTACCGTCAAGATTCTTTCGCAAATTGATTTAGCCGTCTCCGGCCCCGTCCTCTTCTAGCCCTCCGCCTTTCCCCTCAGCTCGTCCATCTCCTCCAGCTTCGACATGTCC
>NZ_JBQKDE010000015.1:0-49543 GCF_052121995.1 Collinsella sp. LCP19S3_A7 | reverse complement strand
GCTAAGCCCCATCGCGCCGAGAGTACTGCGGGGCCAGCCCGTGGGAGGCCAGGGCGCCGCTGACCGGTGGACGGCACCGAGCCGTGCGCTTGGACTGAGAAGGGGGAGGCCTCGCGGCCTCCCCCTTTTTCGTTTGGGCGTTGTAAACCTAAAGCCCCTACGGCTTAATTGTCTTTTCTATTTGAAGAAAATAAAACGAATGACCAGCGCGATTGCCGCGATGGCAATGATCAAGAGCGCGATTTGGAGTCGTTGCTGTTTGCGTCGTCTGTTAGACGATATAAATATCGATTTTCCTTGCTTCGGAGTCTCTAAATAGCGGGCAGAATGCGTTAGGGTCTGCTTAGGGCGAGGCTCTCTTCGTTGTTGCTTAGCGGGTGTTTGGGCCTGCTCCTGGTTGCATGCGCTGTTTTTGGATAAGGGGGCATCTTTGAGATGCGCCGATTCGCTCGGTGCGACGCCCATATGTTTGCGACCTGATTGAGATTCTTCAAGGGTTTGATAACGATTGCGAGTTACATATTCAGGCTCTGTATCGTCAATAGGCTCTTGGGAAATATGGGGACGATGGTAGCGTATGGTCTGCGGATAGGTTGATTTATCGTTCTGCATCTGATCATACGAATTGTCGGAGGCTTGATCGTCCATGATGCCCTTAGGTTGTCATTAATATTGTGTATACGCTCATTGTAAGCCCCAGCTTTTTTTAGCTAGGGCACATTTGGTATTTAAGGCACGGTTCAAAGAACCTTGACCTCATTAAACCTTAGTCACATAGACTTAGATATGCTTATAGATAGAGACTCAAAAAACTTTATATCAAAATGTATATATAAGAAATGGATGGGCATATATTAAAGCGTCAAAAGAAGTCCCTGCCACCTAGAAGATGGCTCGGCAGTCCCTTAAAGGAGTGGTAGTCATGGCAAGCATGGTTCCTTATCGTTCGGTTTTTGGTGTTCGTCCCTCTGCTAGCTCGTTGTTCGATCTGTTTGATGATATGACCGATCTGGCAAACAACTCGATCGCCTCCAAGGCGTTTCCCGTTGATGTTGAGGACAAGGGCGACGGTTACGAGGTTAAGGCCTATTTGACCGGCGTTGCAAAGGACGACATAGACGTTGAGCTCAATGAGGGTCGTCTTTCCATTAGCGTGAATGTTGAGGAGAGCGAAGAGAACAAGGACAAGAACTACCTGCAGAAGGAGTTTTGCTCTTACAGCGCGACGCGCGGTGTGTACCTGAAGGATGCTTCGAGCGAGGGCCTTTCTGCAAAGTATGCTGACGGCATCCTTACCGTTACGGTTCCTAAGATTGTCGAGAAGAAGAACGTTACGAAGATTTTCATCGACTAACGTTATCGGCCATTAACATCGGTGCCTGAGCTAAGGGGGCTGGGAAGCGATTCCCGGCCCCCTTTTCTATTTGAGACGGCCTACTGAATGGTCATGGGCCGATATTGCCCGGCGGGACGTATTGTGAGTTTATGTGGCCCCTCAACGCGGGTGGCGGTGCTACCAAGCTCGTTGTCGAGTGTTGCCCCAAGTGAGCTTGCGTAGCTTTTGACGGTAAGGCTTGGGCGATTGTTGTCTTGGCTAATGTGCATCGCGATAAGCTGCTCGGTGCGATCGGTTACCAGCGCGCGTGCGGCATCGGCGGCCTGATCGTTGGAGAGATGCCCTTTTGCAGACAGGATGCGTTCCTGAAGAAAGCGAGGATAGTCTCCTTGACGCAGCATGGCTACATCGTGGTTGCTTTCGAGCGCGAGAACGCGACAGTCCCTGAGCGTATCGATGGCATGCTTCGACAACTCGCCGGTGTCGGTGGCAAAGCCAACCGAATCACCCTGGGCATCAAAACGGTAGCCGACAGGATTGACAACGTCGTGCGATGTCGAATACGTTTGAATGTGGACCCCAGCAATAGAGAGGGCGTCACCTGGGTCGAATTCCTCAACAGACAGATGTGCAAGGCTTTCCTTTGATGCGAGCGTGCCCCTGCTGGAAAAGACCGGTCCGTTCCAATGTTTGCACCACACCTCAAGCCCCTTAATGTGGTCGCTGTGCTCATGGGTGACAACAAGGGCGGACACGTCGTCTGCCGAAAGGCCGAGCTCAGCCATGCGTTTGAGCGTTTCGCGGCGGGACAGTCCGTCATCGACCATGATGAGCCCCTGCGGGCCCTCGATGAGTGCGCAGTTGCCTTTAGAGCCGCTGCCGAGGATATGAAGGTGCAGGCGAGACATAAGATTCCAAAGGATACAATGAGTGCTGACGAATAGAGGAGGAAGCGAATGCCAACGGTATCACAGCATTACGGACACCATGCCGTACCCGGGGCAGTCGATGAGACCCGGACGAGGCAGCAGGCTGCTCCTGTGGTGCTCATGGTATCAGGCGGTGCGGACTCGACGGCACTGCTTCTTATGGCGTGCACATCAAAGCTGGATATCCAAGATGGACGCGGCGTTGCCCCCATTGCTCGCGAGCGCCTACATGTGCTTCATGTAAACCATCACCTGCGAGGCAAGGCGTCCGACGGCGACGAGGCCTTTGTGCGCGAGCTCTGCGCACAATATGGCTTGCCGCTGTGTGTGGAGCACGCCTATTTTGATGGGGAGTCGGGCAATATCGAGGCGGCTGCGCGCGAGGTGCGTTATGCCGCGGCGCGAAGGTATGTTCGTGAGCTTTGTGCCAAGATGGGGGCGCCGAGAACGGCGGCGCGCATCTGTACTGCCCATACCTCTTCAGACCGCGCGGAAACATTTTTGATGAACGCCATTAAGGGGTCGGGCCCTGCTGGGCTCTCGAGCATTCCCCGCCGAAGGAATATTGTGGTACGCCCCTTGCTCGACCTAACTCATGGCGAGCTTGTGGGCTATCTGCAGGTGCATGGTCAGCCGTGGCGCGAGGACGAGACCAACGAAGATATCTCGTATCTGCGAAACTACGTTCGCCACCGGGTAATGCCAGTGCTGGCGCAGCGTAATGCGAGCGTGTGCAAGACGATTGGTGCCGCCTGTGAGATCTTGGGTGATGAGGATGCGTTTCTATCCCAGTTGTCGGCACAGGCGTTTCGAAGCTGCCTGCGCAAAGAGGCAGCGGGCGCGCTGGTGCTTGATGCCAGACGCCTTGCTGCGGCCGAGGTGGTAATCGCGCGGCGCATCGTGCGACTGGCGATTAAACGCATCGATCCGGACGCTCGCCCAGAGATGCGCCATGTGGAGCGAGTCCTCTCCTGTGTTGCCGAGGGTGCGGGTTCGGTTACGCTTCCGGCGGGGATTGACGCACGTGTTGAGTTTGGCATGCTGGCGTTTAAGGCGCCGGCGGCTCGTGAGGGCTTGGTTGCGGACTGGATTACCATACCCGGCCGTATGTCGTTGGGCGGGGGACGTATGCTGGTCACAGAAGCGATATCCGTTGAGCCGGGATGCGATATCGTGCGCCGCGCCCGTGAGTTTGCGGCTGCTGGGGAAGTGGCAGCTTTGGTGGACGCGGCTGCCCTGGGTTTTGCCAACAGCGATAGCGAGCGGATCTTGGCGGGCTCGCGCGGCGAGGTTCCTGCCGAGGGGCGATTGGCGCGCCTGTGGGTGGACGGTCCCGCACCGGGAGACGTGATGTGCCCGTTAGGCATGAGTGGCCGAAGCAAGAAGGTATCCGACTTGTTGTGCGAGGCTCGTATTCCCGTTTCCGAGCGTACCGGCGTGCCCATGGTAAGGACGGCACCGGGGGGTGTCGTGGTGTGGGTCGCCGGAGTTCGCGCGGACGAACGCTTTAAGTGCACGGCGGCGACGCGTGTGGCCTATCTGCTTCGCGTGGTTGACGCGGATTAGCCCCTCGCACCAGTTTTTCTGTGCGGCGTTGACGGTATTCCCGCGCTGATGGTGCACGGGCTGGAAAATATACCCCGTGCGCTGCTAGAATGTGTAGTTCGCGTCCATACGGCGGTGTGTGGGCGATTAAGCACAAGAAAGGGTTGTCATGGCTTCTCAACATCCGGATATCGAGAAGGTTCTGTTTACGCAGGAGGATATCGACAGTATCGTCTCTCGCCTGGGCGAGGAGATTACGCGCGACTACGCGGGTAAGGATCTGGTGCTGATTGCGGTCTTGCGCGGCGCCGTGGTCTTTATGGGCGACCTGATGCGAAAGATCGAGCTGCCGACCAATATCGATTTCATGGCCGTTTCGAGCTATGGCGACGGTGTGAAGTCCTCGGGCATCGTGCGTATCATCAAAGACCTTGATATCGATATCCGCGGTCGTGACGTGCTGATCGTTGAAGACATTCTGGACTCGGGCCTGACGCTCAAGTATCTGATGAAGAACCTCGAGAGCCGCAAGCCCGCTTCTCTGGAGGTCGCCGCCTTCCTGTGGAAGGACGTTGAGGACCGCATCTCGGCCATTACGCCCAAGTATGTTGGAACCCATTGCCCCGATGCCTTTGTGGTGGGCTACGGCCTCGACTATGCCGAGCGCTATCGTAACCTTCCGTATCTGGGCATTTTGAAACCGGAGGTTTATTCGTAAGATGCCCGACGACCGTAACGACTACAATTCCCAGACACCCCGGGACCCTAAGATTCCGGGGATGCCCGGAGGCAAGAAACCCACACGTACGGGCTGGCTGTATTTTCTTTTGGCTTGCGCACTTCTGGGCTATGCCTTCTTTAATATGGGTTCCGGCTTTGCCAGCTCCAGCAATACCGTTAAGCTCGCGACGAGCGAGATGGTGAGCGCCATCAAGCAGGATCGCGTCGAAGATCTGACCTATACGGTTCAAGACGGAAGCGTGACGGGTCATTACTGGAAGGCGAAAAAGGACAAGGGCGACACGAGTGAGCTCAAGAGCTTTTCCTCGACCTATGTCGGCTCCGATTCGCTTGCCGAGCTCATGGCGGAGCATCCCGACACTAAGTACATCGTCAACACCAACGACCCCGATTTTTGGGGCGACTTGGCGATGAGCGTACTGCCGACGATTGCCCTGATCGCCATCATGTTCTACTTTATGCGCCAGATGATGGGCGCCAATAATAGGAACATGCAGTTTGGCAAGACCAACGCCAAGACCAACGAGGCTACGCGTCCCAAGGTCAAGTTCGAAGACGTTGCCGGCGTGGACGAGGCTGTTGAGGAGCTCGAAGAGATTCGCGATTTCTTGAGCGATCCGGACCGTTATCGCAAGCTGGGTGCCAAGATCCCGCGCGGCGTTTTGCTGGTGGGCCCTCCGGGTACCGGTAAGACGCTACTGGCCAAGGCCGTTGCCGGAGAGGCCGGTGTCCCGTTCTTTAGCATCTCGGGCTCTGACTTTGTCGAGATGTTCGTGGGCGTCGGCGCCAGCCGCGTGCGCGACCTCTTTAAGGAGGCCAAGTCTCAGGCTCCGTCGATCATCTTCATTGACGAGATTGATGCCGTGGGACGTCAGCGCGGAGCCGGTCTGGGCGGCGGTCACGACGAGCGCGAGCAGACGCTCAACCAGCTGCTGGTCGAAATGGACGGTTTTGAGGAAAGCGAATCGGTCATCCTGATCGCCGCGACCAACCGCCCCGATATTCTGGATCCGGCATTGCTGCGCCCCGGTCGTTTTGACCGCCAGGTTACGGTCGACCGCCCGGATGTGAAGGGGCGCGAGCAGATCTTGCGCGTGCATGCCGAGAACAAGCCAATGGATGAGGACGTTAAGTTTGAGAAGCTCGCCCAGATGACCGTTGGCTTTACCGGTGCCGATCTGGCAAACCTGCTCAACGAGTCCGCACTGCTTGCCGCTCGCCGTCATCGCTCTGTGATCTCGATGGACGAGGTCGAAGAATCGATGGAGCGCGTGATTGCAGGACCGCAGCGCAAGGGGCGCGTGATGACCGAAGCCGAGCGCACCACGATTGCCTACCACGAGAGCGGTCATGCTCTGGTGGGTCACATCCTGGAGCACTCCGATCCGGTTCACAAGATTTCGATTGTCAGCCGCGGTC
The DNA here is from genome assembly GCF_052121995.1 of Collinsella sp. LCP19S3_A7. Lineage (NCBI taxonomy): Bacteria > Bacillati > Actinomycetota > Coriobacteriia > Coriobacteriales > Coriobacteriaceae > Collinsella > Collinsella sp. LCP19S3_A7. The sequence continues at coordinate 43,573 of NZ_JBQKDE010000015.1, read as the reverse complement.
AGGCTCTGGGCTATACGCTGCAGCTTCCGCAGGAGGATCACTTCCTCAAGACCAAGAACGAGATGCTCGACGAGCTTGCCGTGTTCTTGGGCGGTCGCGTTGCCGAGGAGCTCATGTGCGATGACATTACATCGGGCGCGAGCAACGATCTGGAGCGCGCGACCAAGATGGCGCGCGAGATGGTTACGCGTTTGGGCATGAGCGAGGAGCTGGGCACGCAAGTGTTTGGCGAGGCGCAGCATCAGGTGTTCCTTGGTCGCGATTATGCCGATCACCAGGATTACTCCGAGGAGACGGCGCGCCGCATCGATATCGAGGTTCAGCGCATCATGCGTGAGGCCCATCGCCGTGCTGTTGAGATTTTGGATGCCCGTCGCGATCAGCTCGATCTGATGGCGAAGGTGCTGCTTGAGCGCGAGACCGTCGAAGGCGACGCCGTGAACGCCCTGCTCGACAACGACTGGGATGCCTACCTTGAGCGCGAGGGCGACATTCTGGCAGCCAAGGAGGAGCGCAACGCCAAGGCGGGCGGCGTGCCGACCAAAAAGCGCACGCCTCGTATGAGCGAGGAGGAGCTGGCAGCTGATGCCGCAGCTTTTGCGCAGGCGGCCATGCAGGAAGATGCCGAAGTCGCATCCGATAGCGCTGACGATGTCGAGGCTGCTGACACAAAAAAGGCCGATGGCGACACCGAGGCCGACGAGTAGTCTTTGTCGCGAGAGCCTCCGCGGGGAAAACCTGCGGAGGCTTTTTCTTTTGAGCGATATGGGGCCATCTGTTGATTGGGGACAGACTTAAATGAGCGTTTTCACGCATTTAAGTCTGTCCCCAATTAACATTGCTGCGGTACTTTGCTTGACTAAAGCGTACAATACCGCCTATGCGAAAGGGGAACAGATGATCAACGAAACCATGTTTGCTCGCGGCGCGGAAAGCTCTATCATCCGCGAGATCTTTAGCTATGGACTTGAACGCAAGGCACAGATCGGTGCGGAGAACGTATTCGATTTTTCGCTGGGCAACCCGAGTGTTCCGGCGCCCGCTGCCGTGGCGGAGTCCATCAAAAAGGCCTTGGAGCTGCCGAGCGACCAACTGCACGGATACACGCCCGCACCAGGCCTGCCGCAATGTCGTGTCGCTGTGGCCGAGTCGCTCAACCGTCGTTTTGGCACGAGCTATGAGGGTAAAGATGTCTTTATGACCGTGGGTGCGGCGGCTTCGCTCACCTGCACGCTCAACGCTGTTACCAATCCCGGTGACGAGGTCATTGTTATCGCCCCGTACTTTCCGGAGTATCGCGTGTGGATTGAGAAGGCCGGCTGTACGTGTGTCGAGGCACCCGCCGATGAAGACACGTTCCAGCTGAGCGTGGGCAACGTGCTCAAGGCGATTACTGATAAGACGGCGGCCGTCATTATCGACTCGCCCAACAACCCGACCGGTGCCGTATATACGCGCGACACGCTGACGCGACTGGCCAATGTTCTGCGCGAGGTCAATGCCAAGCGTGATCCCGAGAATCCGATTATGCTCATCTCGGATGAGCCGTACCGCGAGATCGTGTACGGTGCCGAGGTGCCCTGGGTACCCTCAATCTACGAGAACACCGTCGTGTGCTATTCGTATTCCAAGTCGCTGTCGCTGCCGGGTGAGCGTGTGGGTTGGATTTTGGTTCCCAACACCAATCCGCAGGCTGCTCGCCTTATGCCGGCCGTCGCCGGTGCCGCCCGTACACTGGGTTTTGTGTGCGCACCGGCGCTCTTCCAGCGCGTGATTATCGACTGCATCGATGAGCCGAGTGATGTCGAAGCCTATGCTCGCAACCGAATGGCGCTCACCGACGCATTGGCGGAGTACGGCTACACCTACGTTGAGCCGGACGGCGCTTTCTATCTGTGGGTGAAGGCGCTCGAGCCCGACGCAAACGCTTTTTGCGAGCGTGCAAAGAAGTACGAGTTGCTCGCGGTGCCTTCGGATAGCTTTGGCATGCCGGGTTGGTTCCGCTTGGGTTATTGCGTGAGTTACGAAACGATTATCAATTCGCTACCAGCTTGGAAACAGTTGGCGGACGAGTATCGTTAAAAGCAGAGCGCTCTGCCTACAATGTTTTACGTGAAACGGGGTTTGGTGTTAAACCGGACCCCGTTGTCATGGACGTTGTGTCTTTGGGATGGAGCGGTTTTACGACTATCGAAGGCTATGCGTACAATGAATATACGCGACGGCCATACCAGATAAGGAGACCTGATGCCCTACCTGCTTTCCTGTGACATTCATACCCATACGATGTTCTCTGCGCATGCATATTCGACCATTGAGGAGAATGTGTACTGGGCGGCAGAGCGTGGCCTGCAGGTGCTTGGATCTGCCGACCATCTGAGCTCTATGGTTACGGCTTGCCCCAATGACCTGCGCAGTTACCAGTTCTTTATCAACCAGGATATATGGCCGCGCATTTGGAGCGGCGTGTTGGTGCTGCGTGGCGCCGAGGCCGATATCGTTTCGCTGGACGGAAGTCTGTTTGGCGAGGACACTCCTGTCACGCTCGATATTGCCGGCGATTCGTACAGCCGTCAGCATTCGCTGTTCGATCGGGTTACGCGTAATTTGGATTATTTGGTTGCAAGCGTGCATAATCCGCAGTTCGCTGAAGGCGCGACGCTGGCCCAGACGACCGAGATGTATATCAATGCTCTGGAGCACCCCAAGGTGTTTATGCTGGGGCATACGGGTCGATCGGGCGTGCCGTTCGATATCGACGAGGTGTTGCTTGCTGCTAAGGCTAAGCACAAGATCATTGAGATCAACAATCACAGTCTTGAGCATGGCGCGGATGCCGAGCATTGGGACGTGTGCCGCAAGATTGCCGAGCGGTGCGCCGAGCTGGGCGTGGGGATTGGCGTCTCGACCGATGCGCACATTGGTATGGCAATTGGTAAGCTCGACCAAGCGCGCAAGATGCTCGACGAGATTCACTTTCCGCTGGATTTGATCGTGACGCGCGACCGTGAGACGCTACTGCGCGAGATGGCGGCAGCCGGCGTGTGTGACCTGCGCAAGAGGATGTAGCGGAGTTCATAAACCAAGTAAGGGGGCGGCCCAGACGGGTCGCCCCCTTCTTGTACCGGTGGATTAGCGGCGCTCGAGGACCGCTACAGTTTCGGTGTGGTCGGTATGGGGGAACATGTCGACGGGCGTGATCTTGAGCAGGCGATAGCCACCGTCGAGGAGCTGGTGCAGGTCACGCTCTTGGGTCACAGGGTTGCAGCTGATATAGGTGATGCGGCGAGGTCTAAGCGCGCAGGCGGCTGCGAGGAACTCGGGGGTAGAGCCGGCACGCGGCGGATCGATGGAAAGGACGTCGATGCGCTCGTTGTTGTCGGCGGCATCTAGGATGTAGTCGGTGGCATCGTCGGCCATAAACCAGGCGCTGCGGGTAAGACCGTTGAGCTCGGCGTTGCGGCGTGCGTCGGCAATGCCCGCCGGGTTGCGCTCCACGCCAAGTAACATGATGCCGATGCCCTTGTTCTGAGCTTCTTTAGCTGCGCAAAGACCGATGGTGCCGCTGCCGCAGTAGGCATCCATGAGAACATCGCCCTGGTGCAGATCCATACCGTCGATAGCGAGCTGGTAGAGCAGCTCGGTCTGCTGCGGGTTGGTCTGGTAGAACGCAGTGGGGGAGATATCGAACTCGCAGCCGAGTAGCTGGTCGCGCATGCATTCAGCGCCATACACGATGTGGGTTTCCTCACCCAGGATGGCGTTGCCAGGGCGTCCGTTGATGTTTTGGGCGACGGTGACGATACGCGGATCGAGTGCGGCGATGGCCTCAAAGAATTCCTGCGCATGCGGCAGGTCGCGCTGGGCGGTAACGAGGGTGATCATGATCTGGTCGGTGCGCCAGCCGCAGCGAACGACGGCATAGCGAAGCAGGCCCAGATGCTTGTCCTCGTTAAAGGCGGGAATGTGCAGGCGCTCGGCCTCACGCGCAATGCCGTTAAGAATCTGACGGGCTCCCGGTGCCTCGACGGGGCATTCGGGAACAGCGACGATTCTGTGCGTGCCGCGCTCAAAAAAGCCGCAGCGGACAGCGCCCCCTTTGCCGGGGGCAAAGGGAGTGGCGGCCTTATGGCGAAAACCACGCGGCGCAGGATATTTGCCCGGGTCGCCCAGAGTAACGTCCATACCGCGAATGGGATCGACGGTTATGCCCTCACGCTCGCAAAGAGCAGCAAAAAGTTCATCCATAGCAGCCTGCTTGGCCGCCAGCTGCTTCTTATAAGGCCTGTTGAGCGCCGTGCATCCACCGCAAGCTTTCATGATGGAACAGGGCGACTTGGGATCAACGGCCTTATGAGCGGACCGGGACGACTCTTTATGCGAGCGCTTGGAACGAGCTTGAGGCGCCTTATCCTCGCCCCGACGAAAGCTGGGGCGCTTGGCCTTAGCCTTGCCTTTGGCTGGCCTGCCCTTCGCATCCTGAGACGACTTGGATTTCTTGGAAGATTTTTTCTCCTCCGACCCCTCAGCCGCCTCGATCAAAGCACGGCGAGCCTTACGCTCTGCACGAGATTCTGCCATGAAGTAACCCCACTAATTTATAAATTGAAATCTGAAAGCATTGTACCGTACCAAGCTAGCAGACGATATACAAGCGTCCACTTCACGTTAGTGATAAGTCCAACGACGTTTGCCCGGCGCGGGCGGGGAGCGGCGCGCAATTAAGTTTATCGCGAGTTCCGCACGCAAAGGAAAGCACTTAATGTGCTTTCCGTCTTGCGCAGGACTGTAGAGCAGGAAACTTAATTACGCGCCGCTCCCCGCCCGCGCTGGGCAACTTCTCCCTTGTACTCTATCAAGGTAAAGTGTATGATTCTGGACGTTACATGAATCACTTTACTTAACTAAAGTGCCATCAAGGGGGAATACCATGAATACCGATATGTCTCGTCGTCAGTTTGTTGGTCTAGCCGGCTCGCTCGCCACGGTGCTTGGCCTTGGTCTTGTCGGCTGCGGCGGTGGTGCCGACAAGGGTTCCACTGCCGGCTCTGCTGCGGCAAAGGACGCCAAGGGCGCTGTGGAGTCTAAGAAGCTCGTGGTGGGCTTTGACAAGTCCTATCCTCCGTATGGCTTTGTGGGTGACGATGGCGAGTACACCGGCTTTGATCTCGATTTGGCCAAGGCAGTTGCCGATAAGCAGGGCTGGGAGGTCAAGTACGAGGCCATCGACTGGGACGCCAAGGATACGCTGCTCAACTCGGGCGCCATCAACTGCATCTGGAACGGCTTTACCATGGAGGGCCGCGAGGACGACTACACGTTCTCCGAGCCGTACATGCTCAATGAGCAGGTGCTGGTGGTCAAGAAGGATGCGGGCATCAAGAGTTGGGACGACCTTGCCGGCAAGACCGTGATTACCCAGACCGATTCTGCCGCACAGGATGTGCTAGAAGGTGACCAGAAGGATCTGGCGGCGACGTTTGCCACGCTCGATACCATCGGCGAGTACAACACGGCTTTTATGCAGCTCGAGAGCGGCGCGGTCGATGCGGTGGCTTGCGACCTTTCGATCGCCCAGTATCAGCTTGCCGCCAAGCCCGATGCCTATACGCAACTTGACAAGCCGCTGTCCAGCGAGCACTACGCCGTTGGCTTTAAAAAGGGCGACACCAAGTCGGCCGACGCCGTGACCGAGTCGCTCAAGGCGCTCTATGAGGACGGTACAGTCAAGGACCTGTGCGACAAGTATGCGAGCTATGGTCTGTCCTTCGATAACTGGGTTTTGAAATAGCCACAGCACCCAACCTTGCGGCTCCAACCCTCCTCGCGTACCAAAGTACGCTTCGTCGGGCTTGTCGCTCGCAATCTTGGGCACTGTGCCTATTTCAATTAACACCTGGTGTTCTGTTGCTGTGAAAGAGAGCTTGGGTTGTCTATTCAGGTCATGATGCAGATGCTTGGCCAGGGTTTCTTGGTCAGTTTGCAGTTGTTTTTGCTCACGCTGTTGGGCTCGATTCCCTTGGGAATTCCCGTGGTGTTCATGCGTATGAGCAAAATCGCGCCGCTGCGTTGGATTGCGCGCATCTACATTTCGGTCATGCGCGGTACGCCGCTCATGCTGCAGATGTTTGCCATCTACTTTGCTCCCTATTATGTCTTTGGTATTTCGCTCACGCCCGATTCCAAGTGGACAGCGTGCGTTGTGGCATTCATCATCAACTATGCCGGCTACTTTGCCGAGATCTATCGCTCGGGTTTGCAGTCTATCCCGCGTGGTCAATATGAGGCCGCCGAGGTGCTGGGTTACTCACGCCTGCAGACGTTTTTGTACATTGTGATGCCGCAGGTCGCCAAGCGCATTTTGCCGGCGATGGGCAACGAGATCATCACACTGGTCAAGGACACGTCGCTGGCGTTTGCCATCGGCGTGGGGGAGATGTTCTCGACGGCCAAGGCACTGGTTGCCTCGCAAGTGAGCATGGTGCCGTTTGCGATTGCGGCACTGATCTACTGGGTCTTTAACTTTGTGGTCGAGATGCTGCTGGGCGCCGCCGAAAAGCGACTTGACTACTACCACGACTAGCCTGTTCCGTCGTGCTTTTCAAACACATGGAGGTTCCCGTGTCCGGAACGGTAATGAATATAACGAGCGCGCGCAAGGCGTTTGGCGGCAATGAGGTGCTCAAGGATATCTCGCTCGAGGTAAAGCGTGGCGAGGTCGTGGCGATTATCGGACCTTCGGGCGGCGGTAAGTCAACGCTGTTGCGCTGCGCCACGCTGCTCGAGACGCTTGACGGCGGCTCGCTTTCGTTTGGTGATCTAGCCGTTGCGACGGATGCGGGATCGGGCACGGTGTATGCGAAAGGCGATGTGCCCAAGCAGGCGCGCTCGCGCTTTGGCCTGGTGTTTCAGAACTATAATTTGTTCCCGCACTATACCGTGATGAAAAACATTACCGACGCTCCGATCCGCGTGCTCAAGCGCCCGCGCGAGCAGGTCGAAGCACGTGCGCGTGAGTTGATCGCGCAGATGGGGCTTACGGGCAACGAGAACAAGGTGCCATGCGAGCTTTCGGGCGGTCAGCAGCAACGTGTGAGTATTGCGCGCGCCTTGGCGCTCGATCCAGAGATCTTGTTCTTCGATGAGCCGACCTCGGCACTCGATCCCGAGCTAACGGCCGAGGTGCTGCGTGTCATTAAAGACCTTGCCGCGCAGAATATGACGATGGTGATCGTGACCCATGCGATGCAGTTTGCGCGCGATGTTGCCGATCGCGTGGTCTTTATGGACGGCGGTCGCATCGTAGAGGAGGGTCCTGCCGAGCAGGTTATCGGCCATCCGCGCGAACGGCGCACGCGCGAGTTCCTGAGCCGTATCGAGGGCTAGGCTCAAGTAGACATTGAGGCGAAACCGCTGCAGGTCTTATGGCCTGCGGCGGTTTTTATTTGCGCCGATGGGGCTTAATAACCGCCTCAGGCGTTTGCCCCCTCCTCTCGCCGCCCGTATTCATACGTGCGCCGAAAGGTGTGCATGGACAGTCGCCCGCGAGGGTAGGGTGGTGGCATAGGACATTTGGAGGGTGAGCCGGATCGGCTGCCGACCATGCTGCTCCCGGGACGGCATCGACCGCGAACTCTCCCCGTTGGCGTCGCGCATTGCGCGCGGCCCTGCAAGGAGGTCATCATGGGTGCTCCCAAGACCGGTAATGTAAGGAACGTGGTGCTCGTAGGCCAAGGTGGGGTGGGCAAGACTTCACTCGCCGAGGCCATGCTCCACCTTTCCGGCAAGACCGCCCGCCTGGGCGGCCACGACGGCACCAAGCCCACGCTCGACTATGACCCCGAAGAGGTCAAGCGTGCGTTTTCCATCTCGACGACCATTGCGCCGATCGACTGGAAGGGTGCGCGCATCAATGTGCTCGATGCCCCGTGCTACCCCGATTTTATCGGCGACGCCTTTGCCGCGATGAGCGTCTGCGAGACGGCTCTGTTTGTGGTCGACGCCGAGGCCGGCCCGCAGCCTACGACGGTTAAGCTCTGGTATGCCGCCGAGGACCTGCGTCTGGCGCGTGCGGTGTTCGTAAACCGCCTGTCGCGCTCCGAGGCCAGCTTTGCGACCACGATGGACCTGCTGCAGGAGCGCTTTGGCACGCGCCTGGGCGCCGTGACCCTTCCCTGGGGCGAGGGCGAGGACTTTGACGGTATCATTGACCTGGTGCGCATGAAGGCGCGCCATTGCAACGGCGCCGAAGCCGTTGAGTCGGAGATTCCCGAGGAGTATCGTGCCCAGGCCGAGGAGGCCCATGACCATCTGTGCGAGCTGGTGTCCGAGGCTGACGACGAACTGATGATGAAGTACTTGGAAGGCGAGGAGACGCTGACGCAGGAGGAGCTTGAAGGCCTGCTGTCGAAGGCGATCGCCGAGCGCATCTTTGTGCCGGTCTTTGCGGGCGATTGCATTAAGGAGCAGGGCGTCAACTCGCTGATGGACGACATCGCCACGTACTTCCCGGCGCCGACCGACTATGGTGAAATGCCGCTCATCGACGGTGATTCGCTCAAGATCTCGAGCGACGATGACCGCCCGGTGGCGTTTGTGTTTAAGACCCTGGCCGATCCTCAGCAGGGTCGCATCAGCTTCATCAAGGTGCTGACGGGCACGCTTGAGCCGGGCCTTGAGCTGATCAACGCGCGCACCCGCAAGAGCGATCGTCTGGCTCACCTGTATGTGATGTGCGGCCGCGACATGACCGAGGTCGGTCACGCCTATGCCGGCGATATCATCGTGGCGCCCAAGCTGGCGGCCGAGACGGGCGATACGCTCTCGATTACCGGCAAGGTCGAGGCTGCGGCGTTTAAGTTCCCCAACTCGCAGTACCGCATCGCCATCGAGGCCGAGAATCGCGGCGACGAAGAGAAGCTCTACACGTTTATCGAGAAGGCATGCAAGGCCGATCCGACCATGAGCATCGACCGCGACGAGGAGACCGGCCAGACCATCATTTCGGCGGTGGGCGAGGCGCAGGTTTCGGTCCTGCTTAATCGTCTTGAGGACCGTACCAAGGTCGCGGCCAAGAGCGTGCCGATTCGCATCCCGTATCGCGAGACCATTCGTCGCACGGCAAGTGCCCAGGGCCGCCACAAGAAGCAGACCGGCGGTGCCGGCCAGTATGGTGACTGCTGGCTGCGCGTAGAGCCGCTCATTGGGCCCGACGGTACGAGCGACGGCTATGAGTTTGTGGACGAGGTCGTAGGCGGCCGTATTCCGCGCTCGCTGATCCCTGCCGTGGACAAGGGCGTCCAGGAGACCATGAAGGACGGCATCATTGCCGGCTATCCGCTCACGGGCATTCGCGTCGCGGTGTACGACGGTTCGTACCACAGCGTCGACTCCAACGAGATGGCATTTCGCGCGGCGGCTCGCATCGGCCTGCGCAAGGCATGCGCCGATGCCGACCCGGTGGTGCTGGAGCCCATCGAGGAAATCACGGTGACTATTCCCGAGAGCTACGCCGGCGCCGTGATGGGCGACATCTCGGCCTCGCGCGGTCGCGTGACGGGCATGGAGACCGATGAGCGCGGAGACACCGTGGTCATCGCTCAGGCGCCTCTCGCCGAGCTGACGGATTACTCGACGCGTCTGCGCTCCATCACGCGCGGCACGGGCGACTTTACCATGAAGCCCGCCGGCTACGAGCAGGTGCCTTATGACGTTCAGGCCAAGCTGGTCGAGCTGTACAACGCGGGAAGGTAGCAAGCCCGCGTGTAGCGTCGCGCGACATAACCCCAATTTGGGTTGGGGGCGGTTGTGGCCCGCTCCGGACAAGGTTCCGGAGCGGGCTTTTCTTCTGCGACGAGCCGTTTGTCTAACGCTGTATCATTCGGCGCGCGATGCGAGCCGGGCGCTCGGAGCCTGCCCACCTCCCCGGTGACAAAAGCGACGCAATTGGGGCACGCGGGTGACTCTTGGGCGTATGAGGGGCTCGGACGTGCACACCGCGGGTGACAAAGCGCCCGTTAAGCGGTTTGCCCATACCTCCTAAACTAAAAGGCGTAGAGAAACGACAACAAACGAGAGGAGGCAGACATGGCACTGTTCGATTCGACACACACGCTCGATGCCGTCGACGCCGCCGACCAGAACGCCGTCTTCGAGGCCCTCGCCGCGAAGGCCGTGGAACTGGGCGTCGCCGCCGATGCGTCCGCTATCGTCTCCGACCTTCATGAGCGCGAGGCCGAGGCTTCTACGGGCTTTGGCAACGGCGTGGCTGTCCCGCATACCAAGAGCGCCAACGTCAGTACCCCCGCCATTCTCTTCGCGCGCCTGACCGCGCCCGTCGAGTGGCGCGCGCTCGACGACGCTCCCGTCGACACGGTCATCAACATCCTTGTCCCCGAGAGTGGCAGCGACACCCATCTGCAGCTGCTCGCCAAACTGGCGCGTCGCCTCGTGCACAAGGATTTCGTCGACCATCTCAAGGGCGACTCCATCGAAGACGTGTGCGCCCTCATCCAGGGCGTCGTCGGATAGCAGGTAATGTTCAACCCCGTGTGAAAGGAAAGAGGGGAGAAGCATATGGCAAAGTCAATCGTGGCCGTCACCAACTGCCCGGCCGGCATTGCACACACCTACATGGTGGCCGAGGCGATCAAGACGAAGGGCATCGAGCTGGGTTATGAGGTTCACGTCGAGACCCAGGGTGCCAGCGGCGTCGAGAACAAGCTTACGCCCGAGCAGATCAAGGAGGCCGACTACGTCGTCCTCGCGCTCGGTCGCGGCATGAACGATGACGATCGTGTTCGCTTCGACGGCAAGAAGGTCGTTGAAGTGCCCGTTTCCGAGGCCCTCAAGCGCATCGACAGCCTTATGGGCAACCTTGAGAGTGAAGCCAAGGTCTTCCAGGCTTCCGCGGTCAAGCTCGGCGCCAAGCAGGAAAGCGTCACCACCGGCATCATGAGCTACCTCATGGCCGGCGTCTCCGCGGCCCTGCCATTTGTCATCGGCGGCGGCGTACTCATGGCCATCGGCTCCATCATGGCCCAGTTCGGCGCGCCCAATGTAGCCCCTGGCGACGGCCAGATGGCTTCGCTCGCCTGGGTGCTCAATACCATCGGCGGCCTGGGCTTCACGTTCATGATTCCGATGATGGGCGCCTTCATCGCCAACGCCATCGGTGATAAGCCTGCCATCATGCCGGCCTTCATCTGCAGCTACCTCGCCAACAGCACCGACTTGCTCGGCACCGAGGTCGGCGCTGGCTTCCTTGGCGCCTGCGTAATTGGCCTTGCGATCGGCTACTTCGTCAAGGCGATGAAAAAGATCAACCTGGGCAAGAACTTCCAGTCCCTGCTCGGCTTCCTGATCATCCCGGTCGTGACGCTCTTTATCTTTGGCCTGGGCACGTACTATATCATCGGCCCGGCCATGTCCTGGCTTATGAACGCCTTCGTCGGCCTGTTGAGCTCTATCCCGAGCTCGATGAAGCTCGTCGCCGCCTTCCTGGTAGGCGCCATGCTCGCCTTCGACATGGGCGGCCCGGTTAACAAGGCCGCTTGGTTCTTCTCCTTCTCCCTGCTGGGCTCCGGCGTATACGACTGGTACGGCATCGTGGGCGTCGTGACGATCCTCCCGCCGATGGCCGCCGCCATCGCCACTTGGATCCGCCCGAAGCTCTTCACGCAGGCCGAGCGCGACTCCGCAATCCCTGCGCTCATTGTCGGCGCAACTGTCGCCACCGAGCCGGCCATCCCCTATGCCCTGGCCGCGCCTCTGCCCATGATTTCCGCGAACGTCATCGCTGGCGGCGTCGCCGGTGCTATCTCCATGGCCCTTGGCGTTCAGCGTATCGCTCCGGGCATCGGCATCTTCGATCCGTTCCTGGGCCTCATCTACCCAGCGACCAGCTACTACATCGCCGTCGCCGTGGGTCTGGTCCTGAACATCGCTCTCATCATCGTCTTTAAGTCCGCTTGGATGAAGAAGCGCGAGGCTCAGAACGCCTAAGTCTCGATAGAATAATTAGTCCTGCGGGGTCGCCGGTCTGTTCGGCGGCTCCGCAGGTTTCAATGAAAGGAATGGGGAAATGCGCTACGACTTCGATCGCGTCATCGACAGAATGGGTACCTACAGCACCCAATGGGACTATGCGGCCGACCGGTTTGGCAGCGCAGACGTGCTTCCCTTTTCCATCTCGGACACCGATTTCGCCGTGCCCGACGAGGTCATGGATGCCCTCCGCGCCCGCATGGAACACCCCATCTTTGGCTATACCCGCTGGAACCATAGTGACTACAAGGGTAGTGTTGCCGGCTGGTTTGCCAGGGACGGGGCGTCCCACGTGGACATGGACTGGGTCGTGTACAGCCCGAGCGTCATCTTCTCGGCCGCGACGGTCATTCGTCTGGTGAGCGAGCCGAATGACGCCGTGGTGACGCTCACTCCCATGTACGACGCCTTCTACGGCCTGATTGAGGGCAACGGGCGCGAGCTTGTGGCCGTTGCTCAGGCGAGCGCCATGGACGGCTACGGTCTCGATTGGGATGCCCTCGAGGTGGCGCTTGCCCGCCCCGAGGCAAAGGTTATGCTGCTCACCAACCCGCATAACCCCACAGGCAAGGTCTTCACGGCAGGCGAGCTTGCTCGTATTGTGGAGCTCTGCCATGCCAACGGGGTCTTTCTCATTTCGGATGACATCCATCGCGATATGATTCTGGGCGGAACTCCCTACACACCCGTGACGAACATCACGCGCGAGGGCGTGGCGCTGCTGTGTTCGGCCTCCAAGACGTTCAACACGCCCGGGCTCATCGGGTCCTATGCGCTCATCCCCGACGATGACCTGCGCGAACGCTTCCTGTTTGAGCTCAAGCAAAAAAACGCCCTGTCGAGCGTGAGTATCTTGGGGATGACTGCCCAGATGGCGGCGTATCGCTCGTGCTCCGAGTATGTGGACGAGCTTGTGGCCTATATTCGCGGCAACATGCAGGCGCTCAAGGATTTCCTTGCCGCCAATCTGCCCGAGATCCGCTTTGCGGTGCCGCAGGGGACCTATCTTGCCTGGATGGATGCCTCGGGCCTGGGGTTGGATGCGGCCGAGCTCCAGCGCCGGCTCGTTGAGGTGGGCCATGTGGGCATCATGTCGGGCGAGACGTACGGCGGTGCCGGGTACCTGCGCATGAATCTCGCCTGTTCGCACTCGAAGGTCGAAAGGGGGATGGAGCGGATGCTCGCCGGCATCCGCTCGTAGCGGCATGATCAGCAAGAGACAGAGACAGCTTCTGCGGGCGCTCGACGACGGTCCACGCTCCGGCGCCGAGCTCGCCGAGGCACTCGGCGTCTCCCGCCGTACCGTGGTGCGCGAAGTGGCGAGTGTGAGCGCGTGGCTCGAGTCCGTGGGCGCCGGCACCATCTCGAGCGATCCCAACTACCATCTGATGGTCACATCCGAGGATGCGATTGCCTCCATCCTGTCGCAGGACCTCACCGACGAGGCGCGCGTCCTCATGTGCGTGCTCTCCCGGCCGGGGATCTCGACGGCGCAGATCTCAGGGGAGACCTATCTCTCGGTACGCTCCGTGCGCGCAGCGATGGATGAGATCAACGTCCGGCTGCGCGGGGTCGTCGCGCTCGAGGCGCGCGTGGGCTACGGGATCGATGCGGACTTTAGCGGCATGGGACCGGCGGACCTCTTGGCGGCGCTCGCCATCGACAATGCCGGTATTGCCGCCGAGCTCGAGCGCTCATGCGGCTGGGACTCCCTGATGCGCCTGATCGGCGAACGGGGCGAGGAATACCGCCTGCTCATGGAGCCGTATCTGTCGCAGCGCCAGCTGAGGATGCAGACGCTCGCCGCCGTCTGGTGCAGCGCGTGGCTCGTGCCCGACGCCCCGGGCGGGGCAGATGCCGGTGCGCGTGCCGTCACCGAGTTCCAGCAGCGCAAGAAGGACCTGCTCTACCGCCTGGTCACGTGCCGTGCGGCCATTCTGGCGCGCATCAGCGAGGTGCTCGTCTCGCACGGCATTAAGTCGACGCGCGAGGACCTCGGTAGTCTTATCTTCGACCATGTGCTGCGCTGCGCCCTCTTTCCCACGCTCATGTCGGCGGAAATCCAAAAGCAGATGCGAGGGATCCGTATGGAGCACCCGTTCGAGTTCGACTTTGGCGCCGATCTCTCCGAGTGCCTGCGCGCATTTGACGAGCATCTGTTTGTAGAGCCCGACTTCCTCTCGCTCTACGTGTTGGCCTCGCTGGAGCACTTTACGCGCCATCCCGTGAGTCTACTTCTGGTCTGCGGGCGCCCTTCTGTGGCGACCATCAACAAATCCCTGATCGAGCGCGGCGTCGACGGCGTCGAGGTCGAGCTCGTGGACAGCGAGCCGCTCGCCCGGCACGCGCTTGAGGACGGATCGTTTGACCTGGTGGTGGGCGACGCCGCGGCAGCGCGAAACTTTAAGGCCGCACGTGAATGGGACCTCTCGTTTTCGGGCGTGCTCTCGGCCTACGAGGTCGACCGCATCCGCCAGATGGCGCTGCGCGTGCTCTACGAGCGCGATATCGCGAGCCTGCTGCCGCGCGCGAGCTATCTTGAGCTGCATGTTGGGGCCGGCGACTACCTCGATGAGCTGTCGCGCGCCCTCGGCGGGCTGGTGGCAGCGCATGCAATCTCGGCAGATGAGGCGGCCCTCATCATGGATCGCGAGCGTCAGGGCGACCGTCTGCAGCTGGGACATGTCGCGTTCCCGCATACCATCACGCCGGTCGCGGCCTCGACGTTTCGTCTGCTCGCCATCATGCCCGACGCGCCTCTTCGCGACGGCGACGAGCAGATCGACCTGGTGGTGGTGACGCTTGCGAGTCAGCGCCTGGCCGACAAGAGCAGCATGTTCAACTATCTGTTCTCCGTGCTGCACGATGCCGAGCGCGCCCACGTGCGCCTGCCGCGCACCTATGAGGAGACCGTCGCGTTCTTAGGGCGCGACTTTGGCTATGCCGAGGAGAAGAGCGATGAGTGATGAGGCGATGGAGGCGCGCGGGGTGTTTGCGGCCGCATGTGGCGTGGCGGGCGCTGCTGGATCGACAATGGGGACCGAGCTGACGCCGGCTGCCGAGATTCGCGCCTATGTGGATGAGGTCTGGCCGAGCTTTCTTGATGATCTTGAGGCGCTCGTGGTCGTGCCGAGCGTGGTCGACGAGTCGCGCGCCGTGGCGGGCGCCCCGTGGGGCCTGGAATGTCATCGGGCGCTTTGCGTTGCGATGGATGTGGCGCGCCGCCAGGGGCTTTCGATCGTTGACTGCGACGGGTACGTCGCGTATGGCGAGCTTGCCGGTGAGACGCCCGAACAGGTGGCAACGATTGCCCATGTGGACGTGGTTCCAGCGGGTGAGGGCTGGACGGTCGAACCCTATGCTTTAACGCGTCGCGAGGGCGTGCTTATGGGCCGCGGCGTGCTCGATGACAAGGGCGCGGCGCTGGCCTCGATCTATGCTGCTGGTTTTTTGGCGCGCCGCGTGCGCAACGGCTGGAAGCCGCAGCGGACGCTCCGCTGCATCTTGGGCGCCTCGGAGGAGGCGGGCATGATGGACGTGCGTCGCTACCTAGCAGATCACGAACCGCCGGCATTTTTGTTCACACCCGATGCCGAGTTTGCCGTCTGCTGCGGGGAGAAGGGCTGCGTCAACGCCGAGGTCTCTCGCGCGGTCGACAGCGCCGGGGCGATCATCGAGCTTACGGGCGGCGTGGCGAGAAACGCGGTGCCCGCGCGTGCCGAAGCGCTCGTGTGCATGGACGCCTGCGTGGATGGGTTACCCCGCGCCGAGGGGATCGATGTGGAGCCCGCCGGCGACGGCACTGCCCGCATTGTGGCCCACGGCGTCGCCGGGCATGCCGCCGAACCGGCGGGTACGGTGAACGCCATCGGCGTGTTGGCGGCCTATCTGGCCGCATGCGGTGTCTGCAGCGCGGCCGAGCGCGAGTTTCTCGGCTTTTGCAAGCGGGCCCTTGGTGTATGGGACGGCTCCGGCTTGGGAATCGATGTCGCAGACGAGCTGTTCGGCGGCCTCACGTGTATCGGCGGAACTATACGCACCCAGGCGGGGAGCTTTGTGCTCACGCTCGATGCGCGCCTTCCGGGTGCGGCCGATGTCGAGCAGGTGGGCCGTCGCATCGAGGACGTTGCGCGCGAGTGCGGCTGCGAGGCGCGTATCACCCATGTGCGGGAGCCGTTCACCATGGACCCCCAATCGCCCGAGGTCATGGCGCTCCGTCGTGCCTACGAGGAGTTCGCGGGCCGGCCCGCGGTGCCGTTTGCTATCGGCGGGGGCACGTATGCACATCACTTTCCGCGTGCCGTGGGGTTCGGTCCGCTCGACCGCGCTGAGCCGCTGCCCGATTGGGTCGGCCCCGAGCACGGCCCCGACGAGGGTATCTGGGAGCACCAGCTCAAGCGCGCCCTCGCCATCTACATCCGTAGCCTCGAATCCCTCCTCAACCCTAAAGTGAGGATAGACCCAAAATTGGGGTAATGGTGTCGCATGGGTAGCATAGTCCCAATTTGGGGTTAGTCTCCATTTTGGGATTAGTCGCCGTTGGCCTGGTTGCGGCCGGTGGCATAGTCGATCTGCACGTGCGGCTGCAGGTTGTAGCAATATACGTGGAAGCAGAGGGTCTTGCCGTGGTCCTCGACCGATTGTGCCTCAAGGCGCACGCCACGGCAGACAAGTTCCTCTTCGTTATACATGGGCGTGACGCGGTAGAGCACATGGTTGCCCGTATCGCGAATATAGTTGAGAACCTGCTCTTCAAACGGTAGCATGCCCGTCTCGTTGAGATAGCGCGTGCCGGTGAGGAGGTTCTTGCGGTTGGCGTTTTCGCCGCAGAGCGACCAAGCGATGAGATGGCAGCGGTTGTAGAGGCTCTGGCCTGGAATAAAGTCGTAGCGTTGCTGGTGCCAGCCGGCAGGATGGATGCGCGAGATATCGCCGCGCTCGCCTTGACCGAGTGACTCGGGGCCCACGCAGGCGAGCGCCTTGCGAGTGCGACCCAGGCTGTCGAGCTTGGAGAACTTCTTAAAACAGCCCTCTTCTGTAGCGCGCTCGTATTCATCGAGCGTGAACGATGGTGTGCCGAGCGGGTGCGTGCTGTCGGCGCGCAGGGCAACATAGGGGTTACCCGCGTAGTCAGGAATGCTGCTGAGATAAACACCGCGGGCGCGGTCGAGATCGGGGTTTTCCACCCCGTCGATGGGGGTGGCGGGGCTGTCTGTGGAAGTGTCGTCACCGGTGCCGGTTGCGGCGGATTCAGAGCCATCGCCAGCGTCCTGGCTATTTTGAGAGTCCGAGGAGCTCGCTGTTCCCGATTCGAGCCGGGCAACCAGGTCTGCCTCGTCGTCGGTGCGGCTGGGACTCTCGTTTTGTTTTTCGGCCAGAGCTGCCGCCTGTTCATCGCTTTGCGGCGACAGCAGCTTGGGAGCTCCGTCGAGCGATCCCGTAAACAGCGCAAATCCCAGCACCACAGCGGTGCCGATGGAAAGTACTTGCTTGTAGGCGGATTTGCGCGACATGGTGACTCCTGGACGGACGGTTGGGAGTCTACCAGTCTAGCAGGAGCCGCCGAGGGCCGTTCTATCGAACAAATACTTAAGATTTGGGACAAACGCTGCTGGTTCATTTGCCTCATATGGAGCTGCAGCGGTTATGCATGTGGGGCTATTCGGAGTTTCCCCAGATAAAACCTACCAAAATAAACCTGTCCCTTTTTGGCAGGCTAATCGTGAGTTATTTCACCGCAACTTAGGGCACGGTTAGGAAGTGTGCACCTTAAAGAGTGGAGCCCTTGATTAGAGAGATTGCGCTCGTCTCTCTAAATATCTCTTTAAAGAGAAGGTCAGTTAAAGAGATAACATTAGGAAATCTAGCAGTGAATTTGATGCATCTCTCTAAATTTCTCTCTAAAATAAGATGCCTATCTCTCTAAAGTTAGAGAGATATACTATACTTTAGAGAGATAAATCTATCGTTTTAGAGAGACGGAATGCCAATGCTGCTGGATGAACCTCTTGGCCTTATTGTTGAGCGTCTTCGCAGGCGGGGGACTGATGACGCATCGGTAGAAGTTAAAGCCTGCACGAATAAATTGAGCGCAGATGTATGGGAGACAGTGAGCGCTTTTGCGAACACTGCGGGTGGGCTCATTATTTTGGGCCTGAACGAAGCCGAAGGATTTGTTCCTTCGGCTCACTTTGCTATCGATAGGGTGCGCGATCAGTTTGTTTCGGGTATCGGAGACGGAGGCTCAGCGGCGGTGGTGACCCATGCGCCGCGGTACGAGCTTGATCGAGGCGAGGTCGACGGGCTCCAGGTGCTTCTGGTGCGCATCTTTGAACTTGAGCTTAAAGCGAAGCCTTGCTATATCGGCGCGCGCGGCGTGCAGAACGGTAGCTACAAGCGCGTGGATGATAAAGATATCAAGATGTCACCCGCTGAGCTATATGAGCTGCAGAGCGCGTTGCTTCCGAGCGATGCAGACGGTACGGTGGTTTCGGAGGCAACGGTCGAGGATTTGGATCCAGATGTCGTGCGGTCTATTATCGCAAATCGCCGGCTGCAGACCCCGCGCGTTTTGCGCGGGGCCGATACGCTGGAAAAGCAGCTGGTCAGACTCAATATCACTACAAAGGATGGCGCCGTGAAGCTCGCGGGGCTTCTGTCGGCGGGAATTTACCCCCAGCAGTTCTATCCCAAACTGATGATCGATGTCGCCGTTCATTCCGATGTGGAAAAATCTGCACCCGGGCAACCCCGGTTTATTGACCGCCAGTTGTGCGATGGCCCGATTCCGGCTTGCATCGAAGATGCCCTTGCCGCGATTGGACGAAACTTGCGCAAAGCGACGATAGTGCAAGGCGCTGGCAGAAGGGAGGATTGGGAAGTTCCCCAGGAGGTTTTGCGCGAGGCCTTGGCAAATGCCTGCATCCATCGAGAATATTCGCCCATGTTTGTGGGGCAGGCCGTGAGTGTCGATATCTATCCAGACAGAATAGAGATCAAAAACCCCGGTGGGCTTTGGGGCGGAAAGACGGTGGACAATCTTGCAGACGGGGAATCGCGCTGCCGAAACCCAAAGCTCATGAGCCTAATGGGGGCGACGCCGTTAGAGCATGCCGAGGGGGCCGTTGCAGAAAGCCAGGGATCTGGTATCCCGGCTATGATTCGCGAGATGGAGTCTCGTTCGCTTGGAAGGCCGAAATTTATCGTTAAGGCCGATTCGTTTACGGTGCTGCTTTCCCGGCACGGGGCGGAGCTTGCTGAAAACCGCACGTGGATTCAGAGCCATGTGGGCACCGAGCTGACGGATCGCGAGGAAACATTGCTCATGTTTATGCGGGAGCATGGGTGCGTATGCGATGTTCAAAAAATACGAGAGGCCCTGAAGTGGGATTCGGATGACATTCGCCTGATCTGCGGGGATCTTGTCGATAAACATGTCCTGTCAAAATGTGGCAAAGACACGTTTGAGATTATCGATATGAGCAGAGAACCGTCAGCTTCGACGGCGGATAGGATCCTGGAGGCTCTCAGCGCCGAAGTGGATATGACGGCGCGAGAAATAGCGGTTGCATCGGGGGTCAAAATTTCGTCCGTCCGCTACCATCTGCCAAAAATGGCGGATAAAGGGCTCATCGAAGTAATGGGTTCATCGACGAGCCGCAACCGCCGCTATCGGAAGAAGTAGATGCAGCCGAATTGCCCCTCTATCGTCTCTCGAAGTTTGATGGGTGCTAGAGGGGCGACTGCCTCGCGATATTTTCCCCAGATAAAACCTGCCAAAACAAACCTGTCCCTTATTGGCAGGTCTGCGGGTTAATGCCCGCCAAACGAAGTTGCGGTGGAATAGTTCCTGTTTGGGCCCGATAGGCCGCAAAACAGGAACTATTCCACCGCAATTCTTCGGGATGCGCTATTGGTTCATGTTGCCGTGGATGTAGGGGGTGACCTCGGGGGAGATGTGGCCGCAGCCCAGCTCGCGCAGCGCGGACTCGATGGCGGCGGGCAGCGGGGTCTTGCCCTCGGCATTGACGGTAGCACCGCCGAGGGCGGCAATTTTGGCGACATCTGCGTGAGCGGCCTCGATACGCATGCGGCCGCCGACCAAGCGCGCGCGTACCTGCGACAGACCAAGATCGTGCAGGTAGTCCTCGCAGGCGCGGATTAAATCGACCTTCTCGTGCGTAAGCTCCTCGCCTGTGGGGACGCGCGTGGCAAGACAGGCTCCCGCCGGCAGGTTCCAAACGGGATAGCCCCATGCGCGCAGCAGCTCGCGCTCTTCGTCCTTGGTAAAGCCGACCTCCATAAGAGGGGAGCGTACGCCGAGCTCTTTGGCAGCGCGCATGCCGGGACGGTAGTCACCGCGATCGCTTGCATTGCTGCCATCGATGACGGTGGGAAAGCCGAGCGACTTAGCGTGGTTGACGATGGCGGTAAAGCCGGCGTGCTTGCAGTGGTAGCAACGGTTGGCGTCGTTGCAGGCTACTTGGGGGAGCTGCAGCTGATCGACCGAAAGATTGAGCACGGGGAGCTTAAAATGCGGTCCCTCATTGGTTTGCCTGTCAACGGATCGCTCAAACGAGGTCTGTTCGGGCGTGCCGATGAGCGGCGTGGTGAGGTGAACGAGAAGCGTGCTGGCAGGCATGATGCGGGCGCAGACCGCGGCCAAAAAGCTGCTGTCGACGCCACCGGAAAAGCCGATGGCGACGCGTCCGTATGCCAAAAGCAGCTGTTCGAGCGCCGCGAGTTTGTCCTGAAGCTCCTTTGCAGGTGCGGTAGTGTCTGAAAGCATAAAACAATCCTTACCATTGAGTACTCGGTCGAAAACTATAATCCTATCGGACTGCTCGTCATATGACTTTTGCCTATGTAACGATAGTGCAATATGCTATATACGTTATATACAAGTTTGTAAAGTGCGCTAGAGTGGCCGTAATGCAATCCGGTGAGGGGACCGATATGATCAAGACTGTAATTTTTGACATGGACGGAACGCTGGTCGATACCGAGCGTTTGGGCATCAAGGCATGGAAGGCGGGCGCTGCCGAGCTGGGGGTCGCGATTGATGATGCGCTGATCCATCAGTTTATCGGCCGCACTCTGCCCGATGTCATGGACATCCTTGATAAGCATTACGGCAGCCATGAAACCACCGAGGCGATCTATGTTCGCCACAAGGAGATTCGCGACGAGATGGTCAAGACCGATTTGGAGCTTAAGGCCGGTGCCGCCGAGTGCATAGGCGAGCTGCTGGCTGCGGGCTATCACGTGGGTCTAGCGACGTCGTCGCGCCTCGCTACGGCCGAGCGCAACCTTAAGATGGTCGGCCTTTTTGACAAGTTTGAGACGGTGACCTGCGGCGAGGACGTCGTGCACGGCAAGCCCGACCCCGAGATGTATCTGCTTGCCTGCGAGCGCGCGGGCTTTGCTCCCGAGGAATGCGCTGTGGTCGAGGATTCACGCAACGGCTGCGTCTCTGGCATCACGGCCGGCTGCCATGTCTTTGCCGTCCCCGACATTGTGCCGCTGCCGCAGGACGTGGTGGATGGCTGCGAGGCCGTGCTCGATACGCTGTTCGACCTGACGGCGGCGGTCAAGGCTGTGCGCTAGACAGCTGCGGCGTTGAAACGGGCAATTGCCCACATTTACGCTTAAGCATAAGGGGTCCGGCAATGGCCGAGCCTCTTTTGCTTAAGCTGCGTTTTGGCATACTGGTCGACGTGCTATAGATACGCGCCCAGGTTGATGGCGGTGGCTTCGGCTTGGCTGCTTGCCTGGGTACTGGCGCGCTCTAAGAGGAACGGCCGCACGAGTTCCTGACGGTTGATGTCCTCGGCGGCTGTGACCTCGGTGACGGTGCGTGCGGCGGAGCCGATACGGACGCGTTTGGTTTTTGTCGGCGCCTTGTTCTCGATTTGCTCCACGAGCAGCTGCACGCCCTTGCGGCCAATTTCGTAACCCGGCGGTGCCACTGTGGTGAGAGGGACCGACCCGCTCCATGCAAGCGGGTTGCCGTCGCAGCCGGCCACGCGAACCTGCTTGGGGACGGAGATGCCTTTGTCGATCAACGCCGAGATAACACCCGAGGCCAATACGTCGGTTAGGCCGATGACAAAATCCGGACGCTCATCGGTGGAACGCTCGGCAATCTGGGCGCCGATGCCGTAACCGTCGGCAGCGGTATTCCATTCTCCGGCGTCAATGACCTCAATTTTGATGTCGGGATGAAGGGCGAGGGCCTTGTGAACGCCAAGCACGCGCAGGGTGAGCTGCATAAATGCCGCTCTGCCCACAACGGTGATATGGCGTGCGCCGCGGGCGATGGCGAGCTCGGCGATAATGCGCCCCTGTGCCTCGTTGTCGGCGGCCACGTAGTAACCGGGCTCGGAACAGTGGATGTCCAGATGGACAATCGGCACGGGCATCTTGGTCATGGCGGGGTGCCAATCGGGGGATGCCATGGGCTGAACCATGACGCCGGACATCTGCGTGCCCATAAAATAGCGCAGGTAGTGGTCTTCGAGGATGTCGTCGTTATCGGCGTTGGCGATAAGCAGGTCGTAACCGTGCTTGCGGGCCTCGTTATGGGCGCCGCTGGCAATTTGGAGCGAGAAGCCGTGGTCGAGACGGGGGAGGACCAGGCCAAAGGACTTGGTGGTGCCTCCTGCGAGCTGGCGGGCGCTTTGGTTGGGCAGGTAGCCAAGGCGATTGATGGTCTCATTGATGAGTTTGAGGGTCTCGGGGCGCAGCTTTTCGGGATGGTTGAGCGCGTTGGATACCGTGCCCAGCGAGACCCCTGCCTCGCGCGCGACGTCGCTGATTTTTACCTTTGCCATAGCGGCCCCTTTGATGCGTTTCAAGTACAAGCCAGATTGTAGCATCGCCCGTCCCTAGGGTGTCAAAACCTGCCAATTAGGGACAGGTTTATTTTGGCAGGTTTTATCTGGGGAAACGCTATTGCCAGCGCGACCACCACGAAGGGGACAGGCACCTTTGTGGCGGTTTGGACCGGCTGAACGTGTGTGCATCGGGTGGTATCTAAGTTGAGATACCACTTCTGGTATATCAGCTTGCGCTTGCGTGAGTACAATACTCGAACGTTATACGTCTCAGCGCCCCTTGTGCGTGGACGTTTTGCAGTCACGCGAGCGAAGGGATTTATCCTATGTGCGGAATTGTCGGCTACACCGGCTCTGATATTGCAAAGAACATCCTTGTCACGGGCCTTAAGCGCATGGAATATCGCGGCTATGACTCCTCGGGCGTCGCACTCGAGGTGGGCGAGGGCACGGCGGCTCACCTCGACGTCATTCGCCGCGTGGGCAAGGTCGCGGGCCTGGAGAGCGAACTTACCAATGTCGACAGCGACGCCACCTGCGGCATCGGCCACACCCGCTGGGCTACCCACGGCAAGCCCTCCGTTGTCAACGCCCATCCCCACACCAGCTGCGACGGTCGCATCGCCATCGTCCACAACGGCATCATCGAGAACTTCGCCGAACTGCGTGAGGAGCTGGAGGGCCGCGGCCATCACTTTAAGAGCGAGACCGACACCGAGGTCTTTGCGCACTTGATCGAAGAGGCCTATGCCGAGACACACGACCTGATGGCTTCTGTGCGCGAGGCCTGCACCCACGTGGTGGGCGCCTATGGTTTGGCCGCCGTTTCTGCCGATGAGCCCGGCGTGATCGCCGTGGCCCGCAAGGACTCCCCGATTGTGGTCGGTGTCGGCGAAACCGGCTCCTACGTTGCCTCCGACGTGATCGCGCTTATCGATGCCACCCGCGATGTCGTGGTGCTCGAAGACGGTCAGTTTGCCAAGCTTACGCCCGCAGGCGTCGAGTATACCGACGAGGCTGGCAACGTGATTGAGCCCAAGCTTACCCATATCGACTGGGACCTGGATATGGCCGAAAAGGGCGGTTATCCCGACTTTATGCTTAAGGAGATCCATGAGCAGCCTCGCGTCGTGCGTGATACCCTGGTGGGCCGCATGACCCCCGCCGGTGAGCTCGATATCGACGAGCTGGGCCTTTCGCTCGAGGAGCTCAACGATATCGACCGCGTGTATGTGATTGCCTGCGGCACCAGCTACCATGCCGGACTTATCGCCAAGAACCTTATTGAGGGTTGGGCTCGTATTCCTACCGAGGTCGAGGCGGCAAGCGAGTTCCGCTATCGCAACCCCATCATCACGCCGACGACGCTTGTCGTGGCCGTGTCCCAGTCGGGCGAGACGGCCGACACCCTTGCCGCCATTCGCGATGCACGCATCAAGGGTGCCAAGGTCTTTGGCATCACCAACGTGCTGGGCAGCCCGGTGGCGCGCGAGAGCGACGGCGTTATCTACACCAAGGCCAACAAGGAGATTGCAGTTGCCTCGACCAAGAGCTTCATCGGTCAGGTCGTGAGCCTTACGCTTTTGGCCCTGCTGCTGGCGCAGGTTAAGTACCGTCTGACCACCAAGCAGGCGCGCATGCTGTTCCGCGAGCTTTCCGATACGGCCGAGCAGATCCAGTGGATCCTGGATACGCAGACCGAGGCCGTGCACGAGGCCGCGCTTGTCTGCAAGGACGCGCAGTCTGCACTGTTCGTGGGTCGCGGCATGGGCGCCGCCATTTCCTACGAGGGCGCGCTCAAGCTCAAGGAGGTCAGCTACCTGCATGCCGAGGCATATGCTGCCGGCGAGATGAAGCACGGCCCTATCGCGCTGATCGACCCGGGTTTCCCCGTTATCGCGGTTGCAACCAAGAGCGCAACATACGACAAGACGGTGTCGAACCTCATGGAGTGCAAGGCGCGCGGCGCCAAGGTCATCGTCGTTGCTACCGAGGGCGACGAGGAAATCAACAAGATCGCCGACTGCGTCATTCGCGTGCCGTCCGTCCGTGACGTATTCAGCCCCATCACGGCGAGCGTTCCGCTGCAGCTGCTCGCCCGCGAGGTTGCCATCCTGCGCGGTTGCGACGTTGACCAGCCCCGCAACCTGGCCAAGAGTGTCACAGTAGAGTAATCGAGTTCCTACGTCCTAACAACTAAGGCCCGGCTCCGTTGCGGCGGAGCCGGGCCTTGTTGCATCTGACCAGATAAAACCTGCCAAAATAAACCTGTCCCTTTTTGGCAGGTTAGCGGAGCTTGCTGGTCTCGAAGTACTCGGGATATTGGTCCAGGACTTCGGTCTGGTTGCGGAACATCATATGCAGGTGCTTGCTGACCAAAAAGCTTGCCTCGATAGGATCGCGACCGGCGATGGCGCGGCGGATTTGCTTGTGCTCGTTAACAATCTCCTGATTGTCGAGCGCCTGCGTAGCGGCGCGCAGCCAGCGGAAGCGCTCCAGGTCGGCATTGGTCGCCTCGAGCCACGACCACACGGTGCTGCGGCACGCGATGCTAAAGATCATGCGGTGCATGAGGTTGTCGCTTAAAAAGAAGCCGATGCGGTCCTCTTCGGCCATGGCTTTTTCCTGCAGCGCGATGGCTCGGTCGAGCTGCTCGATGGCTACCGAGGTGGCACGGGCGCAGCACTCCACAATCACCTGCTTTTCCAGGTGTTCGCGAATGTAGCAGGCACTCTCGGCAAGGGTGAGGTTGATGGGCGAGACATAGGTGCCGCTTTGGGGCACGGTGCGCACTAGGCCCTCTTGCGCCAGACGCACCAGTGCCTCGCGCACAGGGGTGCGCCCCATATCTAGGTCGTCGCAAAGCTGCTTGACGCCCAGCTTTTCGCCCGGCTTGTAGTCCAGGTAGACTATTTTACGTCGAATGGTGTGGTAGGACTGGTCCTGTAGGCTCGTTTCCTGCTCGCCGACGTGCATCGATTCTTCCATAGTGCCTCGCAACTGTTCTATCACACTCATATGTCAGTTGTTAATTATGCCGCGAATCAGCTCTCCGCGCTGGATAATTCGGTTGTTGCCCGAGAACTATTGTGGCATCTTAGTCTGTTTTTGCGTATGGCTGTGCTCGATGTTGCCGTATCATAAGCCGTCGCAAACGTGAAATAGAAAGAAGGAATCCCATATGCAACTGGTAAATATCGTACGCGAGCGCTGGAAGGGTGTCTTGTTCTGCCTGATCATCGCCATCCCTGCGTCGTTGCTCGGCAAACAGATTGAGGTGGTCGGTGGGCCGGTATTTGCCATCCTCTTTGGCATGGTTCTGGCGCTCGTCTTTCCCAAGAATCGTCGCGAACAGCTCGCCGCCGGCGTCACCTATACGTCTAAAAAAGTCTTGCAGTACGCGGTTATCCTGCTTGGCTTTGGCATGAACCTCTCGCAGATTCTGTCCAAAGGCGCCCAGTCGTTGCCGATTATCGTGGCTACGATCTTGACCTCGCTCGTCATCGCCTTTGTGCTCTGCCGCGTTATGAACGTGCCGGGCAAG
The DNA here is from genome assembly GCF_052121995.1 of Collinsella sp. LCP19S3_A7. Lineage (NCBI taxonomy): Bacteria > Bacillati > Actinomycetota > Coriobacteriia > Coriobacteriales > Coriobacteriaceae > Collinsella > Collinsella sp. LCP19S3_A7. The sequence continues at coordinate 17,149 of NZ_JBQKDE010000015.1, read as the reverse complement.
ATCGCGACGCTTGTGGGTGTGGGTTCGTCGATTTGCGGCGGTTCCGCCATCGCCGCGACCGCGCCTGTCATCGATGCCGACGATCGCGAGATTGCCCAGGCTATTTCGGTCATCTTCCTGTTTAACGTTATCGCGGCGCTCGTGTTTCCAACGCTTGGAGGCATGCTTGGGCTGACCAACGAGGGCTTTGGCCTGTTTGCCGGTACCGCTATCAACGACACCTCGTCTGTAACGGCTGCGGCGAGCGCCTGGGACAGTATGCATCCTGGCGCCAATGTGCTCGAGAGCGCTACGGTAGTCAAGCTCACCAGGACGCTGGCTATTATTCCCATCACGTTGGTCCTCGCATGCTGGCAGATGCATCTGGCGCGCAAGGCCGGCGGCGACGCCAAAAGCACGTTTTCCCTTAAGCGCGCGTTTCCCATGTTTGTGCTGTTCTTTGTGCTGGCGAGTGTGGTCACCACAGTGTTTCAGCTTCCCGCGTCCGTTACGGCGCCCATCAAGGAGCTGTCGAAGTTCTTTATCGTGATGGCCATGGCGGCTATTGGCTTTAATACCGATATCGTCGAGCTGGTCAAAAAAGGCGGCAAGCCCATCGCATTGGGCTTTTGCTGCTGGATTGGCATTGCGTGCATGGGTTTGGGAATGCAGCACGTGCTGGGAATCTGGTAGAGAAGTAGCCCATTTACGTGCTGGTTGCTGGTGGCCGCATCCTCGCGGTGGAGCGATAGGAGCTCTTGCGGGTATGGCTTGTCCGCAGGTTAATAGATCCCGAAGAGCTCTTATCGCCCCGCCAGGATGGCGATGCGGGGCAACACCTATACTCGCAGGACGGCGCTTTCTGCCCTATAGTGTTTGGTGAGCAATATCGTTCAATTTTGAAACACTCGGTCGTGCGACCGTCGGCGGTTGTACGTCGCAGCGGACAGGGGCAAATCATGGATAGCGATGCCAAGCTGAAGATCTTGAGCGATGCCCTAGCTGCTGCCGGGGCCTCGGCATTGGCAATCGATGCGCGTGGGGACGTCGCGATCTCGACCATGAATGACGCGGCGCTTGAGCGGGATGTGGCGGCTTTTGTCGCTGAGCGCCTCGACCGCATAGGAGACGGCGCGCGTCTGGTTATGGGGCGTGCGGGTACGCGCCTGAGCCTGACCGTTCGCCCCACCGATAAAGAGGGCGGGGGCCTTTGGGTCATCGTGGTCCGCGAGGTGCGCGCCGCCGCGGCGCATGCGGGCATCGAGTGGCTCAACGCCGACGAAGTTGAGGCCCGCTACGAATCGAGCGCGTACGGCATCGTCGAAGACGCGGCAGCGGTCGCTGCCCCCGTACGGGAGAGCTATGCGCGCGGAGTGCCCCTTATGCTCGAGGGCGAGCTGGGCGCGGGACAGGATCAGATTGCAAAACGCCTGTACCTGGATGGACCCTATGCCGATCAGCCCTTTGTGTCCGTTGCGCTCGATGAGCTTACGGATCGCGGTTGGCGCCATCTGCTCAAAAGTTCCGAATCGCCGCTATTCCAAACAGGGCTGACACTTTGCATGGGCGGCTGGCATGCCGTTGGCCCCCAACGCCTGCGCGAGCTCGTGTCCGCAATGATCGACACGGCGCTCGCAACTCGTTGCCATGTGGTGTTGACGGCAAACGACATGCCAGGCGGCGGCGAAAGCGATCAGGCTGCTTTTGTAACCGAGCGTCTGGCCTGTGCAGTGAGTGTGGCGCCGGCGATTGCCGAGCAGGGCGGCGCGTCGGAAAAGGTTGCACGCTATCTGGAGTATCTGGCAGATATGTTTGAGACGGCAACACCCGCTTTGTCGTCCGGGGCGGCAAAGACACTCGATGCCTATCGATGGCCCCGTAACTATCTACAGCTTCGTGAGGTTTCGGAACGACTTTATATATTAGTGAGGACGGGTGCAGCCGAGCGGGCGGTGGCGGAGGAGGTGCTCGCCCAGGAGGACGTTATCAAGACCGCGACCTTTGGTGCCCCGACGCTCGATAGCGATCTGTATATCTTGCGCCCACTGGCCGATACCGAGCGCGATATCGCACGGCTGGTCGTAGGCCACCTTCACGGCAACAGGACCCGAGCTGCCGAAGTGCTAGGCATAAGCCGTACGACCCTGTGGCGCCTGCTGAAGGACGACGACCGTTAAGCGAGGCGCCCGTGACCGCGCGCGGCGCGTGTGATACAGTCCAAAGCAGTATTGTTTCGACTGTGTTACGGCGTGCGGGGAGTATGGCGGAGACTTCAAAAACAAATCGGGTTCGAAAGCCCGCGGCGCCGGTCAACCGTCGCACGACTTCGCGGACGTGGGGCAAAAGCGCCTCGGGGTTTGATGGCTCGTTCAAGCGCGCTAAATATGGCTATCCTTCGGCAAGCGCCCGCTTGGCCATGCAGGCCGAGTCCTCGTTGTGGGGACGAAGGCGCGTGGTGGGCTCAAAGCTCAGGCACGATGGCACACTTGGCTACATTAGCCGCGGGGCGGCTCGCCGCAGCGGGCTCAATCCGGCTGGTTGGCATCGTTATGTTCCGATTGCGGTCGTCGTTGCAGTGATTGTCATCGCACTCGCTGCGCTTGGCTACGCCGGCGGCGGTGCGAGCCTGGACGCGATGTTCAAATCGTCCGAACTTGCACATGTTGGCACGGAGCTTGTAGAGGGTGCACAAGACCAGACGGGCGTCGCGCCCCAGCGCGGTATCGTTGCGGCGGCCTCCACCATCGCCGATGCGCAAAAGGACGAGGGCGAACAAGGCGATGGCGCCAAAGCGACTCGAACGAATGAAACGACGACAAATCCATCGGCAAGATAAGTTGCGAGTGGGGTAGCAAATTTGGGACGGGGCCTTTTAGCTGCCCAAGTGTCGAATGCCATCAGCAGCTCATTCGATGTCAGTCGCCAACAGCGAGCGGGCCGCATTTGCGCCAAGGTGACGTGAAATGAGAGGGCGTTGACCTTCTGGTCGCGCCCTCGAAATCGAACGTCAGATTGGCGTGAATACGGCTCGCGCAGCGTCAGCAGGTCCGCCGTTCGGTAGAACGGCGGAACAAATTACCTAACGTACACCACGTTGTCGCGGCGCGGCTTTGCCTCGGGTAGCGTGTCCTCGGCATAGCCCAGAATGCAGTTACCGACACCGCGCAGGCTGCCGTCGGCGGGCAGGCCCCAGCTGGCCAGCAGTTCCAGGCCCTCGGGCGAGTCAAAGACCTCATGCGCGCGATGAATCCAGCACGAATCGACACCCAGTGCATAGGCGGCGTTGAGCAAGTTGCCCATGGCGAGCGAGCCGTCTTCCAGATGTGTGGGCACGCTGCGGTCAACCAGCACCACCACAACGGTCTTGGCGCCATAGAAGGGGTCGCTGTTGCTGCCCATGACCTGGGCGTTGAGCTGTGAGAGACGCTCGACGGTCGCGGGGTCGGTGACGGCGACAAACGTCACCGGCTGGCGGCCCATGCCGCTCGGTGCATATTGGCCGGCTTCGATAATACGTGCAAGCTTTTCGGCCTCGACGGGACGATCGCTGTATTTGCGGCAGCTGCGGCGGTGAATGAGCGCTTCGATAGTCTCCATGGTGTCTCCTTGCGGTGGCGTTGCAGATGCCCCGTTCATACCCGTCGGGCTCAACGATAGACGGTCAATTGCCCGGCAAATGGATAGATTTCAATTGGGAAAGTAGGTTTGCATAAAAGTACCTTCAAAATGTGACAAACCAATGGGATGGTTAAACGTTTTATCCCGTCTGCCCTGCGGTTTTTACCACTTGCCTAAATGACGAACGCATAACCTCTGATAAAGGTTTTACTAAAGGAGTACCAACGTTTATCAACGCGCCGTGGTGCGCTGGGCCAGGAGGTAACTATCATGTTCCAGGCTGGAGATGTCGTCGAGACCGATTTCGAAGGATTTCTGAAGCTGCTGCGTTCCAAGACGCGCGCTTTTGTGACGATTGACGATCACGAGTACTACATCACGCACACCGATGGCTATTGGCGTGTTCAGGATTGCGAGGCCCTCAACGATAAGGGCCACTTTACTGACTGCTCCGAGCTGGTCAACACGCTCTGCGAGGTCGTCGAGCTGCCTTGGATCAGCGGCAAAAGCCTGCACGATAGCTTCTCGGGCGCTACGGTCTACGAGGCTGTTACCGCTTAACAGGCAATAAAACCCGATTTTCACGTGACCGCTGGCGCCGCCCCCGCGCCGGCGGTCTTTTTCTGCCGATAGGCCATAAAAGCGTAGGCATTTGCGGAGAACCTGTTGACGATAGTCAAAGCTCGGACTAATCTAGAGACACGAAATTGGTCAAAAATCGGACAATCGAATGGTGGGATAGATGAATAGTGCGGTTACGCCGGTCGACTTCGACCGGTTGCTCAATAGACTCGACCATATCTATTCGGAGTTCTCGCGCGCCTGCGGCCTTTCGGACTGCGCTTACTGGATGCTCGTCGATACCAGCACGGCAGGCGGCAGTATTGCCGTAAGCCGTCTGACAAGCGAATGGTTCTACAGCAAGCAGACCATCAACTCGGCAATTAAAACCTTGACGGCGCGGGGCTTCGCAACGTTGGAGTTTGCCGAAGGCAGCCGTAAGAACAAGGTTGTGCGTTTGACCGAAGCGGGCATGCGGTTTGCCGAGCAATATGCGCTGCCGGCGCAAGAAGCCGAGCAACAGGCTTTCGAAGTGCTCGAGCCCTGGGAACAGCGCGAAATCATGCGCCTAATCGAAAAATTTTCCCATGCGCTCGGCGATGAGTGCGATGTCTTTAAGCAGCATATCGCTGCCGAGAATCAAGGTGAGGGTGAGTCGTGCGACTGTTAATGAGGTTTTTGAAGCCCTATCGAGGGCTTGTCGCAGTGACGCTGCTGGCGCTGCTGGTGGATAACGTCGGTACGCTGTTGGTTCCCACGATGCTGGCGAACATGGTCAACACCGGCATTACCACGGGCGATGTCGACTACATCTTATGCAACGGCCTATACATGTTTATCGCGACGAGCATGGCTAGCGGCGGCACGGTGCTGGGCTGCTATCTTTCGGCGCGTCTGGCGGCTAACGTGGCCTGCGACATCCGCAATGCCGTCTACGACAAATCACTCGAGCTGTCTGCCAGCGATTTTGAGCGCTTTGGCACCGGATCGATGATCACGCGCTCACTCAACGACATCAACGTGATTCAACAGGCTGTCCTTCAGACGATTCAGCTGGTGCTGCCGGTGCCGTTCCTGGCGGTGGCGGGCATCATCTTCGCCTGGTTTATCGATCCGGCTATGGGCGTGCTTCTGGGCGTCGTGGTTGCGATCGTGCTGGTTGCGGCGGTCTTTACGGTTGCCAATGCGGCACCGATTTTTATGCGCCTACAGGGCTTTATCGACCGCATGAACGTGGTGCTGCGCGAGAATATTGTGGGCGTGCGCGTTATTCGTGCTTTTAATAAAGAGCATCACGAGGAGCGGCGCCTGGACGAGGTGTTTAGCGACTACGCCGCCAACGCCATAAAGGTCAACCACCTGTTTGTGGGCCTTGACAGCTCCAGCTTCTTTTTGATGAACATCGCCGAGGTGGCGGTGCTGTGGGTGGGCGGTAACCGGGTGGGCGCCCACGCCATGCAGATTGCGAGTATCTCGGCGGTGCTGGAGTATGCAATTCTGATCCTGTTCTTTGTGATGATGGCCCAGATGGTGGTGCTGACGCTTCCGCGTGCTGCCGCGTGCCTGAACCGTGCGCAGCAGGTGTTGGAGATTGAGCCGAGCATCGTGGACGGCGAGCGTACGCTGGGTGACGGGACGCCTGCCTCCGAGGACGATGCGGATGCTGTTGCCGTGTTCGACCACATGTCGTTTCGCTTTGACGACGCCGACGAGGACACCCTGTGCGACCTGAGCTTTGCCTGTCGTCGCGGTCAGACGACCGCGATTGTGGGCTCGACGGGCTCGGGCAAGTCGACGGTGGCAAAGCTTCTGCTGCGCTTCCACGATGCCACCAAGGGCGCCATTCGCCTGGACGGCATCGATCTGCGCGAGCTTTCGCAAGATGAGATTCGCGGGCGCATCGCCTATGTGCCGCAGAAGGCGTGGCTGTTCTCGGGCACCGTGGCAAGCAATCTGCGCTTTGGCAACGAGGACGCGACCGAGGCGGACATGCTTCATGCGCTGCAGGTTGCCCAGAGCACCTTTGTGCTCGATCAGCCGCAGGGGCTCGATACTCCGGTTGCCCAGGGCGGTACGAACTTTTCGGGCGGCCAGCGCCAGCGTCTGGCAATCGCCCGTGCGCTCATGAAGCATGCCGATCTGTATATCTTCGATGACAGCTTTTCGGCCCTGGACTTTAAAACCGATGCGGCCTTGCGCCATGCGCTGCAGGACGAGACGCGCGACGCCGCGGTGCTCATCATCGCGCAGCGCATCTCGACGATTTTGCATGCCGACCAGATTGTCGTGCTCAAGGATGGCGAGGTCGTGGGCCTGGGCGCGCACGAGGAACTTATGGAAACCTGCGAGGTGTACCGCGCCATCGCGGAATCGCAGATGAAGGGAGGTGAGTAGCATGACCGAGGAGCTCAAGAAGCAAGGCGGCGTTGATGACGACGCTGCCGCGGGGCTGGTCGAGGAAACGGCTGCCGCGTCGACCGAGCTGGATGCCGCCGCCAGGGCCGCGGCCGAGCGCGAGGCTCGTCGCCAGGCGCTGTACGAGGAAAACGAGCGTGCCGAGGACGAGCGCGCCCGTGCCGAGGCAGAGCGTATGCGCGACGTGGACGACGAAGAAGAGGACGAGACGCCCCGGGATACCTGGGCGACGGTGCGCCGCTTGTGGAGCGAGGCCGCCGGCGACCATTGGCGCTTCTATATTGTATTCGCGAGCATTGTGTTCTACGCCATCTTTAACACCGCCGCGCCGGCATATAGCGCTCATGTTATCGACGAGCTGTGGGGCCATATACAGGTGGCGTTTGCCAGCGGAACTACCTTCAGCATCACCTGGGACCAGTGCGGTAAGACCATCTTTGTCTACTTTTTGATCTGGACGGCCGCCGGATCGTTCTATGCGCTGCAGAGTTTTTTGATGTCGAGCGTCGCCGAGCGACTCAACCTGCGTCTGCGCAACCGCATCGCGCAGAAGCTCAGCCGCCTGCCGCTCGCCTACTTTGACGCGCATCGACCCGGCGAAGTGGTCAGCCGCGCGACCAACGACTTGGACAAGATGTCCGAGAGTATGCAGCGCGGATTGCTGCAGCTGCTGGTATCAATCGGTACCGTGACGGGTGCCATCATCATGATGTTCGTCTATAGCGTCAAGCTCACGTTGGTCTTTTTGGGCTTTACGGCGGTATCGCTGCTGGTGACCAAGGTGGTTTCGCGCCGAACGCATGATGTGACGGGCGAGCGTCAGGAGTGGGTGTCCAAAATCACGAGCGCGGTCGAGGAAGGCTATTCGGGCCGTTTGGTGATTCGCGCATTCAACCGCGAGCATCAGAGCTCTGCCGAGGTGCACGAGGCCTCGAGGGAGCTAGCGCGCGTGAGTACCAAGGCCGACTTTATGATCAATGCCGTCGGCCCTGCGGTTCGCTTTATCGGCCGTTTGGCGCAGATCGTGATCGCACTGGTGGGCTGCAGCATGCTGGTCGCCGGCCACATGACCGTCGGCGTGTTCCAGGCGTTCTTCCAGTTTATCTACGAGGCGTCCGAGCCCATGACGCAGCTGTCGTTTACCTTCAACTCGCTACAGAGCGCGCTGGCGAGTGCGGAGCGCGTGTTCGACCTGCTCGATGAGCCCGAGATGGAAGCCGATCCGCTGCCGGGCGAGGCCGCCAAGCTACCGGGTCGCGTGGAGGGCCGCGTCGCCTTTGAGCATGTGCGCTTTGGCTATTCGCCCGACAAGCCGCTCATGCGCGACGTGTCGTTTACCGCCGAGCCGGGTCAGAAGATCGCTGTGGTGGGAACCACGGGCGCGGGCAAGACCACGCTCATCAACCTGCTCATGCGCTTCTACGAGATCGACGGCGGGCGCATTACGCTCGACGGCGTGGACACGAGCTGTATGGACCGCGGCGAGCTGCGCCAGCAGTTTGGCATGGTGCTGCAGGACGCCTGGCTGTTTGACGGCACGATTGCCGAAAACATCGCCTACGGCTGTCCCGAGGCGACGCGCGACGAGATCGTGGCGGCTGCGCGCGCCGCGCAGGTCGACTTCTTTGTGCGCACCATGCCGCAGGGTTATGACACGCGGGTGGCAAACGATGCCGAGAGCATTAGCCAAGGGCAGCGTCAACTGCTGACCATCGCACGCGTGCTGCTCAACAACCCGGCGATTCTCATCCTGGACGAGGCGACGTCGAGCGTGGACACGCGTACCGAGCTCGCCATCGGCCGTGCTATGGATGCGCTTATGCGCGGGCGCACGAGTTTTGTGATCGCGCATCGCCTGTCGACGATCGTGGACGCCGACCTGATCTTGGTCATGGATCACGGCAACATTATCGAGCAGGGCACGCATAAGGAGTTGCTGGCTGCCGAGGGCGCCTACGCCGACCTCTATCTGAGCCAGTTCGCATAATGCGACATGGGGACGGCCCCCTTGTCGCATCGGAAATAAGGCGCGCCGGGGATAGATTCCCTGGCGCGCCTTTGCGCTGGCGTGAATGTTGTCATTGGCCGTCCGTGTCTAGCGTTCGTCCACAAGTTTGGCAACGAGGGCTTTGAGCTCGGCTACCTCTTGCTCGAGTTCTTTGACGCGGCGGGCGTTCTCGGTGATGCCCTGACGGTTGAGGGCGGACTGCTCGGCGGCATCGTCAGGCATGTACTCGCGGTGCTGCTTGGCGTCGAAGCTCTCCTCGAACACGCGGCAGCCGTTGCGCTTGATGATGCGTCCCGGTACGCCCACGACGGTGCAGTTGTCGGGCACGTCCTTGACGACAACCGAGTTGCCGCCGATTTTGACGTTGTTGCCGATGCGAATGTTGCCGAGCACCTTGGCGCCCGTGCCCACGGTGACGTTGTTGCCCAGGGTGGGGTGGCGCTTACCGGTTTCGTTGCCGGTGCCGCCAAGCGTGACGCCCTGGTAGAGCACGCAGTTGTCGCCCACGATGGTGGTTTCGCCGATGACGACGCCCATGGCGTGGTCGATAAAGAAATGCTTGCCGATCTGTGCAGCGGGATGAATCTCGACCCCGGTGATGTGGCGGGTGATTTGCGAGAGCACACGGGCGAGCGAGCGATGACCGTGCTCCCACAGCCAGTGCTCGGGCACGTGGTTCCACTTGGCGTGCAGGCCAGGATAGGAAAGGAAGATGACCAGACCGTTTTGCGCGGCGGGGTCCTGTGCCTGGACGGTCTTGATGTCCTCGCGAATGGTATTGATAAAGCTCACCGGCCGCCCTCCCTAAGCGCCATGGCAATGCGATTCAATAAAGTATAGCGATTCGCTAGGGATTAGGAAGAATAATCTTGGCGTCTTTGCATGACAGGTGTCAGTTATGCAAACTTGCTGGTAATGGAGTCATGCTTTTGTGGGGTTGCGCACGAGGGGGTACCGCAACCGTATACTGGTCAACTTGGACGTATCCGCGCCCACAACTGAGAGGTTTTACTTCATGGGTTTCATCAATTTTATCGCCGAGCTACTCAAAGACCCGCGCACCGCGATTGCCAGCTGGATCGCCGCCGGCCCGCTTATGGCCTACGGCTGCGTGTTCCTCATTATCTTCGTTGAGACAGGCGTGGTGTTCTTCCCGTTCCTTCCCGGCGATTCACTGCTGTTTGCTTCGGGCTTCTTTGCCCATAACGGTGGCTTTAACATCGTGGCCCTGCTGGCCGTAGCATGGGCCGCTGCCATCCTGGGAGACCAGTGCAACTTTATGATCGGTCACTTCTTTGGCAAAAAGATCATCGCTTCGGGCAAGGTCAAGGCCATGACGCCCGAGCGTATCAAAAAGTCCGAGGACTTCTTGGACAAGTGGGGTCACCTGGCCATCTTCCTCGGCCGCTTCTTCCCGTTTATCCGCACCTTTGTGCCCTTCATTGCCGGCATGGGCGGCATGCACTGGCGCAACTTTGTCATCTACAACGTGCTGGGCGGCATTACCTGGTCGACGGTCTTTACACTGCTGGGCTACTTCTTTGGCGGCATCCCCTTTGTGCAGGAGCACTTTGAGTTGCTGATCATTGGCATCGTAGCCGTGTCGATCATCCCGACTGTAGTCGGCCTGGTTAAGGCTAAGCTGGGCAAACAGAACGCGTAGGCGTCTAAAACCGATTGGTGCAAAAAGACCCGCCACTTGGATGACGGGTCTTTTTTGTTGTGGGAGCGATATGTGGCGTTGAGTGCGAGGCTATTGGACCTCGCTCAACTTCTGCAGCACACGCCCTTGTACCTCAAGGTAATAGGCCTGGTCCTCGGCGGAAAGCGAGCTTTCATCGACGCTGTCAAATTTCTGCGACCACTCGCTGTACTGCTGCATCATCGATCCGTAGTCGGCAAGCATCGATGCGGTGTCGTCTGAATTCTCGTACTTTTTCATGAACTCGACGTAGCTGTTCATAAACTGCTCGTAGCCGTCCATCATGGCACGGAAATCGGACGAGGATGTGGCTGGGGCGGATTCGGCCTGTGACCCAGTGGCTACCGCATCGGTGTCGTCGGCCGCGTCTGCCTGTTCGCTGTTGTCCTGCGGCTTCTCGAGCTCGATGTCGAGGGACTTTGAGCTGCTGTAGTAGGACAAGGTCAGTTTTGCTCCGCTGGGTGCCGTTGCCTCAAAATCATCGGTGCCTTCGCCCGAGAAATCGGTATAGCCAGCTTCTTTGCAAGCTTCGACGTAGCTATCGTAGTCTGCTTGTGAGACCTCTTTCAGCGTTGCCGAGAAAGATTCGGAGCTGTTCTCGTATATCTCGCCCTTGTTTGTCTTGGGCTTGGGCAGTTCGGTCGCGAGACCGCTGCTGGGCCAGGTGAATGTTTCGACGGTTTTTGAGGGGCTCGAAGAACTGCAGCCGCCCACACACGAGCTGATACGTGCCACGATAATCAGGATAACAAGCACCGCCAGAACGATCGGCCATTTCTTCTTGCCTTTGGGCGGCTTGCCGTCAGGCGCCGACACCGTTTGGGGGACGCCATTATCCCTGCTGCCCGAAGCTTCCCAATCCATAGTATTTCCTTCCCTTGATATGGATGACACTGCTTCGAATTGTGGCTGTGGGCTGCGGGGATTTCATCAGCTGCCAACTGAATCTGGTGAGAAATTCAGTTGGCAGCTGATGAAATTATTTGCCCGGTGTTTAGGATGGGAGGAAAACGTTGGACGGGGGATGGCGGCGTGGACGAGTACAATCTGGCACCCGGCGAACTCATCATCATGCAGACCTCGAATGTACGCTTGGGCGTTGGCTCTGGTAGCGAGGCTCTCGATGAGATCGTGCTTACAAATATGAATCTAATCTTGGTCGCAACGGTCTCCGAGGGGCTGTTTAAAACCCGGCGCTACCTCAAGCGCTGCCCGCTCGATTCGATTCTGTGCTCGACGGATGTCCCCCAGGCTATCGCCGCACGCGTGAATAGTACGCCGGTGCTGCGAGTCGCATTTTCGGAGGAGACCGTTACGGTGAGCTTTCCCGAAGGCGGCAAGCGCCTTGCCGACCGTTGGGCCGAAAGCGTGCGCCGCGCGGCGGCGGGCAACATCGATGCCATTGATACCTCGGAGCTTCCCTCGGGCACTGCGGCAGAGATTGCAGATTTTGTAGACGGTGCCGTGGGCGTTGTCGGGGCAGTTGGCGACTCCATTGGCAGTGCCTTGGGTGCTTCTCTGAAGGTGCAAAAGCCTCATGCCGAGAAGATGGCCGCAAAGGTGACAGCAAAGTGTCCCGGATGCCATGCGCCCGTCGCGGGACGCAAAGGCCAAGGCGTTGTTTGTTCGTACTGCGATACCAAGTTTGTGCTGTAGGGTGAGGTAATCGTGGGTATTGTAAATGTTGCGATTGACTCGCTTGGCGGCGTCCTTGCCGATCAATGGAAAGATATTGTCACTGCCAGTCATTTTGACGAGCACGTTGTTGTCGCTCCGGGGGTGCGTAAGGTTGGGCAAAACGGGCGTGGCGGAAACTACGGATCGAGTGATGTTCTGTCCAACGGCTCGCTCATTTTTGTTCCCGAGAACACCGCGGCGTTTATTTTTAGTCAGGCGGGCATCGAGCAAGTTATAACGGAACCGGGCGGTTTTGAGTATCGCGACGGCGAAGCGTCGCTTTTTGATGACCACGACCGTGAGGAGCAAGGCGTCCTCAAAATGGTCCTCGGACAGGCGGCGCGTCGTGTCGGCTATGCGGGTATGTCACCTTCGCAGAAGCGTGTGGCGTTTGTCAATCTGCGCGAAATCCGCGGCATCAGGTTTGGCACGCGTGGACCGCTTGCGTATAACGACTTGTTTTACGGCGCGGATCTTGAGGTCTTCGCGTATGGTCAGCTGTCGCTGCAGGTAGTGGATGCCGAGCGTTTTATCAGGAATTTTCTTCCTGCGAACGTCTATAGCTATTCGTTTGACGACCCGCGCGCACGGAGCATGCTGATTGCAGAGTTTCTGGCTTCGCTCATCGTGGCCACGAATGCCTTGTCGTCCGAGGTCCGAATTTCGCAGCTGCCGTCACACGTCAACGAAATTCGCCATATGATCCTGGACGAGGGCGATAACGCGGGGTCATGGCAAGATCGCTTTGGCATCAAGCTTGTGCAAGTCGCCATCGAAAACATTGAATTCTCCGATGAGTCGCGCGAGCTTATCAAGAGCTATGCGAAAAAGAAGCTGGATGTTAGCGCTTACGAGGGGGTTTCTAAGCAGGCAGCCGATGTGGCGGCTCAGCAGATGATTGCCGAGGGCGTACGCGAGAACGGGTTTGGCGCCGCGGGCGGCATGGTGCTCGGCATGGGGCTGGCGGGAATGCTCAACCCCCGCAACGCTTCTGTAGAAGGCGGCGCGGGCGCGGTCTGTACGCCGGATACGACGGAGCCCAAGGAGGCGCCAGGGGGTGGTGCCGAGTCCGCGCGGACGCTTGAGGATCAAATAGAGGCCGTTAAGAAATTCAAAGAGCTTCTCGATGCCGGGATTTTGACGCAAGAGGAGTTTGATGCCAAGAAGCGTGAGATTTTAGGGCTGTAGAAGTATGGAAGGGCCGGCGCGATGCCGGTCCTTCTTTGTGCTGCGGAATTATTCGAGGTGCCCTCCGGTTCTACCACTGGGCGGCGTAGATATCGCAGCTTGCGTGCGTGGGCGGATTGTGGACATCGACCGAAACGGGGGTCGTGGAACCGACGGCGGGGCAGTCGGAAAAGTTGTTATAGCCAGCAACGATGTTGCCCTGCTTGTCGCGCAGGATGGCCGATAGGAACACCTGGGTCTTATCAAAGCCGCTCGGGGCGCTTTGGAGTTTGAGCTTTGCCAAGAATGACTGCATGCCGTCTGTCCCAGCGGATTCGGTACTATCGAAAATTTCGTACACCGGCGCTTCGGTGGCGGTGGCAAGCGCAACGCCGCTGGGTGTGACTGCCTCGAACTCAACGCGCGCGGGAGCGGTGCCATTTCCCGTCTGATCGCCAAAGTAGACGGTCTGGCCGGGCTCGATGGCGCTGTAGGTTTTCTCATCCGTAAAGATCAGGTTATCGTCCGCATCGTATCCGGAGACCTTAATGGTGGGAAATGCGATAGCGGCAGGGCCGTCGGAGTTTTTAAGGCCGATGCCAAAATGGACGTACCCGTGCCCATCAACCGACCAGCCTGATTCCGCGATCGAGAGCTCGGCGGATAAACGGTTGGCATTGCTTGCCGTATTTGCTTTTTTGGATGTCGAAACGCCATCAGACTGGCCGGCTTGCGATGGGGACGTGGGCCCGTTGTTGCTTTCTCGGTCGGCGTGGAATGTCGAGATGGCAATCGCGCCGACTGCCATCAGCCCGGCAAGCATCGCGGTGACGAGTGTCAGTTTTAGCAACAGGCCGCCAAAGGTCCGCGTCCTGCTTTTGCCTGGGTTGCGCTTAGGCGCATGCGTACCCGCCGCCATTTGGGCATGGTCGACCTGCCCATCTGTGCCAGAAGATGCCCTGTCGTTTCCCGGTCGAGACGAGCCGGCGAGCACTTCTGCCATCTCGGTCGCAGACTGAAATCGCGCGCTTGGCTCAAACGAGCAGGCACGCGTGATGGCATGGGCGAGCGTCGCGGGTGCATTATCAAGATTCTTCTTAAGAATTTGCTCGTAAGCCTCGTCATCGGGACGGACACCCGTAAGCGCAAAGCCAAGAACGCGTCCGATGGAGTAGACATCACTTCGCGCATCGGTCTGGGCAAAGCCGTATTGTTCGGGCGAGGCGAACCCCCAAGTTCCGAGGGAAGTCGTGTCCTTGCTTGCCCCTTCGACGCGCATGCGGGCAATACCGAGGTCGATGAGGTGCGCGCCGTTCGCGGCAACCACGATATTGTTGGGGGAAATGTCACGGTGGACGATGCCATGTCTGTGGAGCTCCTCGGCCGCCTCGCAAAGCTCGATGCCAAGCGATGTCGTCTCTTCCGGCGTCAACGGCCCATCGGTTTCGATAACTTTGGAAAGCGACCGACCCGGCACAAAGTCGTAGACGACAACAAAGTGCTCGGGTAGTTCGTAGGTCGCCTCGACGCGGGGAAGGCGGGGCGAGCTGCATTCTGTGAGTGCCGACCATACATTGCGGCGGGCAAGCTCCTGTCGAATCTTCTTTCGCACGAAGGGACCGGCTCCGTCAATCGTGACGAGTTCGGTAATGCCGTCTTCGCCGCGTGCGAGCACCTGCTCGACGCGATAGGTGTCGTCAAGGCTCATGGCATGCATGAGCTGGTTGTCGTTCAAGCCGTCCTCCCTTCATGGTAGCTGGGCAAATGCCCCAAAAATAATATGCCAACGATTGTTCTGTTTGTTCAGTTGGCAACTGAATCGCGTATGGAGCCGATAGAGCCGCGGGGCTCGCTCGGACGTGGGCGTCTATTTGAGCGGGTTGGTTCCCAGAAGCGTTTTTTCACCCAGGCGGTAGAGCTCGTCGTCGGTGCACGCTCGGCTCATGCCGCGTTCGATGCACCAGATGACGATGGCGTCGCGGCGATCCTTGCACCAAAGCTCGGCGACGCTATCGAGTCTCAGAAGGCGCTGCGTCTCTCGAAGCGTGCAGCCGATACCGAGTGCCAACATGATGGCGTGGTCGCGGCCGGGGCGGCTTTTGCCGGCAAAGATGTCGTACACAACGGTCGGGTTAAGGCCCGAGTTGCGTGCGACGTCCGAGCGCTTGATGCGGCGCTCGTCGATGAGGCAGCGCAAGTACGAGGGAAGCGTTTGGTCGACGGTTTCGCCTTCGTCCAGATAGGCGTCGATGCTCGAACTGGCCAACAGCCGCTTGAGCAGGTCTTCCGTCAAGTGTTCGCGTTTGTTCTGAGTTGCCAAGGGGGCTCCAATCATCGTCTCGACTTAGAGTATATCGATAGGGCGGTCGCGGGGCGCATGGGGCGAGTGGACGCCGCGGCTTGGAGGACGCCTATTTACCCTGGTGAATTCCGAAGCAAATGAAAATACTTTACTTAGTTAAAGAAAAACGTTTTATCCGACGCGCGCGGGGAGTACAATCTCGTCCATGCGAATCGACGTGCCATCGGCTTCGATGTTGCCCGCGTGTCCCGTCCGGCTCTACGCTCCGGGCGTGCGACGTTGCGACACGGTCGGCCTCGGTCCTTGCGTGCGGGTTCGCGAGTATGCAACTGTGTATGTAAGGAGCGACATATGACTGTCGAGAAGAAGGATATCGATTGGGGTAGCCTCGGCTTTGGCTACATGAAGACCGATTACAGCTACGAGGCTCATTGGAAGGATGGCGAGTGGGACGAGGGCGGCCTGACCACCGACCACACCATGCATGTCTCCGAGTGCGGCGGCATCTTCCATTACTGCCAGGAGGTCTTTGAGGGCCTGAAGGCCTACACCGCCGAGGATGGCAGCATCGTCTGCTTCCGTCCCGACATGAACGCTGAGCGCATGTATAACTCTGCCCAGCGCCTCGAGATGCCCCCGTTCCCCAAGGACAAGTTCGTTGAGGCCGTCAAGCAGGTCGTTTCTGCCAATGCTGCCTGGGTTCCGCCTTTCGGCTCCGGTGCGACCCTGTACGTGCGTCCGTTTATGATTGGCTCTGGTGACGTGATTGGCGTGGCTCCTGCTCCTGAGTACACGTTCCGCATTCTCGTGACTCCGGTCGGTCCGTACTTTAAGGGCGGCCTTAAGCCCGTTAAGCTGCGCGTTTCCGAGTATGACCGTGCAGCCCCGCATGGCACCGGCAACATCAAGGCCGGCCTGAACTACGCCATGTCCCTTAAGCCCACGATGGAGGCCCATCGCGAGGGCTATGCCGAGAACCTGTATCTTGACTCCGAGTCTCGCACCTATGTCGAGGAGACCGGTGGCGCCAACGTCCTGTTCGTGAAAGAGGACGGCACCCTCGTCGTTCCGCAGTCGCACACCGACTCGATCCTGCCCTCCATCACCCGGCGCTCGCTCGTTCAGGTTGCTCAGGACCTGGGCATGACCGTTGATCAGCGTCCCGTCGAGTGGGCCGAGGTCAAGGCCGGCACCTTTGTCGAGTGCGGTCTGTGCGGCACCGCTGCTGTTATCTCCCCGGTCGGCGAGATTGACAACAAGGTTTATGGTGCCGACGAGACCGTGACCTTCCCGGCTGGCTGCACCGAGATCGGCCCTGTTATGAAGAAACTTCGCGAGACCCTGACTGGTATTCAGTCTGGTGCTGTTGAGGATAAGCACAACTGGGTTTACACTGTCGCGTAAGCTGTCTTGTATGTTCGGCCCGAGGGCGACCTTCCTTTCCGGCGCGTCCTCGGACATGAAAGAACCCCCGCTACGCACTACGTGAACTGCCTCCCATTTCTTGGACACGAGAAATGGGAGGCTTTTTATGCGAGTCGACTTGAGGGTGAAGCACGACATCGAGGCCAGGAAGGCGGCGATCGGGCTCTTCGAGCGAGGCCACGGTTCCGAGTCGGCGGCGAAGGCGCTGTCGGTCCCGCGCGACACCGTGAGACAATGGCTCTACGTATACCGGTCGTTCGGAAGCGAGGTGCTGCTATCCATGGACGGCAAGCAG
>NZ_JBQKDE010000014.1:0-52012 GCF_052121995.1 Collinsella sp. LCP19S3_A7 | reverse complement strand
GCGCGGCTGCGCCTATGGCACTTCAACATCATTGTCGCAGCCCCGACCCGCGGTCACGAGCGGGGGCTCCTATCTTTTTAGTGCCCTCGGATTGGGTCATAGTGTCTGTCGGTAGTCTTTTTGGGACGGGGCTTTTTTAGCTGCCCTACCTCAAATAAGGACTTAATCTTCGAAAGCGCTGGACTGGGTAGCTAAAAAAGCCCCGTCCCAAAAAGACTACCCGGTGAAGGGACAAGGGGACAGCCCCTTTGTCGCATTGGTGGATATGTCGTGCGTTCTGCGTATGGCAATATAAGATGGTTATTTGCGTTAAATGGAATTCGATTATTTTGAGGGTAGGGGATTTCTTTGGGTCGTGGTGCGGATATGACGCCGCCTTTGCGTTGGCGGTTAGGTGTTGCTGGTGGGGTGGCGCTCTTTGTGTTGCTTGTTGACCAGCTGACCAAGCTTGCGGTTCGTGCCGTGGGCGATGCCCTGCATATGACCGCTATCCCCGGCGTGATCGATTTTGTGTTTGTCCGCAATATCGGAGCTGCCTTTAGCATGGGCGAGGGCCATGGCATAGCGTTTGCCGTGCTGGCGCTTGCGGCCATTGTCGCCATTGCCGTGTACTTGCTCCGTGCTCCTCAGCTCGCTCGCCTAGAGGTCGTGGGTATGGCCATGGTTGCGGGCGGCGCCATCGGCAACGCGATCGATCGCCTGGCCATGGGCTTTGTGACTGATTTTATTGCCACTACCTTCATTGATTTCCCCGTCTTTAACGTGGCCGATATCGGCATTACCGCCGGTGTCGTTCTGGCGCTCATCGGATACATGTTCTTGAGTCCCGCCGCTCGCGAGGTCGATGCGACCGCCGAGCTCAACGCCCGTGACGAGGCCCGCGCCAAACGTAAAGCTAAGCAGCGTGGGGAGCGTGCCCGCAAGATTCGTGAAAGGAATGAGCGCTAATGGCCGACATCCATATTCTCGTTGCCGACGATTGCGCCGGTCAACGTCTCGACGCCTATCTGGGCGCCAACGATGGCTGTCCCACACGCTCTGCCTGCGCGCATCTGATCGAGGGAGGCGCCGTTGCCGTCAACGGCGAGACCTGCCTATCTAAAAAATATGCCGTACGCTCCGGTGACCGCATCTCGGTCGACCTGCCCGAGCCGCATGACCCGACCGACGTGATCCCCGAGGCCATCCCGCTCGACATTCGCTATGAGGATGACTATCTCATGGTGCTCTCCAAGCAGCGCGGCCTGGTGTGCCATCCTGCGCATGGTCATGAGAGCGGCACCCTTGCGAATGCCCTGGTCTATCACTGCGGCATCGACCATCTGGGTACCGTGCAGGGTGAGGACCGCCCCGGCATCGTGCATCGTCTGGATCGCGATACCTCGGGCCTTATGCTCGCGGCTAAAGACGACGACACCCAGCGCGCGCTCCAAAATCTCATTCGTACGCGCACGCTCGACCGTCGCTACATTACGCTCGTTCATGGGCACATCGCCATGGACGAGGGCACTATCAACACCGGTATTGCCCGATCGACGCGTGACCGCGTGAAGATGGCGGTTTCCGATGACCCCTTTGCGCGCCAGGCCATCACGACCTTTAAGGTCCTTGAGCGCTTTGATTCCACGCGCTTCGACGACGGCTACACGCTTGTCGAGTGTCACCTGTTTACCGGCCGCACGCATCAGATTCGCGTTCACATGCGCCATATCAACCACGCCTGCGTGGGCGATCCACTCTATGGTAAGTGCGATGCTCGTGCCGATCAGGGTTTGACCAGGCAGTTCCTGCATTCCTGGCGTGTGGCGTTCGATCATCCCGTGACGGGGGAGCACATCGAGTGCCGTGACGAGCTGCCATGGGATCTTGCGGCGGTTCTGGATGATCTGGCCCCGCGTTCGCTCGGTCGCACTGCCGCTGGCAACGAAATCGTCCCTCAGCTCGGTCTGCTCGAGGCCTAGCCAGTATTAGGTGGTTTCTTGAACTCCGTAAGCCTGCGGTAAGATATACGGTTGTTTACGTCACGCGTTCCTGGGAGCCTGCATGCTCGCCTTTTTACAAACCAACACACCTATCGTGATCTTCAACCAGATTGTCGTCACGCTGCTTACGGTCTGTTTTCTGTACCAGGTGGTCTTCTTTGTCATCGGCGCTCTTCGTGGTGAGGTCGCGCCTCCCAAGGCCAAGAAGCTCCATCGTTATGCCTTCTTTATCGCGGCGCATAACGAGGAGGCCGTGATCGCCAACCTCGTGCGCTCCATTAAGGACCAAGATTATCCGTCCGAGCTTATCGAGGTCTTCGTGGTCGCCGATGCCTGCACCGACAACACGGCGCAGCTCGCGCGCGAGGCGGGCGCCGTCGTCTATGAGCGCAATGACTTGGCCCGTAAAGGCAAGAGCTGGGTCATGGACTATGGCTTCGACCGCATCCTTAACGAGTATCCCGATACGTTTGAAGGCTACTTTATCTTCGATGCCGATAACGTTATCGCCCGCGATTACGTGTCCAAGATGAACGATGCTTTTGACCAGGGCTTCCATGTTGTTACGAGCTATCGCAATTCCAAGAACTTTGGCAGCTCGTGGATCTCGGCAGCTAATGCCACGTGGTACCTGCGCGAGGCGCGGTTTCTCAACAACGCGCGCAACATCTGTAAGACGTCTTGCGCCGTTTCGGGTTCGGGCTACCTCATCTCCGCCAGCGTTATCGAGGGTATGCACGGCTGGCAGTTCCACACGCTGACCGAGGATATTCAGTTCACCACGTTCTGTGCCATTCACGGCATTCGCATTGGCTATGCGCCGGCGGAGTTCTTTGACGAACAGCCCGTGACGTTTAAGGCATCCTGGAAACAGCGTATGCGTTGGACCAAGGGCTTCTACCAGGTGTTCTTTACGTACGGTAAGCACCTGGTCAAATCGACCTTCCGCTATCATCGCTTTGCCGCCTACGACATGTTTATGACGATCGCACCGGGCATGCTGCTCTCTCTGATCTCGATGCTCGCTAATGCGACGTTCCTCATCGTGGGCGGCCTTTCGCACGGTTTCTTGGCTACCGAAGTCGAGATGCAGGCGTGTGCCGCTTCGCTCATTATGACCTTCGCTATGATGTATCAGACTTTCTTTATCCTGGCGCTGCTCACGACTATCTTTGAATACAAGCATATTCACTGCGCGCAAAAGTGGCGTCTGGTAACCAACCTGTTTACCTTCCCGATCTTTATGTTCAGCTATATCCCCATTACGGTGGCAGCGCTGTTCTTGAAGGTCGACTGGGTGCCGACGCAGCACGCCGTAAGCGTTACCCTCGACGAGGTCATGCAGGGCGCCAAATAACCACCATCAAAACCACCACAAAGGGGATATAGAACCTTTGCGGTGGTTTTACGTTTGAGCGCTCAGTTGAGGGGTTTCGATGTTCTATATCCCGTTTTGGATTTGCATCTTTGCCGGCGCGGCGATTGATGCCCGCGAGCGGCGGTTTCCCAATGAGCTTGCCGGCGCGTGTGCGGTGGCGGCGTTTGCAGGCGTCTGGCTCGACAAGGGCGTTAACATGGCGCTTGACCACGCCGGTCTTGCGGTCATCGTCTACCTTGCCCTTGTGCTTACTGAGTCACTCTGGCGTCGCCTTCGCCATGCCCCCGGCGTTGGCATGGGGGATGCCAAGGCGCTCTTTGCCCTTTGCACCTTCGATCCCCTGGGCGGCGTCGTCGCGTTTGCGGTTGCGCTCCTGACCCTTGCCGCCGCCTGTCTCATCGTAAAATCGCGCTCGCTGCCTTTGCTGCCGTTTTTGGTGCCAATATTTGCCATAATCGAGTTCGTGGGTAGTACGCTATAACCGTTTGCGCGCCCTTTTTAAGGAGCATGCCATGGCAATCAATCAACAGACAGCCGCCATCAAGGCGCGCCTGGATCGCATTCCCGCGGCGTTGTCGCCCGAGCTGGTCGAGCGCATTGCCGCCGACCGCGCCTCGGGTGTCGTTAATCCCTATCGATGCGGTGACGACCAGGCCATCCGCCGTGTCGATCGGGCCGCAGACGAGGGCACGCTTATGCGTCCGGCCTTTATGCGCGATATCGAAAAGATTCTGCATCTGCCAGCATACACACGTTATGCAGGCAAAACGCAGGTCTTCAGTTTTCGCAGCAACGACGATCTGTCGCGCCGCGGCCTGCACGTGCAGCTTGTCTCGCGCATCGCTCGCGATATCGGGCGTGCTCTGGGCCTCAACTGCGATCTGATCGAGGCGATTGGCTTAGGCCACGACTTGGGCCACACGCCTTTTGGCCATGCCGGTGAGCGTTTCCTCAACGACATCTATCATGAGCGCACGGGGCGTTATTTTTTCCATAATGTGCAGTCGGTCCGCGTGCTCGACGCGCTGTACGGCCGCAACGTGTCGCTCCAGACGCTCGATGGCGTACTGTGCCACAACGGCGAGTACGAACAGCGTGTTTTTGAGCTTTCGGACATGGGTTCCTTTAACCAGTTCGACCAGACGGTTGAGGAATGCATTGCCACGGGTTATAGCGCAATTGAGCACCTGCGCCCCATGACGCTCGAGGGCTGCGTGGTTCGCATCTCGGATATCCTTGCCTACGTTGGGCGCGATCGCCAAGACGCCATTGCGGCGGGCCTGCTGTCACCCGACGCCTTTGACGATGACCTGGGCGGTGCATACAACAGCTGGATCCTTACGCATGCCTCTATCGATATCGTCGAGCACAGCTATGGCAAGCCGCGCATCGAGATGAGCGAGGACCTGTTTGAGGAGATCCGCCGGGCCAAGCGCGAGAACTACGAGAAGATCTATAGCAAGGGCGGCATAGAAGGCGACTCCGAAGCGGAGCTGCGCGAGGCCTTCGAAAAGCTCTATGACCGTTGCCTGCGGGATATAAACGAAGGCGACGAGTCCTCGTATATCTTTAAGCACCACATTTCTCGCATTGAGCAGCAGCTTTCCTACTACGATCGCACCTATGCATGGCAGGACGATAAGGACCAGACGGTCGTGGATTACATTGCGAGCATGACGGACGGTTATTTTTGCGAGCTCACGAGCAAGCTGTTCCCGGGATTGATGTTTCCGCACCGTACCTATATTAACGAACGGTAGTTCGTATATATTCGGTATACTGTTCATGGAAAACGTTTTTGATTGATGCACGGGATGACTATGGACGACCTTTTTTCTGCTTCGACGCGTGAGCGTTCCTTTCAGAATGCGCCGCTTGCGGTGCGCATGCGGCCCAATTCGCTCGACGAGTACGTGGGCCAGCAAAAGGCCGTCGGTAAGGGCTCGTGGTTGCGTGCCGCGATTGAGCATGACGTGCTGTCGAGTGTGATTCTGTATGGGCCGGCCGGTACGGGCAAGACGACACTGGCCCACATTATCGCCAACCATACCAAGAGCGAGTTTGTCGAGGTCAGCGCCGTGACGGGCACTGTGAAGGACCTGCGCCGCGTGATTGACGAGGCCAAGACGCGCCTGAATACGTACGACCGTCGCACCATTCTTTTCATCGACGAGATTCACCGCTTCTCCAAGTCGCAGCAGGATGCCCTGCTGCATGCGGTTGAGAACCGTACCGTCATTATGATTGGCGCTACGACGGAGAATCCGTACTTCGAGGTCAACTCGGCGTTGCTCTCGCGCGGTCGCGTGGTGGAACTTGAACATTTAAAGGACGAGGATATCGCCACGCTTATCGAGCGTGCGCTCGAGGCGCCGCAGGGTTTGAACGGCAAGTTCTCGGCCGATGAGGATACGGTTAAGACCATCTGCGCGCTGGCTGCGGGTGACGCTCGCTCGGCACTCACGACGCTCGAGCTTGCGAGCGAGATTGCCGTCACGCGTCCCGATACCGAGGGAACGCCAGCGCCGGCGGCGGGGGAGCGTTATCCCATTACCGTGGATGACGTAAAGATTGCCAATCCGCGCCGTGGTTTTTCGTATGACAAAAACGGCGACATGCACTACGACATCATCAGCGCGTTTATTAAGTCTATGCGCGGCAGCGACCCCGATGCCACGATCTATTGGCTCGCGCGCATGATCGATGCGGGGGAGGACCCTAAGTTTATCGCTCGCCGTATTATGATTCAGGCTTCTGAGGATGTTGGCAACGCCGACCCGCAGGCGCTATTGGTGGCGCATGCCGCGTTTAAGTCTGCCGAGGTCATCGGTTATCCCGAGTGCCGCATTAATCTGGCTCAGGCTGCACTCTATGTGTGCTTGGCGCCAAAATCCAACGCGTGTGAGGCCTCGATTGATGCGGCGTTGGCCGATATTCATTCAAGTGGGCTGCGCGAGGTGCCGAGCTATCTACGCGATCGTCATCGCCCGGGCAGCGACGAATACGGTGTGTATAAGTATCCGCATGATTATCCCGAAGGCTGGGTCGATCAACGCTATTTGCCCGAGGGGCTGGAGCGCGGTGCGTTTTGGCAGCCTGCCGGCCGCGGCTGGGAAGAGTGGCGTGTAGAGCAAAGCGAGCGCGACCGTAGCGGGAATGCACCGAAGTAGCCGCTGGTAATTTTGTCTCACGTTGCTGCTCTTGGCATGTTCGGTCCCCTTTGGGGTACCATGAACAGCGTCTGTATTTCGATTCCTTCGGGAGGCTTGTATGAGTCCCATCCAAATCGCCCTGCTGCTGCTCGCCGTTGCCGGCGTGTGGGCTGTCATCGAGCTCGCGCTCACGCTGCGAAAGACCCGCACTGTCGTTGATTCGCTCGACAAGACGGTGAGCGACCTTAACAACACCATTGCCGAGGCTCAGCCCGTGGTAGCAAAGCTCGATGGCGCCGTCGATGAGCTCACCCCCGCGCTGGCGCAGGTTGAGCCGCTCCTCAAGTCGAGTAAGACCGCCGTCGACGCCCTTACCTCCAATCTCGTAGAGGTCGAAGCCGTGGTTCGCGACATTTCCGAGGTTACGGGCAGCATGGCCGAGGCCAGCAATGCCGTGTCGAGCGTGACCGACTCTGCGGCCGGTGCCGTTCAGAAACTCTTTAACAAGGTGAAGGCTCCCGCGGTCGACGCCGAGCATAATCTTTCCGCTGCCGCCGAAGCCGAGCAGCCGACCGAGCGTGTCCTGATTGGCGAAGCCGGGGACGATGCCGCTGCTGGTGACGATGATGCACAGAAGCCTGCTGCTAAAGCAGCCCGGTATTACACCTACACGCCCGCCGAGACCTCCGAGGAGTCCTGCGATGAGTAGTGAAGCAACTTGCTCTATCACGCTGACGGTTGCCGGGGATCCGCGTCTGGCACGCCTGGTACGCATGACGGCGGCTAATGTCGGCGCTCTGTGTTCCATGTCCGTCGATCGCATCGAGGACATTCGTATGGCTGCCGAGGAGGCCTTCATCTTTGGCTGCACGGCCGTTGATTCTGACGTTATCTCGATCAAATTCGATGTCGACGAGTCTCACGTGGGCATGACCTTCACCTTTGGCGACCAGGCGACTGTCGATGAGGATGACCAGGCCGCCGTATATGCCGAGCTCATTCTGGCAAGCGTGTGCGATTCCTACGAAAAGACTGCGGCGCCTCTGACGCTTTCCCTCGATCTCAAGGCGGATATCTAATATGACCGAACGTTCCCGTAGCGGTAAGACCGCTTGGGACAAGGAGAAAACCCGCGAGCTGTTTCGTCGCTACAAAGAGACCGGTGATCCGGACGCCCGCGAGCAGCTCGTCATGTCCCATATGAACCTGGTAAGGTTTCTTGCCAACAAATTTAAGAATCGCGGCGAGCCGCTCGACGACCTCATGCAGGTCGGCTATCTGGGTTTGCTCAAGGCTATCGACCGCTTTGACCCCGAGCGCGGACTTGAGTTCACCACGTTTGCCACGCCCACCATCTTGGGTGAGATCAAGCGTCACTTCCGCGACAAGGGTTGGAGTGTGCGCGTTCCGCGTCGCCTACAGGAGCTCTCTGCCAAGGTTAACCAGGCCACCGACAAGCTCACTAACGAGCTGCAGCGCTCGCCTAAGGTTGAGGAAATCGCTGAGTACCTAGACGTGACCGTTGACGAGGTGCTGGAGGCCATGGAATCGTCCTCGGCCTATACCTCGGTGCCCATCGAGGCCCCCGGTGCGTCCGATTCTGACGACGCGCCTTCAATTCTCGACCGCTACGCCGACGACGACAACGAGCTCGACTTCACCGATGACCGCCTGGTGATTGAGGAGGCCATCCGCGATTTCTCGCCGCGCGAGCGCGAGGTTATCGAGCTGCGTTTCGTAAAGGGCATGACCCAGATCGAGATCGCCAAGAAGCTGGGCATCTCGCAGGTGCAGGTCTCGCGCCTGCTGCGCCGTACCCTTAAGAAGGTTCAGGACAAGATCGACCCCGACGGAGTGATGGTTCGTTCATGAGTGAACACCCCCAACAAACCGATCGCGCGCTGCGCGATACCCGTATTCTGACGCTTCGCATTTGGGCCGTCGTCGGCTGCATTGTCATCGCCGCCGTCATCTTTAACCTTATGGGTATCTTGGCGCCGGTTATCGAGTTTCTAGCTGTCGGTTCCATCATCGCTTTTGTGATGTCGCCGATCACTAACTGGCTCGAGCATCACGGCGTCAACCGTGGCATTGGTTCGCTTATCGCGCTGATCGTGGTCGTTGCTGTGCTCGTCGGTGTCGTTTGCATCTTGTCGCCGATTCTCTTTGGCCAGATCATGGAAGTCTTGAGCCGCCTGCCTGAGCAGCTTCGTGTTGCGGGCGGTGATCTCAACGAGATGGTCTCGCATGCCAAGACGCTCAACAACACGCCGCTCAAAGAGTATCTGGACGATAATCTTTCTTCGCTGGTTACCGTGGCGTCCAAGTATGTGTCTCAGATTGCCGCTGAGCTTGGTCGCGGTGTATTCCCGTTCATTACCAATACGGCCTCGCAGCTGTTCGTCATCTTCCTCGGTCTGGTGCTTGCCTATTGGTTGGCCTGCGACTATCCCCGTATGCACCACGAGGTCTGCACCATCATCGGGCAGGAAAAGGAGACCTCGTACCGCTTTATGGTTGCGATTCTTTCGCGCTCGGTCGGCGGTTATATGCGTGGCATGGTCGTGACGTCCATCTGCGGTGGCATCCTCGCCTTTATCGGCTTTACGCTCATTGGCCATCCCTACGCGGCGCTCATGGCCATCTTTACGGGCATTATGCACTTGGTCCCGGTTGTCGGTCCCTGGGTGAGCGCGGCGATCGCCACGGTGCTCGGCTTTATGTTCAGCCCGATGCTGGCTTTGTGGACCTTGGTCGTGACCATGGTGGCGCAAAATGTCACCGACAACGTCATTTCGCCTAAGGTCATGCAAAGCTCGGTCCAGGTGCATCCCATCATGAGCCTGACGGCACTCGTTATCGGTTCGGCGCTTATGGGCGCCATCGGCATGGTCATCGCCATCCCGCTGTGCGCGGCCCTCAAGGGCATTTTCGTCTACTACTTTGAGAACGAGACCGGCCGCCAGCTCGTGGCATACGACGGCGCCGTGTTTAAGGGCACGCCCTATCGCGATACTGAGGGTAACCCGGTCGCCGCTTATGACGCGCTTGGAGACGATACGTTCATCTATGAGTCCGAGCTCATCGGTAACGAGACTGCGCCCGAGGCCCAGGCCATGCCCAGGCCCGAGCTCGATAACCCCTGGATCAAGCTCTCGGGCCTTCAGCCCGATGCTACGGGCTTTTTCAAGAATCCCTTCGCCAAGGACGACGATTCCAACTCGGATGACGACACCAATACCGGCATCGACGGCTCCATGGACGATGATGAGCAGTAAGTCATTTCAAGTTCAAGTTCATAGGCAATAACGTGCAAATTCGCTGGAGGGTCGCTGTTTGGCGGCCCTCTTTTTTGCACTTGCGCGGTGGGATGGTAATATCGTTACGTTTGAACTGTTTCGATGTGAAACCGAGGAGATTCCCTCTATGAGTGCTGACTACCCGTCAATGACTACGGCTGAGATTCGCTCTAAGTTCCTCAACTTCTTTGAGGAGCGCGGTCTTAAGCTCTATCCTTCTTCGTCCCTCGTCCCCGACGATCCTTCGCTGCTGCTTGCCAACGCCGGCATGAACCAGTTTAAGGAGTATTACCAGGGCAAGAAGACCATGAAGGAGATCGGCGCTATCTCTTGCCAGAAGTGCGTCCGCACCAACGACATCGACTGCATCGGCGAGGATGGCCGTCACCTGTCCTTCTTTGAGATGCTCGGCGACTTCTCCTTTGGCGGCGTCTCCAAGCAGCAGGCCTGCGCTTGGGCCTTTGAGCTCATCACCAAGGAGTTCAAGCTGCCGCTCGACCGCCTGTACTTCACCGTCTTTACCGAGGACGACGAGACCCATGACGTGTGGCGCTCTCTGGGCGTTGCCGAGGATCACATCTCCCGCCTGGGCGAGGACGACAACTTCTGGGCCGCCGGCCCCACCGGCCCCTGCGGTCCGTGCTCCGAGATCTACTTTGATATGGGCGAGGAGGTCGGCTGCGGCAGCCCCGACTGCAAGCCCGGCTGCGACTGCGACCGCTTCCTGGAGTTCTGGAACCTCGTCTTTACCCAGTACGACCGCCAGGAGGACGGCTCCATGCCGGAGCTGCCGCACCGCAACCTCGATACGGGCATGGGCCTGGAGCGCATGGCCGCTATCATGCAGCACAAGACCGCCAACTACGACGGCGATCTGATGCAGCATCTTATCAAGCTGGGCGAGGAGATCAGCGGCAAGACCTATGACGCCGACGATTACTCCGGTGCCAGCCGCTCGCTGCGTATCATCGCCGATCACTCCCGTGCCGTCGACTTCATGATCTCTGACGGCATCCTCCCCGGTAACGAGGGCCGCGAGTACGTCCTTCGCCGCCTGCTCCGCCGCGCCGTGTTCCACGGTCGCCTGCTGGGTATCGAGGGCGCCTTCCTGACCAAGTTCATCGACGAGGTCAACGCTCAGATGGGTGAGGCTTACCCCGAGCTGCTCAAGAACGTCGCGCTCGTCAAGGGTATCGTCGCCTCCGAGGAGGAGCGCTTCTCCACGACGCTCGACAACGGCCGCGTTTACCTGGACGAGGCCCTGGCAGCGCTCGCCGAGGGCGCTGTCCTTCCGGGCGATGTTGCCTTTAAGCTGCACGACACCTTTGGTTTCCCCATCGACCTGACCGTCGAGATCGCCGGCACCGCTGGCCACGACGTCGACATGGACGGCTTTACCGCCTGCATGGAGGACCAGAAGGCCCGCGCCCGCGCCAATGCCAAGGGCGACGCCTGGGGCAGCTTCAACGACGTGTGGGTCGAGCTTTCCGACAAGGTCGCTGCGACTGAGTTCGACGGCTATGACAACGATGTGATCGAGGGTGCCAAGGTTGTCGCCATCGTGCGCAACGGCGAGTCCGTCGAGTCCGCTGCCGCCGGCGAGGACGTCGAGGTCGTGCTCGACCGCACCCCGTTCTATGCCGAGATGGGCGGCCAGCAGGGCGACGCCGGTAAGCTATCCGCCGAGGGCGTTACGCTGACGGTTGCCGACACCAAGAACCACAACGGCCTGTATGCCCACGTCGCCCACGTTGCCGAGGGCACGCTGACCGTCGGCGCTACCGTGACCGCCGCGCTCGACGCCGAGCGCCGTGGCTTCCTGCGCCGCAACCACACCGCCACGCACCTGCTCGACGCCGCCCTTAAGCAGGTCCTGGGCGAGCATGTCTCCCAGGCCGGCTCGCTGGTGACGCCCGAGCACCTGCGCTTTGACTTCACGCACTTTGAGGCCCTGTCCTCCGAGCAGCTCAAGGCTGTCGAGGACCTGGTCAACCAGCAGATCTTCGCTTCCAAGCCGGTCGTTACCCGCGTTATGGGCATCGATGAGGCCAAGGCCGCCGGCGCTGTCGCCCTCTTTGGCGAGAAGTACGGCGACGTTGTCCGCGTTGTCTCCGTGGGCGCCGAGGACCAGCCGTTCTCCCGTGAGCTTTGCGGTGGCACGCATGCCGCCAACACTGCCGAGATCGGCCTGTTCAAGATCATTTCCGAGTCCTCCACGGGCTCCAACGTCCGCCGTATCGAGGCCGTGACCTCTAAGGGCGCCCTCGATTACATGGCCGACCGCCTGGCACTCGTCGACGCCGCTGCCGCTGCGCTCAAGTGCCGCGTTGACGAGGTTCCCGCCCGCGTTGAGAGCCTGCAGGCCGAGCTGCGCGAGACGTCCAATAAGCTCAAGAAGGCCCTGACCGGTGGCTCCTCCGACGCTATCTCCAATGCTATCGAGGGCGCCGTCGAGCTCGATGGCTACAAGCTCGTCGTCGCTGAGCTTCAGGGCCTTGAGGCTGCCGACCTGCGCAACGTCTGGGATACTGTGCACCAGAAGGTCGCTGGCCCTGTCGCCTGCGTCGTCGCCAGCGTGACCGAGAAGGGCACCCCGGCGCTGCTCGCCGCCGGCTCCGATGACGCCGTCAAGGCCGGTTTCCACGCCGGCAACGTGATCAAGCAGATCGCGGGCCTGGTCGATGGTCGCGGTGGCGGCCGTCCCAACATGGCCCAGGCCGGTGGCAAGAACGCCGCCGGTATCGCCGATGCCCTCGCGGCCGCTAAGACCGCGCTCGGCGCCTAAGAACCGAAGTAGTCGCTGTGGTCGCGCTCGCGCTGGACATAGGGGAGACCAGGATTGGCATTGCCGTCTCGAGCCGTGATGGCAAGATGGCAATGCCCGTCAAGGTGCTCCCGGCCGCCGAGGTCACCGGTATGGCCAAGACGTTCCGTTACCTGGTCGAGGACTATGAGCCCGACATCCTGGTAAGCGGACGTCCCTTGACCATGGCCGGCGAGCCTGGCCCCCAAGCCGAGCGCGTTGCCGCCGTGGCACAAAAGATTGCCGACGAGCTCGATCTTCCGCTCGAGTTTGAGGACGAGCGTCTGTCCTCGCAAGAGGCAAAGCGTATCTTGCGCGAGCAGGGCCTCAACGAAAAGCAGATGAGGGGCAAGATTGACATGATTGCCGCCAGCCTGTTTTTGCAGACGTGGCTCGATCGTAAAAACGAGGAGGTTTCGCATGCCTAGCGCTTCCGATCCGCGCCAGCCGAATCGTACACGTCAGCCCGAGTCGCGCCCTGCCCAGCCTGGCCAGCGTCCGGCACAGCCGACGCAGCGCGCAGCTCAGCCTGGCGCGCGCCCGGTGCAGTCCTTCGCTCGTTCGGCCCAACCTGCTCAACGGACGGGTCAGCAGCCTTCTGCTCGTTCGGTTCAGCATCCGGCTTCTCGCGCGGCTCAGCAGCCCACTGCTCGTACGGCCCAGCCTGCAGGCGGTACCCGCTTTAAGCAGCAGGCACCTGTCCGGCGAACGCAGGCTACCCAATCGCATTCGCATCATGCTCGCGGTTTGCATGGCGTTGCTCCGGCGACCCGCTCGAGCTACGACACGCGTGCTCGTCGCGGTGCTCAAAAGAAGAGTTCTCCGGTTCCCATGATCATCGGCGTTGTGGTGGCGGTGCTCGCGCTTGCTGCGATCGCTTTCTTTGTCGTGCCGGCCGTCAAGGGCTTCTTTGCCGGTGAGGATACGAAGGTTACGGCTGGTCAGCAGGTTACGGTGACCATTCCCGACGGTGCTTCGGGCGACACCATCGCCTCGATCCTCTCCGAGAACCATATCGTCGAAAATCCCAAGGATTACTATGCGGCGGTCAAAAAGCTCAATGCCGATATGTCGCTCAAGCCTGGTACCTATTCGTTCACCACATTCATGGATGCGACCAAGGTTGTTCAGCAGCTCATGGAAGGCCCCAATGCGGGCTCCAATGCGCTTACTATTCCCGAGGGTCTAACGGTCGATCAAGTCGCCGACCGTGTGGCCCAGGCCTACGACAGCATCTCTAAGGAAGACTTCCTCAACCAGGCCAAGGCCTCCAACTACGTGGACGACTATAGCTTCCTTAAGGGCGCCGCCAACGATTCGCTCGAGGGTTTTCTGTTCCCCAAGACCTATTCGCTGGGCAAGGACCCGAGCGCCGATGACGTTATCCGTGCCATGCTCGATCAGTTCAACACCGAGTACAAGTCTCTCGATTTTGCCGGTTGCGAGGCCAAGATCAAAGAGCGTTACGGCGTGGAGATGTCCGATTACGACATCATCAATCTCGCTTCCATCGTTGAGCGCGAGGGTCTCAACGCCGAGCAGCGCGCACATGTCGCCTCGGTCTTCTACAACCGCCTTGCCGGCAAGCTCGACGGTCTGCGTTATCTCAACAGCGATGCGACCATGATGTATGTCACCGGTGGCGAGGTTTCCGCCGACGACCTGCAGAGCGATAGTCCGTACAACACCTATAAGCACGAGGGTCTGCCACCCACGCCCATCTGCTCCCCGTCGCTCGAGGCACTCAAGGCCACGCTTGAGCCGACCGACTCCGATGACCTGTATTTCTACATTACGCAGGACGAGGAGTACTTCTCGCAAACCTACGAAGAGCACCAACAGTCTTGGAATTAAACATGAGGATTTTCAGCCCCAAACGATATGTTGCATCCGTCGACCGCATCGACCTTGATACCCTGTGGGCCGACGGCAAACGCGCCATTCTGCTCGATCGCGATAACACCCTCGTGCCGCGCGACACCGAGCAGGTTCCCGCCGCGGTTTCCGCTTGGCTCGACGCCGCCCGCGCCAAAGGCTTTAAGCTGTGCATGGTGTCTAACAACTGGCATCGCGACCAGGTCATGAGCTCGGCACGCGAGCTGGGACTCGAGGCCATTAGCCACGCCATGAAGCCGGCTCCGTTTGCCCTCAAGGCGGGTCTTAAGCGCCTCGGCGCCACGGCCGACGAGGCGGTGCTGATCGGTGATCAGCTCTACACGGACGTGTGGAGCGGCAATTTCGCCGGCATCGATACCATCCTGGTAAAGCCGCAGGCCACTCAGGACCTGTGGTATACGCAGATCTTCCGTATCTTTGAGCGCCGGGCCCTGCGCGACCTTCCCTGCGAGGAATAGGTCTCGCTATGTCCCAGCACACCAAACACGGCTGCGACCATATCTTCTTTATCGGCTTTTTGGGCGCGGGCAAATCGACGCTTGCGCGCAACGTGGGCACTATGTTCAAACGTCGCTTTATCGATACCGACCGCCTTGTCGTGCGTCGTTGCGGTAAATCGGTGACCGAGATTTTTGAGACCGAGGGCGAGGAGCGTTTTCGCGAGCTCGAGACCTCGGCGCTCCGTTCGCTCCAAAGCGAGCGCAGCCTGCTGGTTTCCTGCGGCGGAGGTATCGTCGAGACTCCGGTGAATATTGAGCTTATGCACCAGATGGGTATCTGTGTGTATCTCGAAGGTGACTTTGAGGATTCGATTCGCCAGATTCGTCGGTCCGACACGCGTCCCGATTTCCGTTCGCCCGAGCATGCCGCGCGCCTGTTTGAGCATCGCCGTCCGCTATATCGCCAGGCCGCCGATATTACCCTTGATATTCGCAACAAGTCCTTCGAGGACGTTTCCTACCTTTGTGCCGAGATGCTTTTGGAGCGTGGGCTGCTATGATTCGCCGTCAACTGATCAATTTCCAAAACCGCAGTGTCGATGTTCGCGTCGGATTGGGCGCGTTCGAGGAGCTGTCGCGCATGTTTGCCTCGGCTGTGGGCAAGCCTAAGCGCGCGTTGGTGGTTTGGAACGACGCCACGTCAGAGCGTTTTGGCGAGGTCGTCGAGCATGCGCTGGTTGATGCCGGTTTTGTCGTGTCGCAGCTCCCACTCGAGGTTTCGTCTGCTGGTGCCACGCTGGCCGATGCCGATGCCATCTTTGGCGCCCTATCTGCCAACGGCATTACCTGCGACGATCTTGTTGTCGCCGTTGGTGATGCCGCAACCTGCTCGGTTGTTTGCTGGTGCGCCAACCAGTGGTGCGGTCGTACCGAGTGCGCCTTGCTGCCGACAACGTTCGACGCCATGCTCACGGTCGCGACAACCATGAAGCCGCTCGTCGCCTCGTCGTCGAATGCGCTTCCCGCTATCGCGTTCCGTCCCGAATCGGGCTTGGTCGTGTGTGACCTCGACCTTGTTCGCGAGGCGGACCCCGAGGATCTCAAGCTCGGCTATGTGGTGCTTGTTGGCACCATGCTTTCGAGCAGCAAGTCCCGCTGGAATCAGTTTACCGAGACTGTTCCCGAGATTCTTTCCGGCGAGGAGGTCGCGCTCGTCAATGCTGTGCAATGGTCCCAGACCGCGCGCAAAGATGTGCTCATGGCCACGAACCCCAGTGCTCGCCATGCACTCGATTTTGGTAAGACAGGGGAGCGCACCCTTCGCGCCTGCCTGGGCGAGGCCGCGGCTAACGTTCCCGCATACCAGCTCCTTTCCGAGGGTATGCGCTTTGAGGCGCGCCTAGCACATGATGCCTGCGACTTCGATATCGATAATGTGTTTGAGGTCGACGATTGCTTGGAGGACTTTGGCATCGAAGAGCTTGCCTTCGACTTGGAGCCCACCGCGTTTATCGAGGAGTTCCGCAAGCAGCAGTTTGCCCGCTCAAACCGCAGCATGCTGCCGCTGCCCGCGGCGCTCGGCGCCATTCGCCTGACAAATGTCGAGGACGAGATTCTCGAACGCCATGCGCAGGCGTATTTGGCTTCTCGCAAGGAACTTTTTTAACTTTATTGACATCCATCGTCTTTCGTATCATTTTGAGGGACGGGTTTTCAATCGGTTGCGAATCGCTTGTGGTTCGGCTATTCGTTTGAAGCCCGTCCTGCTCTTTTTGAGGACAATAAGAAAGGAATCTGAATGTCTGAGTTTGCTGCCGGTCCTGCCGGTCGTATCGAGCGTGTCCGTGCCCTGATGGTCGAGCGCGGCTACGATGCTATCGTCGTGCGCGATGAGGCCAACCTCCGTTGGCTTACGGGTGTGAAGGGCGTCTTCGATTACACCTTCGAGTTTCCGCACGCCGCATTTATTACGGCCGATCAATGCCTGTTCCATACCGACTCGCGCTATCTCAACAGCTTTGAGGAGAACACGCCCGCCGGCAGCCCCTGGGTCTACGACATGGACGAGGGCACCATCCCCGGTTGGGTTGCCGGCAAGATCGCGGCCAACAAGTGTCGCGTCTGCGCCGTCGAGGATGACATGCAGATTAACTTTTACCAGGGTATTCAGCGTGGTCTTGAGGATCGCTCCGTCGCCTGCATGCTGCCGCTGATGCATGACGACATTCGTAAGATGCGCGCCATCAAGGATGCCGAGGAGATCGAGCTCATGCGACACGCGCAGTCGATCACCGATGCCGCCTTCCAGCACATGCTCGGCTTTATTAAGCCCGGTATGACCGAGAAACAGGTCCGCAACGAGCTCGAGAACTTTATGTTCGCCAACGGTGCCGACAGCTTGGCCTTTGGCTCCATCGTCGCGAGCGGTCCCAATACCGCCAACCCGCATGCCGTCCCGAGCGACCGTGTCATCGAGAAGGGCGATTTCGTCCTCATGGATTATGGCGCGGGCTACTGCGACTATCGCTCCGATATGACGCGTACCGTCGTGATGGGCGAGCCCACGCAGGAACAGCTCGACCTGTACGAGCTCGTGCGCCGCACCCACGAGGAGTGCGTCGCCGCTATCCATCCGGGCGTCGAGGGTAACGATATCTTCAGGCTTTCCAAGAAGATCATCGGCGATGCCGGTTATGGTGATTACTACAACCATGGCCTGGGCCATGGTGTCGGTATCGACATCCACGAGCTGCCCAACTTCAACCGCAGCAAGAACATCATCGAGGTCGGCTCGGTTGTCACCATGGAGCCCGGCGTCTACCTGCCCGGCGTGGGCGGCGTGCGCTTGGAGGATTACGGTGTTGTCACCGAGAACGGCTATGAGCCCTTCACCAAGACCCCGCACGACTTGCACGTCATCGACTGCTAAGCCATTCAGTTCGATTTTGGAAGCGGGGCGTCCGAAATGATTCGGGCGCCCCGCGTTCTCTTTTTATGCGCTCGCCGCAGGCGCCGCCTGCAAGTGTATAATTTCGCTCGTATGTAATTTGGACGCTTGTGCGTTCTACCCATAACAAGAAAGGTCGCTATGCCTACCATTTCTACCGCCGACTTCAAGAACGGCCTCGGTCTCCGCATTAAGGACAAGGTCTACACCATCGTCGAGTTCCAGCACGTCAAGCCGGGCAAGGGCGGTGCTTTTGTGCGCTACAAGACCCGCGATATCAAGAGCGGTCGTGTCGTCGAGAACACCTGCAACGCCGGTACCAAGTTCGAGAGCGTCATGCTCACCACCCGTGAGTTCCAGTACCTCTACAACGACGGCGCCGACTACATCTTCATGGACAACGAGTCCTACGAGCAGGTTCCCGTTCCCGAGGACATGGTGGGCGAGAACTCCAAGTGGCTGCGCGAGAACGACACCTGCCAGCTGCTCTTCGCCGACGACGAGCTCATGGGCGTGACCCCGCCGATGTTCATCGAGACCACCATCGTCCAGACCGACCCGGGCTTTAAGGGCGACACCGTTCAGGGTTCCACCAAGCCGGCCACCATCGACACCGGTGCTGTCATCCAGGTCCCGATGTACCTCAACGAGGGCGAGGTCATCAAGGTTGACACCCGCGACGGCAAGTTCGTCTCCCGCGTCTAGCAACCAACTCTTCTAGGAGGACTCATGCCCCAGGAAATCAAGATTGACGGCATCGGTATTTCGCCCGATGTTCTGACCGCCATCGTCTCGCGCGCCGTCACGGATGTCGAGGGCATCGCCTCCGTGGGCGTCAAGGACCTTGCCACCAACCTTGTCTCCATGATGTTTTCGTCCAAGTCCCCGGCTTCCGATCCGGCGGTAGAGGCCGAGGTCATCGGCGACAAGCTCGCACTCACCGTGCGCGTCGTGGTGTTCTTTGGCTATCCGTTCAAGAAACTCGCCGAGGCCGTTCGCTCCGCCGTGGTCGCAGCTATCGATGCCCAGGTAGGCGTCGAGGTCGAGCGCGTTGACGTTTGCATCGACGGCCTCGTTTTCCCCAAGGAGTAACCTTTGAGCCTTAAGGTTTATCGCGGGCGTACGCTTGCCCGCAGTCAGGCGCTGCAGCTGCTGTTCCAGGCCGAGGCCACGGACAGCCCGCTCGAGCGCGTCCTCGAGGGCGATTTCCTGATCTCGAAGGGTCCCCTCGACCCCTACGCTCTGGAGCTGTGTCGCGGTGCCTACGAGTATATCGACCGCATCGACTGCGCCCTGCGCTCCATCGCCAAGAACTGGGATCTTATGCGCATGCCCGGCGCCGATCGCAATCTGCTGCGTATCGCCGTCTATGAGATGCGCTTCCTCACCGACGAGGAGGTCTCGGACGCCATCGTGATCAACGAGGCTGTAGAGCTTGCCAAGGCCTATGGCACCGACCAGTCCGCGTCGTTTGTCAACGGCGTGCTGGGCAAGATCGCGCGTAGCGAGGAGCTGCCGGGCGAGGACCTGTATCAGGAGCTGCTGGCCGAGGACCGCGCCCGCGAGGAGGCCCAGGCCGCCGAGGCTGCCGCCAAGGTTGCCGCCGCTCAGGCTGCGGCCGACGTTCTCGACGAGGATGCCGAGGTCGCCGAGGCCGAGAACGGTACCGTCGAGGAGTAGCCATGCCAGAGGGTTCCGTCCGCAACTTCGACGAGATCTCGGACCGCTTGGACCAGATCATCGCTACCGTTCGCTCCAAGGATACGTCCTTGGAGCGTTCGCTCGATTTGTTTGACGAGGCGATCGAACTTGGCTCCCGTGCGGTCGATATGGTCGACAAGTTTGAGTTGACGCCTCGTGAGGCCGATAAGCTCGAGCAGGAATACGATGAGGATGCGGCAAACGAATCCCAGGATAACCAGGCCGCGTCTCCGGATACGAATGGTTGATGGCATTCATGAAACGCGTGCGTCTCGATGACGAACTGATTTCACAGGGCATCTGCGCCGACCGCGCGGATGCCCTTCGCACTCTTATGGCCGGCTTGGTCTCGAGTGGCGGCGAGCGTTTGACCTCGCCGGGCCTTAAGGTGACGCCCGGTCTGCCCCTGCACGTGAGGGGCCGTATTCCCTACGTGGGGCGCGGCGGGCTCAAGCTCGAGGGCGCGCTCGATGCGTTTGGGATCGATC
This sequence comes from Collinsella sp. LCP19S3_A7, assembly GCF_052121995.1. NCBI lineage: Bacteria > Bacillati > Actinomycetota > Coriobacteriia > Coriobacteriales > Coriobacteriaceae > Collinsella > Collinsella sp. LCP19S3_A7. The sequence continues at coordinate 31,926 of NZ_JBQKDE010000014.1, read as the reverse complement.
CCATGGGACTTGCTTGCCTCGATGTGGGCTGCTCCACGGGCGGCTTTACCGATTGCCTGCTCAAGCGTGGCGCCGCAACGGTCGTTTCGGTCGATGTGGGTCGCGCCCAGTTTGATTGGTCACTGCGCCAAGACGAGCGCGTGAGGCTCCATGAGCGCACCAACGTGACACAGCTGCCCGAGCTTGGCTACGGCGGCGCTATCGACTTGGCTGTCTGCGATGTGTCGTTTACGAGTATCGCGAATATCATCGACGCCGTGTTGGCGTGCCTGAAGCCTTCGGGTTCGTTCTGCACGCTCGTAAAGCCGCAGTTTGAGGCGCCGGCTGCGTTGGTGGGCGAGGGCGGTATCGTGACCGACCCCTCCGTCCGCCGCGATACGCTTGTGGCGGCGATTGAGCTCTTTGCCGCCAAGGGCCTGTTTCCGCTCGACGTGTGCGTGTCGCCCATCCATGGCGCCAAGGGCAACGTCGAATTTTTCCTGTACGGCACGAGGTTTGCCTCTGGCGAGCGTGCCGACGATGAGCTGCAATCACAGGTAACGGCTTTGAGCGAGAAAGCTGCAACGCTATGAAGGTCTTTCTGGTTCCCAATTACTACAAGCAAGAGGCGGTCGAGAGCGGCCTGATGCTCGAGCTTTGGCTTTCGCGCCAGGGCTACGAGGTCGCATGGGCTGCCGATCAGCGTTCCAAGATCCAGCGTGCGCCCGATGTTGACGATGCCGACCTGGTCATTACGCTCGGTGGCGACGGCACGCTGTTGCGTGCCGCCCGCATTCTCAACTACCGCGAGATCCCCATTCTGGGCCTTTCCTATGGTCATTTGGGTTTTTTGACGGCTGCGAGCCCCGAGGATCGCGATATTTTGCAGGTCGTGAGCGATGCCCTTTCCGGTGAGCTCCATGTGAGTCGCCGCGCCACCCTCGCCGCGGATATCGTTTCGGTGCGCGAAGATGGCACGAAGGATGTCGTGCGCACGTTTGCCCTTAACGATATGGCGCTTACGCGCGGGCCCCTGTCCGATATGGTTGAGTTTGACATCACGGTGTCCGGCCATCATATCGACCGCCTGCGCGGTGACGGCGTCGTCGTTTCGACAGCGACCGGTTCCACCGGCTACGCGCTTTCCGCCGGCGGCCCCATCGTCAGTCCCGATTACACGGGCATGGTTTGCGTGCCCATCGCCCCACATACCATTCAGGCTCGCGCCTTTTTGACCTCGCCAAGCGATGTCGTCGAGATTTTTATGTCCGATGACCGCCCGAGCGTGCCTGCGATCGCCATCGATGGACAGTTTATTTCCTGCGATGGCACGGTCGAGAGCGTGGCCGTGCGTCGCGGTCCCGGCGATGTTCTGCTGCTGGATTACGGCCCCGAGAGCTTCTATAACTCGGTGAGCCGCGTGTTCTACGGAGTGCGTCATGATCGATGAGCTGCAGGTTTCCAACATTGCCCTCATTCGCGAGGCGACGTTGGTTCCGAGCGCGGGCTTAACGGTTCTGACCGGAGAAACCGGCGCCGGTAAGACCGCTTTGCTCTCGGCGCTTAAACTCATTCTGGGCGAGCGCGCGGATTCGTCGACGGTGCGCGAGGGCGAGACGCTTGCCAACGTCGAGGCGCGCCTGTTTGACGGTCCGCACGACACGGAGGGCTTCACCGTGCAGCGCAGTCTTTCTGCCGAGGGCCGTAGCCGCGTAAAAATTGACGGCCGCATCGCCAGCGTGCGTGAGCTTTCGGAGCGCGTCGGCGTGATGATGGATCTTTGCGGCCAGCACGAGCACCAGCGCCTGCTCGACCCGGCGCATCATGTTGCCATGGTCGATGCATGGGCGGGGCGCCCGGCGCTCGAGGCGCTCGATCGCTATCGTGCTTGCCTTAAGGCATCGCGCGCGGCTGCCAAAGAGATCCGTCGCGTCGAAGAGGCCTCACGCGCGCAGGGGAGTCGTGTCGAGGAAGCGCGCTTCGCTCTGGAGCGCATCGCCGAGGTCGACCCCAAGCCGGGTGAGTATGAGGAGCTCGAGGAGCTGCTGCCGCGCTCCGAGCATGCCGAGGTGTTGGTGGCAACGGCCAACGATGCCCATGCGTCGCTTGCTGCCGAAGGGGGAGCACTCGATGCCGTGAACAGCGCCGTGGCTGAGCTTTCGCGTATGGCTACTGTCGATCGCAAGCTGGGTGTTATCGCCGATGCGCTTTCGGATGCTTGCATCTCGCTCGAGGATTGTGCCAACGAGCTGCGCGCCTATCGAGATGGGGTCGCCTTCGATCCGCGCGAGCTGGCTCGTATGCGCGAGCGGTATTCCGATCTTAAGGGACTTTTGCGTCAGTGGGGTCCCACCATGGACGACGTGTTTGCCATGCGCGATAGCTCGCGAGAGCTGTTGTCGCTGGTAGACGATGGTGATGAGCGGATTAAGAAGGCGCGCGAAGCGCTTGGCGCGGCGGAGCGCGAACTGTTCGCCGCCGCCAAGGCACTTAAGCGTGCACGCAATACGGCAGCCCCGCGCTTTTGCCACGAGGTTGGCCGTCAGATGGCGCGCCTGGAGATGGGCGGCGCCGAGCTCGTTTGGGACTCGCGCGATCTTCCGCGCGCCGAGTGGACGCCGGCGGGCCCTTCGAGCTACGAGCTTTTGTATCGTAGCGGTGCCGGATTGACGCCGCGCCCCCTGCGCCGCATTGCTTCTGGTGGCGAGCTGAGCCGTGTCATGTTGGCGAGCAAGGTTGTTTTGGGTAACGCGGACGGCGTGGATACGTTGGTGTTCGACGAGGTCGATGCCGGTGTTGGCGGCTCTACTGCACGCGCCCTTGCGAGCGTTCTGGCAGATCTTGCCGCAACGCATCAGGTGATTGTCGTAACGCACCTGGCGCAGGTCGCCGTCATGGCCGACAAACATTACGTGGTGAGCAAAGAGCCGGGCGACGTTCCCCAAACCCATCTGGATGAGGTGGCCGGGGACGCCCGTACCGCAGAGATCGCCCGTATGCTGAGCGGCGATCAATCGGAGGCAAGCTTGGCGCACGCTAAGCAGATGCTCGAGGAAGCGCGTGCTTAGGCCGAGCCGTTACATGTATGTTCGACCCGGCCGCCACGAAACCGGACCATCTACTACGTTTAATAGGCTATCGGCAACCACGCCTTGAATTGCAAAAAGAAAACCGCAGGTAGAACGCCTGCGGTTTTTCTATTTTCGGTATGTGGTTGGGCCATACTGATAAAACGTAGTAGATGGGCCGGTTTCGTGGCGAGTGGCGTTTGTCGGCTCGCCAAAATTTCTATTCCACGACCTTATCCGGCTGGATAAGCTCCTCGTAGTAGCTGATGTGCTCTCGGGCGTCCTCGATTTCGGGCAGCAGGAAGTTGTAGATAACCTCGATGATCATCGTGGCGCTGATCTTGGAGAACGCAAAGTCGCCCGTGGTGAGCAGCGCCTCGTGGTTCACGGTATTAAAGGTGTAGTCGGCTAGGCGAGCAAGCGGAGACTTGCTGTCGCTGCTGATGACGACTACGGTGGCACCACAGCCTCGAGCCGCTTTTGCCATGCGATTCAGTCGACGCGACTTGCCAGAGTTCGAGATCAGCACGATAACGTCGCCGGGGCGCAACGTGAGCGCAAAACCAATCGAGGTCTCGCTGATGGTGCTTGACATACAGCGAAGGCCCAGTTGCGAAAACTTAAACGTCGCGTCGAGCGCAACGGCGTTGGTATTACCTACGGCTGCAAACTCGATAGCCCCTGCGTTCTTAAACGCGTGCACGACGGCTGCCAGTGTATCGTGATCAATGCCATCGATGGTCGCATTGAGTTCACTGACCTTTGCGGCGAGGATGTTTTTGAGGCTCTGCTCCATATTATCGAGCGAGACCTCGTCTGTGAGGCCCTCGTTGCGCTGGCTCTCCAGGTCGCGCGCCAGCGAAAACTGAAAGCTGCGAAAGCTTCCAAAGCCCAGCTTGCGGCAGAAGCGCGAGACGGTGGCCTCGGAGGTTGCGGCGGCGCGCGAGAGTTGCGCGGCTGTTAGGAGCGGTGCCTCGGACTGGTGCTCTAGGATATAGTCGACAATGCGCTGCTCGGACTCGCTGTATCCCTTGTGCGTGCTAATAAGGGAGAGTGCGCTCTTGCTGCTATCGGACATGGATGACTCCTGGTTGGCGTTAAAACCTGTCTTGTTGTGTGCCGCTCTAGTATACGGGGAAATCAATTACAAGATACACCTTGCTGTTTCAAAAGTTGATGGTAAACTTTCATCGACCGTTTACGGTTGTGAAAGAACCTTTCACCGGAGAAATAGGCTGGATTGCTTCTCATATAAGCGGTGGCTTGGTATCTTTCAGGAGTGGAAAAACGCGCACCGTAGCGCGTGTAGGGGAGCGCCCGCGGGCGCAGTATTCAAGAAGGAGGGACACATGGCTAAGTTTGACATCATCGCCGCCACCGGTTGCCCGACCGGCATCGCGCACACCTTCATGGCGAAGGAGGCGCTGGAGAAGGCAGCTGCCGAGCGCGGTCTGACCATTAAGGTCGAGACTCATGGCCAGGTCGGTGTCGAGAACGAACTCACGAAGGGTGAGATCGCCGGTGCCAAGGCTGTCGTCGTCGCAGCCGATAAGGATGTCCAGGCGGAGCGTTTCGCCGGTAAGCCCATGGTTTCCGTCGGTGTTTCCAAGGCCCTGTCCGTCGAGGCTGCCGGCAAGCTGATCGACCGTGCTCTCGCCGCCAAGGGCGATGACACGGTTGCGGCTGCTGCCGATGTCGAGGATGAGGTCGAGGAGAAGGAGTCCATCGGTCACATCATCTATAAGCACCTCATGAACGGCGTCAGCCACATGCTGGTCTTCGTCGTTGCCGGTGGTGTTCTGACCGCCGTTTCGTTCCTGTGGGGCATTACGTCCTTCGATTCGACGGCTGCCGACTACAACAGCTTTGCCGCTATGCTCAAGATCATCGGCGGCATCGCCATGAACCTCATGGTTCCCGTGCTTTCCGCCTATATCGCCGAGTCCATCGGCAAGCGCCCGGCGCTCGTTCCCGGCTTTGTCGCCGGTATGATCGCCATCCAGGGCCTGCCCGTTAATGCCGAGACCGGCATGATCGATGCCGGCGGTGCCGGCGTGGGCTTCGGCTTCCTGGGCGGCATCGTCGGCGGCTTCCTCTCTGGCTATGTCATCCTGCTGCTCGAGAAGGTTTTTGCCAAGCTGCCCAAGAACCTGGACGGCCTCAAGGCTATCTTCCTGTACCCGCTGTTCTCGACCGCCATCGTCGGTCTGGTCATGCTCGGCATCTCCGGCCCCATGGCTGCCATTAACACCGCCATGATGGACTTCCTTAAGGGTCTGTCTGCCTCTGGCGCTGTTGTCCTGGGTCTTGCCATTGGCTGCATGTGCGCCTTTGATATGGGCGGCCCGGTCAACAAGGCTGCTTACGTCACCGGTACCGCTATGCTCACCGAGGCCCTGGCTGCCGGTGTCGGCACCGACACCTATAACTTCGGCACCAACTTCATGGCTGCCGTCTCCGCCGCCTGCATCGTTCCGCCGCTGATCACCACCTTTGCCGTCATCGTCGGCAAGAAGTACTTCAGCCAGGAGGATCATGACGCCGGTATCGTCAACCTCATCCTTGGTTGCACCCACATCACCGAGGGCGCCATTCCGTTCATGACCAAGAACATCTGGCCCGTCATGCCCATCATGATGCTCGGTTCCTCCATCGCCTCGATTCTGACCATTATGTTCAACGTCCACGATCCGGCGCCTCACGGTGGTTTCCTGGTCCTGCCCGTTGTCGAGAACGGTCCGCTGTGGGTCCTCGCGATCCTCATCGGCGCCGTGGTCGGTGGCATCCTGTTCGTTGCTTTCAAGAAGTATGACTTCGAGAAGAATCAGAAGGCCGCTCCCGCCGCTGCCGCTAAGCCGGTCGAGGCTCCCAAGGCCGCTGCCGTCGAGGCCCCCAAGGCTGAGGCTTCCGACTTCGTGAAGGTCGAGAACGTTTTTGTCGCCGAGGATTTTGCTTCTCGTGACGAGGCCCTGAGCTTTGTCTCCAACCAGGCTGTCAAGGCCGGTATCGCTGACGACGCCGACGCCGTAATGAACGCCTTCCTGGCCCGCGAGGCCGAGGGCACCACGGGCATGATGGAGGGCTTCGCTATTCCGCATGCCAAGTCTGATGCCATTACCGAGGCCGCCGTCATCGTCGTCAAGGACGACTCTGGCGTGACCGGTTGGGACACCATGGACGGCGCTCCCGTCAACGTGGCTATTGCGCTGCTCATCCCCGGTGCCCAGGCCGGCACCACGCACCTCAAGATCCTGTCCAAGGTCGCCGAGGCGCTCATGGACGAGGGCTTCCGTGCCACCGTTAAGGGTTCTACCGACGCTGCCGAGATCGCTAAGACGATCAACGCCCGTCTGGTCTAATCCCGCAGCTTGCGAATAACATCGCCCCCTGTATATAAGGCGGAGACTCCATCAGGGGTCCCCGCCTTTTTTCAAGTTACCCGGTACTGAGGGACGTTTCCTTCCTGCCGACAGTTCGGCATATTCCTCAGTTCACAAGAGGGCATAGATAGCCCCATCAACCAGATCAACCAGGCGAACAAATTATCAGCCAAAATTTCGTGCGCACGATATTGCTCTGGACCGACCGAGTTTCCGCAGCTCGCCTGCCGGACGGGGCGGTTAAGTTTGTCGCGAGTTCCGCACGCAAAGGAAAGCACTTAATGTGCTTTCCGTCTTGCGCAGGACTGTAGAGCAGCAAACTTAACCGCCCCGTCCGGCAGGCGAGCGTGCAGGAACGACATCTGTCCAACAATTCGTGCGAAACATAATGAAAAACCGTTTGATGTGAGTTAATATAATCAACGTCGTGAATATGGCTCCTGTCGCATTGCTGATAGGGGTTAAACACAAAAAAGGAGTCAATTATGGTTTCTGAGAAGGCTACCCTCGTTAATCCTCAGGGTCTTCACATGCGTCCGGCTGGCCTCTTCGCCTCCACCATGGGCAAGTACGCCTGCGACGTGACGGTCGTCACCCCCGAGAAGGAGGTCAACGGCAAGTCCCCGATGGCCCTCATGGCTGCCGGCATCCCCTGCGGTACCGAGGTCGAGGTCAAGTGCGACGGCGCTGACGAGGCCGAGGCTCTGGCTGCTGCCATCGAGCTCATCAAGAGCGGTCTTGGCGAGTAGAACTCAAACGGGTCGCATGTTGAACAACTAAGTTCATATTTGGGGGCGCAGTGACCTGTTTAAAGGGAACTGCGCTCTTTTGTCATGGATATGGCAAAACGCTTTATCACATGACACGGAGAGAGGAATAGGAATGTATCAGGGAGTCAACGCTTCCGAGGGCATCGGTATCGGCACCGTCATGGTTGCCGTCGAACCCGACTTGACGTTTGAGCCGCACGAGGTTGCTGATTCGGCAGCAGAGAAGGAGCGCTATCAGACCGCCCTTTCGGTCTTCTGCGAGAAGACCCAGGCTCAGGCCGACCACATGAAGGAGACGGTGGGCGAGGCCGAGGCCGAAATCATGAGCGGACACATTGTCCTGGCTCAGGACCCGGGCATGACCGACGCCATCAACGCCGCCATTGACGGCGGCACCTGCGCCGAGCAGGCGCTCATGGACACCTCGACCATGTTTGAGAACATGTTCCTGTCCATGGACGATGAGATGTTCCGCCTGCGCGCGGCAGACATCGCCGACATCCGCACCGGTATTCTGGCCGAGCTTTTGGGCAAGGAGGTCGTCGATCTCTCCGTCCTGCCCGAAAACACTGTCGTTGTCGTGCACGACCTTACGCCGTCCATGACCGCCACGATCGATAAGGCTCACGTTGCCGGTATCGTCACCGAGACCGGTGGCCGCACGTCGCACTCCGCGATCATCGCCCGCGCCCTCGAGATTCCGGCTGTCCTTTCGGTTGCCAACAGCTGCACCGCGCTGCGCAACGGCATGACCGTTGTCGTCGACGGTGGCAAGGGTATCGTCGAGGCCGATCCCGACGAGGAGACGCTCGCCGCCTACACCGCCAAGGCCGAGGCTTTCGCTGCCGAGAAGGCAGCCCTCGAGGCTTTCCGTGGCAAGCCGTCCGTGACTGCCGATGGCATCAAGAAGATCATTGCCTGCAACATCGGTAACCCCGATGACGTGCCCAACGCGCTCGATTACGACGCCGAGGCCATTGGCCTGTTCCGCTCCGAGTTCCTGTTCATGGACTCCGCCGAGCTTCCTTCCGAGGAGGAGCAGTTCAATGCCTATCGTAAGGTTGCCAGCGCGCTCAATGGCGCTCCGGTCATCATCCGCACGCTCGACGTGGGTGGCGACAAAGAGATCCCGTACCTGCACATGGTCAAGGAAGAGAACCCCTTCATGGGCTTCCGTGCCGTGCGCTACTGCCTGGCCAACCCCGACCAGTACAAGGTGCAGCTCCGCGCTCTGCTGCGCGCCAGCGCCTTCGGTGATGTCAAGATCATGATCCCGCTCGTCACTTGCGTCGAGGAGGTCTTGGCCGTTAAGGAGCTCGTCGAGGAGTGCAAGTCCGAGCTGACCGAAGAGGGCCGCAAGTTCAACGAGAACATCGAGGTCGGCATTATGGTCGAGACGCCTGCCGCATCGCTGATCGCTGACCGCCTGGCCGAGGTCGCCGACTTCTTCTCGATCGGCACCAACGACCTGATCGGCTACACCATGTGTGCCGACCGTGGTAACGACACCATTTCTAACCTGTACCAGGTGTACTATCCCGCCGTGCTTCGCTCGCTCAAGAACATCATCGAGAGCGGCGTCAAGGCTGGCATCATGGTCGGTATGTGCGGCGAGGCCGCTGCCGATCCGCTGCTTGAGCCGCTGCTGATCAGCTGGGGCCTCGAGGAGTTCTCGATGAGCGCTCCGTCTATCCTGCGCGCCCGCAAGACCATCAGCCAGTGGACCAAGGCCGAGTGCGACGATCTCGCCGAGAAGGCGCTCGCCTGCAACACTGCCGAAGAGGTCAAGGCGCTGCTTGAGGCTGCCGCTCGCTAATTTGGTATCAGAGGTAACCGCGTGGTTGGAATGGGCTGGCCGCGCGGCCCTCAAATATACAGGGGGTACTGTAAATGTTCTACACGCTAACCGCTAACCCGGCTGTCGACATGACGGTTTCGAGCTCTCCGCTCGAGCCCGACGAGAACGTCCGCACCGGCTCGGCCAGCTACACGGCTAACGGCAAGGGCCTCGACGTGTCCTTCGCCTTTAAGAAGATGGGCGTCGACACCGTCGCGCTCGGCTTCTTCGCCGGCTTCACGGGCAAGTTCATCGTCGAGGAGGTCATGAACCTGGGTTGCCTGTGCCGCCCGGTCTGGACCGACGGCATCACGCGTATCAACACCTATGTCAACGATGGCCAGCACGAGTACGGCATCCTTAACCCCGGCGCCCCGATTACGCCGGAGCACCAGAAGGAGCTCTACAACATCCTGGACACCGCGGGCGATCTTGAGTGCCTGATCGTCTCCGGCTCCGTGCCTCCCAAAGCTACGCCCGACTTCCTGGCTCAGGTCATGGAGCACGCTCAGGCTCGTGGCGCCGACGTCGTCCTTGACCTGTCTTCCGACAAGCTCAAGGAGCTCGCTCACAAGAAGCCTCTGCTCATCAAGCCGAACCATCACGAGATGAAGGCCATCTTTGGCGTGCCGGTCGACACCGACGACGAGGTCCGCGTTGCTATGAAGATGGCTCACGATGCCGGCGTCCAGAACGTGCTGCTCACCCGTGGTAGCCGCGGCGACGCTTACTTCTCCAACGGCGAGGACATCTGGTACGCTAAGCGTGAGTTCAACATCAAGCTGGTCTCTTCCGTCTGCGCTGGCGACTGCACGCTCGCTGCGTTCCTGCACAAGTGGTACAGGGATCGCGACAACGTCGAGGAGGCCATGAAGCTCGCTATGGCCACCGGCGCCAACGTTGCCGAGTCCGTGGGCATCGGCGACTTCGGTCACGTCGATGAGTACAGTAAGCGCGTTGCTGTCCGCAAGCTCGATCGCAAGTAAGCGAATCGCTACATATTCGTGGCTATATGGCGCCCCGGTTTAAGCCGGGGCGCTTATTTGTAAATTGCAAATGAGCTTCAGGGCAAGCACTCCTGATTTTTTTTGCCCCGCCTTGCTGCTTTTCTGACGACCTGCACGCGTTCTACACCGTTCGCCGAGTTGCTATGGTCTTTTCACAAGGTGTGGAATATACTTTCATTATCACGTTGCTTTGTGAAAGGAACATTCATGATTTACACGCTCACTGCAAATCCCGCCATTGATTACAACATTTCCTGCGACGGACTTTCCGCCAACACCGTCACCCGCACGCGCAACGCGGTCTATACGCCCAATGGCAAGGGTCTCAACGTCTCGTTCACCCTCGATCACTACGGTGTCGACACTACGATCCTGGGCTTTTTTGCCGGCTTCTCAGGCGAGTATATCGTCAAGGGCGCCGAGGCCCTGGGTGTGCCCGTCAAGCCCGTGTGGACTGACGGCATCACGCGCGTCAACGTTTTCCTCAACGCCGGTCCCGATACCGAGTACAACATGGTCAATGCAGGCGCTGCCATCAATGCTGCCAACGAGCAGGAGATGTTTGAGCTCATCGACTCGCTCGACGACATGACCTGCCTGGTCATTAGCGGCTCGCTGCCCCCCAACACCTCCGAGGGTTTCCTGGCCGAGGTTCTTCGCCGTGTTAAGGCAAAGGGTGCCGAGTTCGTGCTCGATATTTCGAGCCATCAGCTGGCCGATCTCATTGCCATGGAGCCGTTGCTCATTAAGCCCAACGACGACGAGCTGCTCGACATCTTTGGCATTAAGGTGAGCGGTGGCGACGACGAGTCCGTTAAGTGCGCTATGGCTGAGCTGCACGCCAAGGGCGCTAAGAATGTGCTGCTGACCCTTGGTGGCGACGGCGCGTACTTCTCCAACGGTGAGCACATTTGGTTTGCCAAACGCACCTTTGAGGTCAAGCTGCTCTCGACGGTCTGCGCCGGCGATTCCTCGCTTGCCGCCTTCCTGTCCGTGTGGCACGATGCCCCCGAGTGCGTCGAGGACGCCCTGCGCCTCTCGATGGCAACCGGTGCCAACGTGGTCGAGTGCCCTGGTTTGGGCGATTTTGCCAAGGTGGACGAATATAAGAAGCACATCGACGTTCGCCAGGTCTGCTAACCTTTTAGACACATCGTTGCCGAACACCCGCTTTGGATCTCCGAGGCGGGTGTTTTTATCTGTTGGCCGCATGGGCTCTGCTGTCTCGTTCGCGCGAACCGACGATGTGATTTCATGTGCGCTCACGCTTGTTTCTTGCTAGACTGCTTGAGAACCATCGTTTAACGCTCTCAAGCGTAGGAGGCCATAGGTATGTGTAATGTTTCGCTCAACGGTACGCAGCCCACAGATGCCTCCCTGCGTGTGCTACGTGCGCTTGAGGACGCCGGTCTCGAGGCCTGGTTCGTAGGCGGTTGGGTGCGTGACGCCCTGATGGGACGTCCCAGCCACGATGTTGACATGTGCTGTAGCGGCCTGTGGCAAGAGTCCAAGGCGGCGCTCGAGGCAGCCGGCATTGCGGTAGTTGAGTCGGGCATAAAATTTGGCGGCATTACCGCCCTTTGTGACGATGAGCGTATTGAGGTCACGACGTATCGCCTGGACGGTTTTTACACCGATGGTCGCCATCCCCAGAGTGTGGAGCGTGCGGCGTCGCTTGAGGACGATCTGGCACGTCGTGACTTTACCGTTAACGCCATGGCCTGGCATCCCCAGCGCGGTCTTGTCGACCGTTATGATGGCCAGGGCGACCTGGAGCGTAAGCTGATTCGTGCCGTTGGAGATCCCAAGCGTCGCTTTAACGAGGATGCGCTTCGCATGCTGCGCGCCGTGCGTTTTGCCTGCCGTCTGGATTTTATGATCGAGCCTAAGACCAAACAGGCGCTTGCCGAGTGCTCGCCGCTGCTCGATGCCGTGGCACGCGAACGCGTGGGCATCGAGCTCGAGGAGATTCTATCGACCGGACATGGGGGAGACGCGATGCTACGCTATCCCGAGCTTGTTTGCGCCGCCGTGCCCGAGCTTGCGCCGGCTCGTGGGTTTGACCAGCGCAGCGTCTACCACGCCTTTAATGTCTACGAGCATATCGCTCGCGTTTTGACGGTAGCGGGGGAGCTGGCGCTGTGTGACGGTGTGGCGCCTTCGTCGAGCTTAATGTGGGCAGCGTTTTTGCACGATGTCTCCAAGCCCGATTGCTTTACGGTCGATCATGCGGGCAGCGGCCACTTTTACGGTCATCCTGAGCTTGGTGCCAAGAAAGCGCGCGCTATTATGGATCGCTTGGCGCTTTCGCACGATTTGGTTCGCGACGTGTGTCTGCTTATCAGGTATCACGATAAGCCGTTGCGCCCCGAGCGCTCCTGTTTGCTCAATATGATGCGCTCGCTTTCGGGTGAGGGCGTCGACACGCCGCGTTTGATTGACGAGCTTATGGACCTTAAGCGTGCCGATACGCTGGGTAAGGCACCGTCGTGCTTCTATTACGTCGAGACGATCGAGGAGATGCGTTCGCTCGCACACGAACTGTTGGAAGCGGGGGAGCCCTATACGCTTAAGATGCTTGGCATCAACGGAGGGGACCTGATTCGCGCCGGCGTCAAACCGGGGCCTGAGCTGGGACAGCTTCTCAACGTCGCCCTCGACGCCGTGATCGAGAAGAACATTCCCAACACCCGCGAGGCCCTTCTGTCCCACCTCAACCTGGGGTAGCTAATTTGGGACGGGGCTTTTTTAGCTACCCCCGCTGTCAATAGGACGAACAATCGTGATTCTGGCAGGGGTAGCTAAAAAAGCCCCGTCCCAAATTAGCTACCAGGTTGACCTGTGTGTTCCATAACCTCACGACAAAATTTGGGCCAATTTGGAATTTCTTCTTGCGCTCGCGTTTTTTGTCCCGTAATATATGTCCTCGCAGCACGGCAGTGCAGATGTCATGTGGCCCGTTCGTCTAGCGGTTTAGGACGCCGCCCTCTCAAGGCGGAGATCACCAGTTCGAATCTGGTACGGGCTACCACTTCTTTTCTGCTGAGGCTTATGGCCCGTTCGTCTAGCGGTTTAGGACGCCGCCCTCTCAAGGCGGAGATCACCAGTTCGAATCTGGTACGGGCTACCAAGTTTTGGATACCCGACCTTCTTTTCGAAGGTCGGGTTTTTTATTACATGCGGGCTTGTCTGTTAATCCCATTTGCCCCATAGCTTTACGTTTTGCTTATCTCCCATACGGGTACAATAGGCCAGATACATTGACGGTCAGAAGGAGCCTCATGACGGAGTCCTCTCAGCATACCCCAAAGCCTCAAGTCGATGTTTCGGGCGGCGATGACAACAAGAGCGCACGTCGTGGTGCCATCTTTATTGGCATTGTGCTGGTGGGCTATATCGTCTATTTGGTCGTGACCGGTCAGATGGGTCAGTTCTGGGCCGCCATGGCTAGCGTTCAGGCGCCGTGGCTCGCTGCCGCGTGCTTCTGCATGTTCCTATACTTGTTTTTTGGCATCGTGGCGTACGCGATTGCCGTATGGCTCGATCCCAATTCGCCTGTCGGCATCCGCGACCTCATTTCGGTCGAGGCGAGCGGCATCTTCTTTGGCAACCTGACGCCCATGATGATGGGCTCCACGCCTGCCCAGATTTATCGCCTGACCAAAGCTGGCCAAAATGTGGGCGAAGCGGGTGCCACGCAGTTCACCCGCTTTATCGTGTACCAGTTTGGTTTGGTGGCATGGGGCGCCATTCTGCTGCTCGCCCGCATGCCGTTTTTCGCCGAGCGCTATGGCGACATGACGCTGCTTTGCGTCTTTAGTTTTGGCGGCCACTGCTGCATTCTTCTCGGCATCTTTGCCGTGGCGTTGATGCCCAAGACCGTCACGCGCGTCGCACATTGTATTATCAATTGGCTCGAGCGCATGGGCGTTTCCGCTACTAAGATCGAGGGTTGGCGTACCTTTGTCGATGGCGAGATCTACTCGTTCTCCGAGAAATTCAAACTCTCTGCCGGCCATTTTTCGTCCATGCTGCTCACGGTCGTCATCACCATGTTGCAGCTGGCGTTTTTCTACCTGGTTCCGTATTTTTTGATGCTTGCCTTTGGTCAGTACGACGTTGACTTTTTCTCGGTCATGGCGGCGAGTGCTTTTGTACAGCTGTTGAGTTCCGCCGTCCCGCTGCCTGGCGGCACCGGTGGTGCCGAGGGCGGCTTCGCGCTGTTCCTGGGTCACTTTTTTGGCACGGCAGCGACTGCCGGCTATCTGCTTTGGCGTCTGATCACCTTTATCGCGCCGACCATTTTGGCCGCCCCTCTTTTGGGCCTTAAGAGCGCTCATAACGAGAGTATCCATGCGCGCTGGGACCGTATGATGTGCAAGCTCGGGCGCACTCCTCAGAAGCCTTCTGCGTCCGTTAAGGCACATCCAGCCTCTCAGGTTACCGTGGACCCCAATCAGCATGCTCAAAAGACTGCCGTGGCCTCTAAACCGGCACGGAAGACCTATGTTCGTCAGACTGGCGACGGTATCCGCGTTTCCCCTGCGGCGCTCAATAAAAAGAAGCGGCCCTAGAGCCCAGTTGGTGAGTCGTGCGTTCTTAATGATGCTCGTCATTGCGATGCTAGATGTAGGATAATCCTCTTACGTTGATTATCTCCCACTTGTACAGGAGCTATAGGTGGGCAGTTGACATGAAGGGGACACGTCTATGGCCACCACTAAACCGCGCCTTGACCGCCGCATCGTTCGCAGTCGCAATGCGATTCTTTCGGCATTCGAGCGACTGTTGATGGAAAAGCCCCTCGCCGATATTACGGTGAGCGCCATCGCGCGCGAGGCAAATGTCGACCGTAAGACCTTCTACGTGCACTTTGGCACGGTGGACGGCTTGCTCGATGCCATTGCCGTGGATGTGGTCGAGATGATTGTCGACTCAGTCGAGAAGACGCTTTCCTCTATGGGCGGTAACACCAACGAGCGCGCACTCGGAGCGGCGGCGACCTTCTTCAAAACCGTTAACGAGGCGCTGTGCAACAATTTGGTGCTCAATCGCCAGCTGATTGAAAACATTCCGCTCGACGACTTTATGACGCGCTTGCGTGTGCCGCTCGAGCACGAGATTGCCGAGCGCGACCTGCTGCCCCAAGGTCTCAAGGACGAGATGTTCGATTACTACCTGGCGTTTTTGCTGTCCGGTATTATCGGTATCTATCGCACGTGGGCATTGTCCGACGGCTCGGTTCCCATCGAGCGCGTCTCGGCGGTCGCTAACAATTTGACGCTGAACGGGCTATCGAGTCTGGAATCTCGTTTCGAATAGCACTAGTGCCTTATCCCTCCCCTGAGTTGCGGTGAAATAGGGACTGAATAGGCCTATTAACAGCTTAAACACTCCCTATTTCACTGCAACTCAGGGGATTGCATTACTGGTAGCGCAGGCACTCTACGGGGTCGAGTTTTGCTGCCCGGCGGGCGGGATAGAAGCCGAAGATGACGCCGATGCCGACGGAGACCGCAAAGGCCAGCAGCACCGTGGCGATCGAAAAACTCGGCGTTATGGTACCGCTGGCACCGAGTTCGCCAAGCACGCCGGAACCCGCGGCGAACATCGCTAGGCCCCAGGCAAGCAGGTAGCCAATCAGGACACCTAGCAGACCGCCGGTGATGCACAGCGCCGAAGACTCGGCCAAAAACTGTGCGGTGATATCGCGACGGCTGGCACCCAAGGCTCGACGAATACCGATCTCGCGGATGCGTTCGGTCACATTGGTGAGCATCATGTTCATGATGCCGATACCGCCCACGAGCAGCGAAATGCTGGCAACGGCGCCCATGATGAGCGAAAACGCGCCCATAAAGGAGTTGAGGGCGTCGATGGCGCTTTTCATTGAGGTCGCCGACGCGCTGTCATATTCGTCGTCATCCGCGATGTCCTTCATGCTGCGCACCTTGGATTCAATCATCTTGCACAGCTCATCCATGTCCGTACCCTCGGCGGCGAGCGCCGTTACGCTGGGAAAAGACGGGTTCTCGTCGCCAAAGAGGCCCGAGATGGTCTCGCGCGGCATGTAGAGCGTGAGTGAGCCCATGGAGTCGCTGCCGCCGTCGATAACGCCGATAATCTGCACCTCGCCGTTCGACACCTTGATGGTCTTGCCGAGCGCGTCCTGTTCGTTGCCGTACAGCTGGTCCGCGCCGCCGCGGCTGATGAGCGCCACGCGTGCGCCAGATTGGGACTCAGCCTGGGTATAGGTGCACCCCGCGACGAGCTTGCTGGCGCCCACTGCGTCGAGCATGTCGCTATCGACGCCCTGCGCCATGACGTTATAGCTTTTGTCACCGGCCTTGTACTCGGTATAGGCACTGTCCACGATACCGATCTGCTCGATCTGCGGCACCATCTTGCGAAGCTTCTCAACGTCCGACTCGGTGAGCTCTTGCGACGAATAAATCTGCACCATACGCGCGGCGTTGAGGCCCAGGCTGTTGACCAGGCTGTTTTGGATACCGCCGATAAGCGAGGTCATGGCAATGACGGAGGCGATGCCAATAACAATGCCCAGGATGGTGAGTAGGCTGCGTCCCTTGTTGGCCTCGAGGGAGTGAAGGGCTTCTTGGATAAGGTCGCGCGTGCTCATGCCTTCACTCCTTTCGTCGGATTGGCGTGTGCGGAAATCATGGGCAGGTTATCAATGGCGCCGTGCAGGGTCTGCGGTGTGTGCGCGATGTACGCGCCGTCGTGGATTCGGCCGTCGCGAATGGTTACGGCACGGTCGGCCTCGGCGGCGATACCGGGATCATGCGTGATGAGCACAATGGTCTTGCCACGTTCCTGGAGTTTGTGGAAGGTCTCCATCACGAGCGCTCCGGTGGCGGAGTCCAGGTTTCCCGTCGGCTCGTCCGCCAGGATGATGGGCGGGTCGTTGACGAGGGCGCGCGCGATGGCAACCCTCTGCATCTGTCCGCCTGAGAGCTCGGAGATGCGGTGGTCCCAGTGGTCGACCGGCAGCGTGACGGCTTGCAGCGCATGAACGGCGCGCATCTCACGCTGAGCCCGCGGCACGTTGGTGTACGACAGCGGCAGCATGACGTTTTCGATGACCGATAGGCGCGGCAGCAGGTTAAAGCTCTGAAAGACAAAGCCGATGCTCAGGGCGCGGACTTCGGTGAGCTCGTCATCGTCGAGCTCCGCCACGTTGAGGCCCTGCAGGTAATAATCGCCTGCCGTTGGCTTGTCCAGGCAGCCCAGGATGTTCATGAGCGTTGACTTGCCCGAGCCAGAAGGGCCGGTAATGGCCACGAATTCGCCGGGATTCACTGCCAGGCTCACGTTATGCAGGATATGGGCGCAGCCGGCTTCGCTCTCAAAAATGCGATGCACGTTGCGGATGTTGATGACGGGACGCATTACAAGCCCTCGTCGGCAGACATGCTGCCAGAGTCGTCGCCGTCGGCCGTCATGCCTGCGCCGGTGTCCACGATGAGGGTGTCGCCGTCGCGCAGCTTGGTAACCGGTACGTCTGCGTTGATCTCATTGCCCTGGTCGTCGCGCTTGACCTGCGTCTTGCCGACCACGGCGTCGTTTTCGTTTTGCGTCACAATGGTCACCTTCACGCGGCGCATCTCCTTGCCTTCACCGTCGGTTGCCACGTTGACGTAATAGTGCTCGCCATCCTCGGTCATGAGCGCCATGGTCGGCACCATCACCACATCGTCGAGCTGCTCGGTTACCACCGAGACCTCGGCGGTCATGCCCGGCTTGAGGCGCGCGTCGGGCGCGTCGATCAAAATATCGACGTTATAGGTCACGCTACCGCCGCCACCGTAGGTGGAGTCGGAGTTTGCCACCGAAGCGATTGTCGTGACCGTTCCCTGGCTCACGATATCGGGAAAGGCCGGATAGGTAACGTTGGCGCTCTGGCCCACTGCGATCTTGGCGATATCCTTTTCGCCCACCTGAACGGTGACCTTCATCTTGGAGAGGTCAGCGATCTGCATGCACTGCTTGCCGCCGGTCGTATCGCCTTCGCCCATAATCATGCCGCCCGTCACCGTGGCGCCGACCTTGGCGTTGAGCTCGACGATGCTGCCCGAGCTGGGCGCGGTCACGGTGCGCTCGGCGGCTTTGGCGTTGGCCTGGTCCAGGGTCGCCTGGGCCGAGGCCAGGTTACGTTGGGCGCTCGAGATGGCGCTCGTGTCGGCACTCGTGTCGGCACTCGTGTCGGCGCCGCCGCTGGCGCCACTTGCGCCTGCCGCATCTGTGTCAGTCGCCGGAGCGGCTTGGGCGGCAGCTACCGCTTTCTGCGCGTTGGCGAGGTCTTCCTGTGCCGCCGCCACCGCGCGCTGCGCCTCGGCAACGTTGCGATCGAGCTCGTCATTTTTAATGGTCATGAGCACATCGCCCTCGTTAACGGACTGGCCGGCTGATACGTTGATCGATGCCACCGTGCCGTCGACAGAAGGGGAGACCACCGAAGCCGAGATAGGCTTGAGCTGGCCTTTAGCCTCGACGGTGGTCGTAAATGTACCCTCGGTGACCATGTCGGTCACCGGCCCGTTGGTACCTGCGGGCCGTGCGTTGATGACGAAGGTTACGACTACGGCGATGAGCACAGTGGCGGCCACGACGCCGGCCGCAATGCCGCGTCGGATGAGCTTTTTGCGCCGACGCTCGGCACGCTTCGCCTTGAGCTTGGCGTAGGCCTCTTCGTCAGAAATCTCGGTTGCATCGCTTGTGCTGCCGTTTTGCTGTGTGGCGCGCACGTTTGTTATGAGGGGAAGCGTTTCGGTGGCACCCTCGGGCGCTCGCTCGGTATCATTCGGTCCCGGGGTGATGGTGGGGACATTCGACATAGCGTATCCTTTATAGAAAGTTCTTCGATAAGTATATGCGCCCGTCGCGAGAAGCGGGCGCATATGGCGGATTCTTTCGGAACTGTTAGATTGGAGCGTCAGTTCCCCGTTGTGCGAAGGCGTGTTTTCCTACGAGTGCACGACCACGCACAGGCCGACGCTGATGCAGTCGTGGAGTGCCTTGGCATCGGCCAGACGCAAGTTGATGCAACCGTGGCTGCCGCACCATTTGTACGAATTTGGGTCGTCAAAGCTCTGATCGTTTTGCCATGTAGCATCATGGAAACCAACCATGTTGCCTTCAAACGGCATCCAATATGACACGGGGCTTTCGTATTTTGGTTTTCCGGTCTCTGGGTCTTTGGCACCGATGAGCTTGCTTGCGCCGTCATTGCTATTGATCTGCCAAACGCCCTCGGGAGTGGCATCCTCTCCCGGTTTGCCCGAGATAAAGTTGGCTTCCCAAACGATATTACCGTTCTCGTCATAGTAGCGCGCGTGCTGCTCGGACAGGTCGACGTCGATATACGCCTTCCAGTCGGGCTCTCCCTTTGCGGTATAGGTGTCGGCCTTCTGGGAGTACTTAATCTCGATTTCGCCGGTCTGCTTGTTGTTAATGGCGTCCTCGACCTGCTTGGCAAGCGCGTCGCTATCGACGGACCAGCCAAAGTCACCGCCCTCGACGGCACATTCTTTGCCGTCGGCACGCGTCCACCAGCGGGTGGTGCCCACGGTATTAAAGCCGTTGGCGAGCTCGGCTGCCCAGCTACCGATCTGCGACGTATCGAGTGTGGGGTTGGCCGGATCGGCAAAGCTGATCCACTGCAACACGGAGCTGCCGTCGACCTTGCCGGCATCCTCGCCGTTGAGCTTGAGGGTCACGTTGACGCCCAAGAAGTTGTTGGCGGCATCGCATGCGGCCTGAATCTGATCATTGGTCAGCGTTTCATTGAGCGGCTCATAGGCATCGTTGCCGAGCTTGGAAAGATCTACGGTCTCGGCCAGCGAGGCAAGCTCGAGCTCGGCATACTTAATGACATGCTCGCGGTTGAGTTTTTCGTTGGAGCGCGCCTTCTCGACGGTAAACTTGCCGGCTTGCTCGTCATAGGAGCTATTGGCCTCGAACGTACCCGAACGGCCCTCGTTAAACTCGTCAATGGCGGCGCCCAGATCATCCTCAAACTTCTTTTGGTCAAAGGTGTCAGAGAGCATGGACAGGTCGACGTCTTGTTCAAGATCGACTTCGTTGGAGGTAGCGGTTGTTTTGGTCTTGCCGCTTAAGGATTCTACAAGGCGGACCGGCCATATAAAGGCTTCGTTGCGGCTGATAATTTCTTTTGCGGCAGCTTCGCCGTCGACGATGGGTTCATCGGACTCGGGCTGATAGGTCCAGTTAAAGTCATCGCCTGTCACGGTGAGCTTATAGTGCTTCCATGCCGAGTTGACCTTAGTGGCAGCAGACGAAGCGTTGGAGAACGAGACGTCGACGCCGGCAATGGTGGTGTTGGGGTAGGCTACCTGCGAAAATGCGACAACGCCAACAATGTAAACGACAACAATGAGGCCCAGAGCAACGAAAAGGGTCATTTTGGCCCCGGATTTTTTCCCGTTGGCGTGGTTCTCTGACCCACGGGGGCCCTTGTGATGGTTTTGCGTGTGTGAAGGCGCGTGCTTAGTCGCTATATTGCTCTGACGCTGCTGATACGCATGAGGGTTCTGTCGCTGTGAGGTGTTTCCCGAACCATGCTTTGTGCTACGCGTTGGCGTAATGGGGCGCGGCGACTGGACGCCGTCGGTAGGCCTAGAAGGCTGTTTAGGATCGGGAATCAGTTGGGTGCGGTCGTTTTGCGACATCGTATGCATATCCTTCGAGTTTCGCCTTGCGGCTCATCGTGTTTTTACTGGGCTTGCATTATAGCGATTACCTAGTTGTTTGTGGTATTGAAACGGTGGCATTGGCAAGAGGTTGGACATTTGTCCCACCTCTTGTTTTGGACTGGTCTTTATCCGCACACACCGCATTTTGCACAGGCCGAAAGCGCGGCCGGAGCCTGCGCGATGCCACCCTTTGCCGTCTCGCGCAGCGTGGCCGGCAACGCGTGGCCCACCGAGAGCATGACGTGTGCCATCTGGTCAAACGGCACCAGGCTCTTAATGCCGGCAAGGGCGAGCTGCGCCGAGCTAAATGCGGCCGCCACGCCGATCGCGTTGCGGTTTTGGCATGGCACTTCGACAAGGCCGCCCACGGGATCGCATACAAGACCAAGCAGATTGCTCAGTGCGATAGAGCTAGCGTCGAGTGCCTGCTCGGGCGTGCCGCCCAGCATCTGGACTAGCGCGGCAGCGGCCATGGCGGCGGCGCTGCCCACCTCAGCCTGACATCCGCCTTCGGCACCGGCGACGCAGGCACTTGTGGTGAGGTTGAGACCAATCGCGGCAGAGCAGTAGAGTGCGTCCATGACCTGTTCGTCATCGAGCTGTAGATGGTCGGCGAGCGCCAACACGCAGCCGGGCACGACGCCCGCAGAGCCGGCCGTGGGGGCGGCGACGATGACGCCCATGGTGGCAGAGCGCTCAAGCACAGCCATGGCGCGGGCTACGGCTTCGGTTTGGACGGCGCCCATCAGGTTTGTGCTCAGATCGTTGCGGCGTGTGGCGTCGACGAGTTTTGCCTCGCCGCCGATAAGCCCGCCGAGCGAGCGCTGCGGTGCGGCGATGGGCGCCGTTGTCTCCTCGCGCATGACCTCGAGTACGCGGCGCATGGCGGCGACGGCGTGCTGCTCGCCGGTCAGGCGGGCTTCGCGTACGGCCATGACGGCGCCAATGTTGAGGCCCAGTTCGGCGCAGGCGTCGAGGAGCTGTTCGCCATCGTCGAAGATTTCCTTGGCGGAAACTCCGGGGGAGAGCGATGAGGCCGAGCCGGGAAGCTCAATGAAGGTGGCGTAATCGACATGGTCGAGCATGCGTAGCATAGGAACGACGATGTCATCGGGGGTGCCGTCGGTCTCAAATACGGAATAAGCTTGGCCGCCTACCTCGGTGCGGTAGGTGCGGCAGAAGGCAATGTTTACGTGTGCGTAGGCGAGCTGGTTCGTGAGCGCGGCGAGAACGCCGGGGACGTCCTGGTGCGCCACAAACAGGGTGGAATACATGCCCGAGATATCGACGCCGACGCCGTTGATGCGGCTGATGCGCATCTTGCCGCCGCCAAGGCTCTCGCCGCGGACCTGCGCCGTGGCGCCCGTGTCATCGACCATGTCGATGTCGACGGTGTTGGGGTGGATGGAGGTGTCGTCGCCCTTAATGTCAAAGTGATAGCTGAGGCCCCGCTCACGCGCGAGGTCAAAGGCCTGCTTGATGTTTTCGTCGTCGGTGTCGAGGCCCAAGATGCCCGCGACGAGTGCGCGGTCGGTGCCATGGCCGCGGTAGGTGTGGGCAAAGGAGTTCCACAGGCCAAAGGTGACTTTGGTGATGCGGCCTTCCAGCAGGCTGGCGGCAACCTGGGCGCAACGCAGGGCGCCGGCGGTGTGCGATGAGCTGGGGCCGACCATGATGGGGCCCAAGATCTCGAATGCCGAGGTCGTAGCTAGTGTTTGCGGCTTGCCTGCCATGGCTGCTCCTTTTCTATCTCGTCGTCCCGAGGGGCGGGGCACACGCTGTCCCGCCGTTCCGAGGGCTTTAGTATTTGGTCGCCTGCTGGGACAGTCCTGACTCGCACGGAGAGCACATTAAGTGCTCTCCGGCTCGTGCGGAACTCGCGATCGACCAAATACTAAAGTCCTCGGAACTTAGGATACATGGTTGGAGTCGCTCTGCTGCAAAATTTATCGGCCTGTGACCTATTCCATGTCCCAGTTCGGCTCATCTTCACCACCTTTAAATTAAAAAGAGGTACCGGTTGTTCCGGTACCTCTTTTTGGTGCGTTTTTATTTGGCTGTGGCTTTTCTCGTTAGCTTACAGGCCGCAGGCTGCTTTGAGTTCGTCGATGCGGTCCGTTTTCTCCCAGGTAAAGTCGGCGTCTTCGCGGCCAAAGTGACCGTAGGCTGCCGTCTTTTCATAGATGGGGCGACGCAGGTCCAGGTCGCGGATGATTGCGCCCGGGCGCAGGTCAAAGGTCTTCTCCACGGCCTCGACGATCTTGTCCTCGGCAATATGCGCGGTGCCAAAGGTGTCGACCATGATCGACAGCGGCTTGGACACGCCGATGGCGTAGGCCAGCTCGACCTCGCAGCGATCGGCCAGACCGGCGGCGACTACGTTCTTGGCGACCCAGCGAGCGGCGTACGCGGCAGAGCGGTCGACCTTGGTGCAGTCCTTGCCGCTAAAGGCGCCGCCGCCGTGACGGCCGTAGCCGCCGTAGGTGTCGACGATGATCTTGCGGCCGGTCAGGCCCGTGTCGCCCATGGGGCCGCCCACGACAAAGCGTCCGGTGGGGTTCACATAGATATCGGCGCCATCCCACGGCATGTTCTCGGCATCCATGACGGGTGCGATGACATGCTCGATGAGGTCGGCCTTGATCTTGCCCATGTCCTCAACTTCGGCAGCGTGCTGCGTGGAGATGACGATGGTTGTGACCTCCACGGGCTTTCCGTCCTCGTAGCGCACGGTGACCTGGGTCTTGCCGTCGGGGCGCAGATAGGGCAGGGTTCCGTCGTGGCGCACGGCGGACAGGCGTTCCGCCAGGCGGCTTGCCAGGTAGTGCGGCATGGGCATGAGGGTCTTGGTCTCGTTGGAGGCGTAGCCAAACATCATGCCCTGGTCGCCGGCACCGATCAGGTCGATCGGGTCGGTGGTGGCGCCGGTCTGGGTCTCAAATGACTCGTCGACGCCCTGGGCGATATCGGGCGACTGCTCGTGGATGAGGCTCATGACGCCGCAGGTATCGCAGTCAAAGCCAAACTTGGCGCGGTTGTAGCCGATGCGGCGGATGACGCCACGGGCGATTTCCTGCACGTCGACGTATGCCTGGGTGCGAATCTCTCCGGCGACGATGACGGTGCCGGTGGTCACGAGGGTCTCGCAGGCGCAGCGGACGTTTTCCACGTTGGCGGGCACGCCGTTGGGCGCAATATAGCCCTGCTCCTGCAGCTCTATTTCTTTGGCGAGGATTGCGTCGAGGACGGCATCGCTGATCTGGTCGGCGATCTTATCGGGATGGCCTTCGGTCACCGACTCCGACGTAAACACAAAAGACCCCTGCTGGGGCGGGATGGAACGAAGCTCTTCTGACATGATTGTCCTTTCGAATAACGTGTCCCAGCGACCGTTACCATTCCGCCGGGCTCTGTATGCAGGGGCACATCATAGCGCGTAAATCCAACATTCACACCCTTTCCGCACCTACTCATGAGGTAGCTAATTTGGGACGGGGCTTTTTTAGCTACCCCGGCTGATTGTTTGCTGGTTAAGCCGATAGCCTGCCGGGGCAGCTAAAAAAGCCCCGTCCCAAATTAGCTACCCGGCTTCGATGACTGGGTCGGTGCCCTTTGTGCGGAGGTGGGCGTTGTTGCTTTATACTGGTGCGGTTAGACATCCATCCTGCAATCGAGGAGATTTCCATGGCATCAGACGTTCGCGTCCGCTTTGCACCCTCACCGACGGGCAAGCTGCATATCGGCGGCGCCCGCACCGCTATCTATAACTGGGCTTTTGCCCGCGCAAACGGCGGCACGTTCATCCTGCGCATCGACGACACCGATCCCACCCGCTCTACCGACGAGAACACGCAGATCATTCTGCGCGCTATGCGTTGGCTGGGCCTGGACTGGGACGAGGGCCCCGAGGTTGGCGGCGACTTTGGCCCCTATGCCCAGACCGAGCGCCTGGACCTGTACAAGCAGGCCGCCCAGAAGCTTTGGGACGAGGGCAAGGCCTATCCCTGCTTCTGCACCAAGGAGCAGCTCGAGGCCGACCGTAAGGCCGCCCAGGAGCGTAAAGACCCCTTCCAGGGCTATCAGCGCCGCTGTCGCGATCTCGATCCCGAGGAGGCACGCCGCCGCATTGAGGCCGGCGAGCCCTACGTCCTTCGCATCAAGGTGCCCGAGGACCGCGGCGATGTCGTCATCCACGACGCCGTCCACGGCGAGGTGACCTTCGACGCCAAGGAGCTCGACGACTTCGTCATCTTCCGCTCCGATGGCACGCCCACGTATAACTTCGCGACCGTCGTCGACGACGCCATGATGAAGATCACCCATGTCATCCGCGGCGACGACCATCTGTCCAACACCCCGCGCCAGGTCATGGTTTACGAGGCCCTCGGCGCCCCCGTTCCCACGTTCGCCCACATCTCCATGATCTTGGGTGCCGACGGCAAGAAGCTCTCTAAACGCCACGGCGCCACCTCGGTGGAGGAGTACCGCGACGCCGGCTACCTGTCCGACGCGTTCGTTAACTACCTGGCGCTGCTCGGCTGGTCGCTCGACGGCGAGACCACGATCATCCCGCGTGATGTTCTGGCCAGTAAGTTCTCGCTCGACCGCATTTCCAAGAACCCGGCGACCTTCGACCCCAAAAAGCTCGACTGGGTCAATGCCGAGTACATCAACAACATGTCCGACGCCCAGTTTGCCGACGAGATCATGGTCCCTGAGCTGCACGAGGCCGGCATGATCGAGGGTAACATCGAGTACGGCGAGGACTGGATCGATGCGCTTGCCGCCATCGTCAAGCCGCGCACCAAGATGCCGGCCGACGCCGTGACCGTCGCCGCTCCCATCTTTGCCACGGCCGAGACGCTCGAGTATGACGAGAAGTCTGTCAACAAGGGTCTGGCCAAGGAAGGCATGGGCGCCATTCTGGATGCCGCCAAGGTCGCGCTCGAGGGCGTGGATGAGTGGACGGCTGCCAACATCGACGCCGCGCTTGAGCCGCTGCCCGAGCAGATGGACCTCAAGAAGCGCGTGGTGTTCCAAGCTGTGCGCGTCGCCGTCTGCGGTAACATGGTGAGCCCCCCGCTGGGCGAGACCATGGCGCTCGTCGGCCGCGACGACTGCCTGGCGCGTATCGACCGCGCCCGCACGATGGCGCTGTAGCAGCTGCGTAAACGCATGTATCCGAGCCCCGTTCACCCGAGCGGGGCTCTTGTTTCTAAAGACGTATGGGATGGGAGGTACAGAGACCATGGCCGAGCAACTGTCGCTGTTTGGTTCGCCGGAACCTAAGGAAGCTTCGAAGTCCGCGGCCCCTGCCGCCGCCCCGGCGCAGCCCGAGCCCGCACCCGAACCCGTCTCCGCCTACGCGAGCGTGGTCCTCGACATCCCGACCCGTGCGCTCTCCGAGCCCTTCGACTACGGCATCCCGCAGTCCCTTGCCAACGATGCCCAGATCGGGTCCACGGTCCTGGTCCACTTTGGCAACCGTGCGGCCGCGGGCTATATCGTCGATATCGCGCCCGATCTGGGCGACCTGCAAGGCAACGACGCCCTCGACCCCTTGCGCATCAAGCCCATCGAGGCCATCCTCAGCAAGCCGCTCTTTACCGCCGAGGCTGCACGCATTGCGCGCTGGATGAGCCACGAGTACGTCGCGACGCTTTCCGAGTGCCTGCGTCTGTTCTTGCCTCCGGGCGGCAGCCCGCGTGTCGTGAAGGGCGATGACGGCGTGTGGACCGTTGAGCGCCCCGCCGTAAAACCCATCCAAAATCGTTGGGTCATGCTCACGCCCGAGGGATTCGACTACACGCCGCCCAAGACAGCGGTCCGTCAGCGTCAGCTCATCGACGCGCTCCAATGCGGCCCGGTCACGACGCGCGACCTCAACCTGCTCTACAACAGCATGTCGGCAACCATTAAAGCGCTCGAAAAACGCGGCGTCGTGGTGGTGGAGGAGCGCCGCGCCTGGCGTGGGTGTAGCGAGCAGACCACGTTGTCCTCGGCAAGCGGCAAGGCGCCGGTCTCTCTTACCAACGGCCAGCAGCAGGCGCTCGCCCAGATTGAACGCGCCCGCCTTGATGCCCATGGCGACGTGGTCCTTGTCGATGGCGTCACCGGTTCCGGTAAAACCGAGGTTTACCTTTCGGCTATTGAGCGCGTGCTGGCGGCCGGCCGTTCGGCCTGCGTGCTCGTGCCCGAGATCTCGCTGACGGCCCAGACCGTCGGCCGCTTCCGCTCGCGCTTTGGCGAGACGGTCGCGGTCTTCCACTCGCGTCTTTCGGCCGGCGAGCGTCTGGACCAGTGGGATATGGTTGCCAGCGGTGCCGCGCGCGTGGTCGTGGGCGCCCGCTCGGCGCTCTTTTGCCCGCTCAGCGATCTTGGCCTCATCATCATCGACGAGGAGCACGAGACCAGCTACAAGCAGGGCTCCAGCCCGCGCTACCATGCGCGCGAGGTGGCTGCCGAGATGGCGCGCCGCTATCGGTGCCCGCTCGTGTTGGGCTCCGCCACGCCCTCGGCCGAGGCCCTCGACCGCTGTCGCCGCGGTATGTACAACGGTGCCACCTGGACGCGTGTCGAGATGCCCGAGCGCCCGGGACACGCCGTGCTGCCCACGGTCCGCATTGCCGATCTGCGCCGCGAGTTCGCGCACGGCAGCCGCTCCATGTTCTCAAAACCGCTGATGGAGGGCTTGGAACGCGTGGTCGAGCGCCGCGAGAAGGCCGTACTGCTGCACAACCGCCGCGGTTTTGCGCCGTTTTTGATGTGCCGTGAGTGCGGCTGCGTCCCCACCTGCAACCACTGTTCTACCGCGCTCACGTACCACGAGCGCACGCACACACTGCAGTGCCACACCTGCGGATCGTCCTGGCGCGTGCAGCCCTATCCGGCGCCCACGAGTCGTTGTCCCAAGTGCGGCAGCCGCTACCTGGCAAAAATGGGCCTGGGCACGCAGCAGATCGAGGACGCCCTACACCAGATGATGCCCGAGGATGTCGCCATCATACGCATGGACGCCGATTCCACACGCGGCAAGGATGCGCACAAAAAACTACTCGAGCAGTTCGATGCCGCCGATTGTGCGGTGCTGCTGGGCACCCAGATGATTGCCAAGGGCCTCGACTTTCCCGAGGTCACGCTCGTGGGCGTGGTCAATGCCGACTTTGCGTTAAAGCTGCCCGATTTTAGGGCGGGGGAGCGCGCCTACGATTTGCTGGAACAGGTCGCCGGCCGCGCCGGTCGCGGCGATCGTCCCGGCGAGGTTATCATCCAGACGTATCTGCCCGAGGACCCGGTTATTCGCGCCGTTGCAGAGCACGATCGTTCGATCTTTACCGACTACGACCTGGACCTGCGCCGCGACGCCCTGTACCCGCCGTTCGTGCGTCTTGTCAACATTTTGGTGTGGTCGGCGAATCGTGATAATGCGCAGGACTACATTGGGCGCATCGCAAAGCTCCTCAAGCGCCGCTGGCATGCCGCCGCGCCCGACTTTTTGCGGGCTGGAAGTGTCGTGCCGCAGGTGCTGGGCCCCGCTTCGTGTGTAATCGAGAGAGCCAAAGACCGTTATCGCTTCCATCTGCTTGTAAAGTCGCCGGTAGGGTACCATGTCTCTGATGATATCGACGCCTGCCTCAAAGAGGTGGGTTCCGTGCGCGGCGTGAGCGTGAGCGTTGACGTCGACGCCTATGATTTGATGTAACAACCCGAAAGGATGGCCATGGAAGCCAACGGAATCGTACTTTCGCCCGACCCTCGTTTGCGCCAGGAGTGCGCCGTCATCGAGGAGATCACCCCGGCGATCGAGGCGCTTGCCGAGAAGATGAAGAAGATGATGTTCGACAACGGCGGTTGCGGTCTGGCTGCCCCGCAGATCGGCGAGCTCATCCAGCTCGTCACCATCGACTGCGACTACACCGACAAGAACGACTATGACCCGTACGTGCTCATCAACCCCGTGATCGTGGAACAGAGCGACCATCTGGTGCCGTTTAGCGAGGGCTGCTTGTCCATCCCCGGCATTAGCTGCGAGATCGAGCGTCCCGACCATGTCGTTGTCGAGGCATACGATCTGGACGCCAACCTGATTCGCTATGAGGCCTCAGGCGACCTGTTCTGCGTGTGCCTGCAGCACGAGATCGATCACCTACACGGCAACACCATGTTCGAGCGACTCAAGCCGATGCAGCGCATCAAGGCCGTCAAGGAGTACCAGGACGCCTTGGCCCGCGGCGCTCGACCGGGCGAGACGGAGTAGGTCCCACCGTCCCCTTCCGCCGCAGGGCTTAGGTTTTGCTCCATGCTCAAACAGTCCTGCTCGCACGAAGAGCACATTAAGTGCTCTTCGGCTCGTGCGGAACTGCGCGTGGAGCAATAACCTAAGCCCTGCGGCGGAAGGGGACTGCGTTTTCGTGCTCCTCTTCGCCCGGGTGCCGTCGGGCCAGGGATGGGCGTCTTCGCTGATAATTGCTTTGTCGGAAGAGCTGCTTTTATTGCGGCTCTTTCTTTGGTTTTGGGTATATTTGTTCTTGTTGAAATGTTATTGCGGATGGGCTGGCGACTTGGCTTTCCGCTGTTATTTGTAGCCGTCTCGGTTTTGTTTGAGGGGAGACGTTCTTTATGCGTATTGTGTTTATGGGTACGCCCGATTTCGCGGTGCCGTCGCTGACTTCGCTTGTTGAGGCTGGGAATGAGATTACGCTGGTAATTACGCGTCCCGATGCTGTTCGCGGGCGTGGTAAAAAGCTGGAGCCGTCTCCTGTTAAGGCCAAGGCGCTTGAGCTTGGTCTGCCCGTTGTTGAGGCAAATCGTATGACGCCGGATGTTATTGATCGGCTTAAGGCTGCTGATGCCGATATTTTCTGCGTGGCTGCCTATGGCTGCATTTTGCCCGATGAGGTGCTGCATATGGCGCCGCTCGGTATTGTGAATGTTCATGCTTCGCTGCTGCCTCGTTGGCGTGGCGCTGCTCCCATTCAGCGTGCCATTCTTGCTGGTGACGAGGTTGCTGGCGTTTCCATTATGCGCATTGGGCATGGCGTGGATACGGGCGCTTATTGCGCGCAGGTGTCGACCTCGGTTGCCGGTAAACATGCCGAGGCGCTCACGATGGAGCTTGGTGAGCTGGGCGGTAAGTTGCTTGCCGATACGCTTCCCTCGCTTGCCGATGGCTCGGCTGTTTGGACTGAGCAGGATGAGTTCCTTGTCACGCATGCTGCCAAGATTTCCAAGCAGGAGATGCGTCTGGATCCGCAGATGGGGGCACTTGATTGCGTGCGTCATGTGCTTGCTTCTTCCGAGACCGCTCCCGCTCGCTGCGTGATTGCCGGCAAGACCGTGCGCGTGCTCGATGCCGCTCCGGCAGATGTATCGCTTGGCGAGGGGCTCGTCGCCGTTCGGGCCAAGCGCGTCTACCTGGGCCTGTCCGATGGCGCGGTCGAACTGCTCGAGGTTAAGCCCGATGGTAAGCGTGCTATGGCTGCTTCTGCCTGGGCTGCCGGTCTGCAGGGTGCGGATCTTTCGTGGGGTGTTTTGTCATGAGTAAGCTTTCCCCCGCGCGCAAGCTTGCGCTCGATGTGCTCATGGAGGCCGATCGCCGCGGCATGTACGCGCGTGACGTGCTCTCGTCCCGTGCTTCGGCCAAGGCCATCGATCAGCGCGATTCTGCTTTTGCCGCTCGTTTGGCGCTGGGCGTTGCAGCCACCCAGGGCATTTTGGATGAGCTGCTCGACCAGTTTCTCGATAAGCCCAACAAGGTCGCGCCTCGTGTGCGCATGGCACTTCGTATCTCGGCCTTCGAGATGCTCTACCTGCATACCCCGGGTCGCGTTGCGGTGAGTCAGGGCGTTGAGCTCGTGCGCAGCGGTGCTAAGTCTGCCGCCGGTCTGGCGAACGCCGTGCTGCATAAGGTTGCGGACAACGTCGAGGACTTTGCCACTGCGGCGGATGCCGATGAGTCGGAGCGCCGTCTGGTTCGCCTATCTCGCCTGATGGGCATGCCGCGCTGGCTGTGCGCTCGCATTATGGCGTCGTTCGATACACCCGAGGGCGCGCTCGGCTTTGCCGGCAATCTGGCGCCCGCGCCGCTGGCTTTGCACGAGAATGCCTTTGCCACCAAACCCGATCCGTACATTTCGCAGCTTGTGGCACCCGTGTTCCCGGGTTGCCATGCGCCGGTCGACGCGCAGGCCACGGTTGCGTCGGGTGTGTTTGAGCGCGCAGCTGCCGTGGCCTCGGACCTTAATGCCCAGCTGATCGCTACCGCGGCGACCCGTCCCGGGCGTTGTCTAGAGATTGGCGCCGGTCGTGGCACCAAGACCTATGTGATGATGTGCCAGGCCAAACGTGCCGGTTACGACCGTCAGCACACCGCACTCGATTTGCACGACCGCAAGTGCGACCAGAATCTCGCACGTCTGCATAAGGCGGGTATTACGGGTGTTCGTACGGTGTCGGGCGATGCCTGCGAGCTCAATGAGGTGCTCACGTCCTTTGACGCGATGCTTGGCGAGCCTGTCCTGTTCGACACGGTGTTTATCGATGCTCCGTGCTCGGGCACCGGCACCATGCGCCGTCATCCCGAGATACCGTGGCGCCTTGCCGAGGGCGACGTTACGACTGAGTTGCCCCGCCTGCAGCTGACGATGCTCAAGGAAGCAGCCGCGCGCGTGGCTGCCGGCGGTGAGCTTATCTATGCCACCTGCTCGGTCTTCGACGAGGAGAACACGCAGGTCGTTGATGCCTTCCTAGCCTCTCCCGAGGGCGCCGGCTTTACCGTGGCACCGCTCTCCGAGGCACAGATTCTGCAGCTGCCCGAGTACGACCACGCCAAGAGCCTCGTCACCCTGCGCCAAAACGCACGAGGCCTCTTCCAAAGCGTGCCGGTAAACGCCGACTCCTACGACGGCCACTTCTGCGCCAGACTGGTCCGCAAGTAAAACGGATTCCAAGGGTAGCTAATTTGAACTGCCTCCCATTTCTTGGACATGAGAAATGGGAGGCTTTTTATGCGTGTCGACTTGAGGGTGAAGCACGACATCGAGGCCAGGAAGGCGGCGATCGGGCTCTTCGAGCGAGGCCACGGCTCCGAGTCGGCGGCGAAGGCGCTGTCGGTCCCGCGCGACACCGTGAGACAATGGCTCTACGTATACCG
>NZ_JBQKDE010000013.1:0-67904 GCF_052121995.1 Collinsella sp. LCP19S3_A7 | reverse complement strand
CCAAGTCAGACCATTTCAAATGGTTCGATGTCTGCCCGGATGCGACACACCATGTGTGTCCATCCTCGCAGTATCCGGTTCTCAAGGTGCACGCCTGCGCCGGTTCCCGGTCCGACCGGGCCGCGCGGCAAGGAGATATATTGCCAGACCGGAGGGGCCCCGGGGGCGGGAATCTGGTTGCACACAACTCCTACACATTTATACCCGCAGCTGACGCTTGCCAGTCGTTACCTACCACTCGCCGAGCATATCTTTATATTGAGCAGCCCCATAGCTAGAGCCGATATGCGCCCCGAGCCAAAGCGCAGCCGGCATCAAGCAACTCGTCGCGCTCCTCCACCGAAAAGCCCTCGGCGTACACTCGCACCACCGGCTCAGTGCCACTCGGGCGAACCAACAGCCAGGTATCATCCTCAAATGCCAAACGCAAGCCGTCCATGTGACTTACGCTCTGCGGCGCCTTGCCGCAAATCGACTTGGGATTCACACCGGGAAGCAGCGTGCGCAGCGACTCGGCATCTTCTGCCTCAAGTCGTAAATCTCGACGGCCATAACTTGTTTTTCCAAAACTCGCCTCGAGCTGATCGACCAGCACGCCCAGCGAAGCCCCCGTCTTTGCCATGAGCTCACACAGGAGTAGGCAAGCGAGAATGCCGTCACGCTCGGGCATATGCGCGGCAATGCCGATGCCACCGGCCTCCTCACCGCCCATAAGCACCCCGTCTTTTTTCATCTCGGCGGCTATATATTTGAAGCCAACCGGTTTTACGGTCACGCGGCAACCGAGTGCCTCGGCAACACGACGTACAAGCGTTGAGCACGATAGATTGACGACGACTCGCCCCTTCAAATTGCGAAACTGAACCAATTCGCCCATTACGAGCGCCATGATCTGATGCGGATGTATATATCTACCGCGCTCGTCGACCGCGCCAATACGGTCAGCATCGCCATCGGTCACCAGGCCGGCACACGCGCCGTCTTCGATAACTGCACGCTCGCAGGCATCCACCCACGGCTCTACGGGATCGGGACAGATATCCCTCCAATCCGATGCTTGCCCCGCATGAATCTCATGGACCTCAACACCCAGCTCGCGCAGCAAATCGGCAAGATAACCTTGAGCCGCTCCCCCCATGGGGTCGACCACCATGCGCAGACGAGCGGCACGAATGGCATCGGCATCGACAAACGATGCTACCGCTCGCATATAGTCGGGAATGATATCCGCCGTGCGATACTGCTCCTCGAGCCCCAGAGGTTCGGCGGCCATCGTTGCCTCGAGTTCTTCGATGACGTCCTGGTTTGCCGTGGAACCATCGCCCATGCGCAGTTTGAGACAGAGATAGCCCTGCGGATGATGTGAACCGGTCACCATGAGCGCCCCGCACGCCTCGCCATCGTATGCGGCAGCCCACGTGATGGCAGGCGTGGGTACAAAACGGGCCGCGAGCACGGCATCAAGGCCATGGGCCGCAAGCACGCCAGCTGCAAGTTCTGCAAACTCGCGCGCCCGGGGACGGGTGTCATACCCGATATATACCGTCTTGCCGGGATATGTCTTTTGCCAGAGCTCGCCGGCGGCATCAGCGATACGGGCAACATTGTCAGCGTTAAAATCCTCGCCGACGCGAGCGCGCCAGCCATCAGTTCCAAAATGAATTATCGCGCACACACGCAGACACCTCGCAGTGTTTGGATCATGGTACGCAAGTGGTATACCCGCAACGAGCGCCCGGCAAGCCGCCGGCGCACGCATTCACCGTTTAGGCAAAAGCCGTCGAGGGCGCATATAGACAAAACCGCCCCGGTTGGGGCGGTAATTCGAATGTGCTTTTCTTAGGACTCTATATATCGAGCGCGTCTGCCATAGCAGCCGTCGTGATCGCCGTGGTTCCGCAACAGCCACCAACCATTGCGGCGCCAGCCCGCTTCCACTCGACGCATGCGCGCGCGAAAGCTTCGGGGTCCTCGTGCCACACGGGCCCATCTTGCGTTTGGACCGGATTTCCCGCATTGGGACGTACAGTAACGGGCGTCGTGGCTACTTTGACCATTCTTGGTACCGCAGCGGTAGCCGCTGTCAGGGTGCAGCAATTGACCCCAACCGAGCTCGCACCGTGCTTCTCGGCATACAAGATGGCACCTTCGATGTTTAGGCCATCACCCAGCAGGTCGCCCTTGTCATCAATAGCAAAGCTCACCAGAACGGGCATGCCATCAGCGGCATCATGGACACCGGCGAACACGGGCTGCAGATTGCGGATAGACGTGATCGTCTCGACCAGAATCCCGTCGACGCCGGCGTTGAGCAGGGCGGACGCCTGCTCGCGAGCATTTGCGCGAATCTCTCGATACTCGGAAGAATCCTCGACAAACCACTCAATCGCAATAGGCCCCATGGACCCCAACAATAGCTGGGGATTTGCCTGGCGGGCATCGTCGACCGCCCCGCGATTGACCTCTGCCATAGATGGAGCGATTTCATCGCGATCGAGCGCAAAACCCGATGCCTGGAACGTATTGGTAATAAGCACCTGTGCACCAGCGGCGGCATACAGTCGGTGGATGCGAGAAACCGTCTGTGGTTCGGCGAGGTTCCAAAATGCCGGCGGAATATCGGCAGCACCGTATTCACTCAGCAGCACGCTGCCCATCGGACCCTGTGCCAGCAGCGTCTCGCTGGCAAGTCGGCGCATAAGCTCCTCGCCGCCGAAGCGATTGTAATAACTCGTATCCATATATATGTTTCGCTATTCCTCGATGCTGATTCCCTGCTTTTCGAGATAGGCGAGCCAACGGACCATTGTGTCCTCGGAAAGCGCGTGCTCCATCATGCAGGCCTCGGCATCGGCGCGCTCAAAGTCGACGCCGAGCTCCTGGACCAAAAATGTGCGAATCAGGCGATGGCGATACCAGATAGCCAAACCGACCTCGCGCCCACGGTTGGTCAGGATAACCTTGCCGTAGTGAGACTGCTCGACAAGTTCGGATGCCTTGAGAGCCGAAACCGCCTTGTTGACCGATGCCTTCGAAACGCCAAGGCGCTGTGCGATATCGACCGACCGCACGCCATTAGTCTCCCCATCCTCGCTTTCGATGCGAACCATGCACTCCAAGTAGTCTTCGTTCGCCACCGTTAGATGTAGCTCGCGCGAGCTATTTGTCGTATCCATGAACATCCGTCCCTTCTGCATTCAATGGCTGATTCTACCCCATCCAAGCGTCGCGGTATGCCGCGGCATACCGTGCTAGAGTTCTTGATGCACACGACAACCAAGATTGGAGCGGTCTCTATGGAAAACACCACCACGAACCCCGACGTACTCGAGCGTTTTTTGCGCTACGTCCAGATCAACACACAGTCCGAGGATGCCAACTGTGACCAGGTGCCGTCGAGCACCGTCCAGTTTGATCTTGCCAATGTGCTTGCCGAGGAATTGCGCGAGCTTGGTGCAACCGATGCCCATGTAACCGAAAACGCCTATGTCTGCGCTCACATTCCCGCGAGCGCCGGCTCCGAGAATAAGCCCGCCCTGGGCCTGATCGCGCACCTCGACACCACCGAGGTCGCACCGGGCGCCGGCGTAGCGCCGCACATCGTGCACTACGAGGGCGGCGACCTGGTTTGCGGCATCGTCGACGGCAAGCCCGTATCCATGAGCACCGCCAAGCTCCCCGCCCTCAACAACCTTTTGGGCGAGGACCTGGTTTGCACCGACGGCACCACGCTGCTGGGCGCCGACGATAAGGCCGGTGTCGCCGAGATTATGGCGCTCGTCGCGCGCATTGCACAGGACCCCAGCCTGCCTCACCCCACGCTTGGTATTTGTTTCTGCCCGGACGAGGAAATCGGCCACGGTGCCGAGCTGTTGGATATCGAGGACTTTGGCTGTAAGTATGCCTACACAGTCGACGGCGGTCCGGTTGGCGAGCTTGAGTGGGAGTGCTTCAACGCCGCCGAGGCTACCGTTAGCTTTGAGGGCCAGTCCATTCACCCCGGCGACGCCAAGGGCCGCATGGTTAACGCGGGCAATCTGTTCTGCGACTTCAATGCCCTGCTCCCCTACGTGCAGCGTCCGGAATACACCGAGGGCTACGAGGGCTTCTATCACCTCGAGGGCGTTTCTGCCACAGTCGACCATGCCACGGCGCGCTATATCGTCCGTGATCACGATGCCGCCAAGTTCCAGCAGAAGCTCGAGCTGATGGATGCTGCCGCCGCGCTGCTCAACCAGCGTCTGGGCGAGGAGCGCGTAACGGTCGAGATCAAGCACCAGTACCGTAACATGGCCGAGATTGTCCGCGACTACCCACAGCTGATCGATGTCGCTAAGGAATCCTTCCTTGCCTGCGATGTTGAGCCCCAGGTGCTGCCGATTCGCGGCGGCACCGACGGTGCACAGCTGTCGTTCCGCGGCCTGCCCTGTCCCAACCTTTCGACGGGCGGCTACTGCTACCACGGCGTCAATGAGTTTGTTCCGGTCAGCTCGCTCGTCAAGATGACCGACGTCTTGCAGGAACTCGTCGCCCGCTTCGCATAAGGAACTCGAATAATCTAGGTAAGCAAAATCGCCCCGTCCTCAAAACCGAGAACGGGGTGATTTTTTGGTGCAAGGGGAGTAGTCGGCATCGCTGGTTGAATCAACGTCAGCGAGCGACGTCCAGAGCGAACAAGTTGGCATGAAAAAGGCAGGACATTGATTCTGGTCATGCCCTGCCTTTTGAATGACAAATTGTCGCTCTGGGCGGCGCGCAACGTCGAGCCGTTGCGCGGACTAGCAAGCCCGCGCAACCCTAGTAGTTGGCTTCGTAACCGTTGCCGTCGCCAGTGGGCTCCTCGTAATAATATGAGCTGTAATCCGAATCGTCCGAATAGCTCGAATCGTCCGAATAGCTCGAATCGCCCGAGCTTTCCGACGAACCGGCCGTACCGTAGGCGTAATCGTCAGAAGTATGGTTGCTCAAATCACCGATTGTGGAGCTGGTTCCGTCGGATAGGCCCATGGTGTTTGGTCCCTTAGGATCCTTGCCGGCATCGACGCGCGCCATCATCTCCTTAAGCTCGTCCTCGTAGACAAAGACATAGCTCTGGCCGTCGATCATGGTGGTTTCATCTGCGTAGGAAGGCAGATTCGCCGAATAGATGCCATCGACATCCATGCCGCGCATAGCATTGACCGTAGACACGATGTCCTGAACGCTCATATCGGTCACAAGCATATCGGACAGCGAATTAACCAGGTCGAAGACCTTCGTAGCATCAAAGTTGTTGAGAATCTGGTTGGCAAGGGCACCAAGCACCTGGCGTTGGTGACGCATGCGCGTATAGTCGCCGTCGGCATAGGTATAGCGGCAACGGGCATAGGTGAGCGCGGTAGCACCGTCCATGTGCTGCTGGCCTGCCGTAATCTTAATGTCCAGATGCTCGGGGTCATCGACATCGTCGGTGGCGTTGATGTCGATACCGCCCACAGAGTCAATCAATGATTGCATACCGTCAAAGCTAACCTCGGCATA
Organism: Collinsella sp. LCP19S3_A7; assembly: GCF_052121995.1. Classification (NCBI taxonomy): domain Bacteria; kingdom Bacillati; phylum Actinomycetota; class Coriobacteriia; order Coriobacteriales; family Coriobacteriaceae; genus Collinsella; species Collinsella sp. LCP19S3_A7. The sequence goes on along the minus strand of NZ_JBQKDE010000013.1, from coordinate 62,384 downwards.
GTGGGAAATCTGCACGCCGCACAGCTCATTGACCGCTTGAACCATGGCCTCGGCACCGCCATAGGTATGGCAGGCGTTGACCTTCATGGTTTCGCCGTTATAGACAACCTTGGTATCACGTGGAATGGATATAAGCGTAGCCTGCTTTTGCGTAGGGTCGATGCGCGCCAAGATAATTGAATCGGCGCGATACGTGTCCTCGCCCGGACGACCATCGGTACCCAAAAGAAGCACGTAGAACGGATCCTTGGCCTCATTGGTATCCACCAAGATATGGCGCAGATTGTCGGTAATGACATTGGAATCGCCAAGCTTGCCCATAATGTTGGCGAACCACAGCCCGGCGGCAGTCGTAGCGCTCAGCAGCACGCCAAGCACGGCGATAAGCGCAACGCGACGGATTGTCTGGCCGCGGCGGCGCTGACGAGCGCGCTCGGAGTAGCGTGCAACATTATCGCGACTGTAGATCTTGGCCTGTGCGCCGGTTGAAGGTCTTCGAGTATCCGCTAAGGGCTTCTTATTATTAAACATAGGCAACCTGCATTAGTAGATGACGGGATCGGGAACAGTGGCGTGCTCGACGTTTGCACCAAGTGCCTGCAGTTTTTCGACAAACTGCTCATAGCCACGTTTGATGTGATGGATGGCCGAGACCTCGGTAACGCCGTCGGCGATAAGGCCAGCAACGACGAGCGCGGCGCCGCCGCGCAGATCAGGCGAGGTAACCTGTGCACCCGAGAACCCCTTGACGCCATGAATCATGGCGTGATGGCTTTCGATGCGGATATCCGCGCCCATACGGACCAGCTCCGACGCGAACATGAAGCGGTTCTCGAAGATATTCTCGGTAATCACAGAGCTGCCATCAGCAAGAGCGGAAAGCACCATGATCTGCGCCTGCATGTCCGTCGGGAAGCCCGGGAACGGAAGTGTCTGAATATCGACCGGCCTGATGTGCTCGACACGACTCACGTGAACGCCATTCTCGATTCGCTCACACTCGATACCCATGAGCTCCATCTTCTTGAGCACCATGCCCAAGTGAATGGGGCAAAAGCCCGTAACGTCGACACCGCGGTCATCGGCCATCAGAGCACCGGCAACGATAAAGGTGCCGGCCTCGATGCGGTCGCCCACCACGCGATGGGTAACGGGATGCAACTCGTCCACACCTTCGATGGTCACGACGGGCGTGCCGGCGCCAACAATCTTGGCGCCCATCTCGTTGAGCATGTTGGCAAGGTCGACGATCTCGGGCTCGCGAGCCGCATTATCGATAACCGTAGTGCCTTGTGCGCGCACGGCCGCCATGATGAGGTTCTCGGTAGCGCCGACGCTGGCAAATTCAAGCGTAACCGTGGTACCACGCAACCCCTGAGGAGCGTTGGCATTGATGTAACCGTGTGCAGTGTCGAATTCTACGCCCAGCGCCTCAAGACCCAAGATGTGCATGTCGATCTTACGGGCACCCAGATTGCAGCCACCCGGCATGGCAATCTTGGCACGATGGAAACGGCCCAGCAGGGGACCCATCACGGCCGTGGAGGCGCGCATCTTGGCGACAAGCTCGTAGGGAGCCTCCCAGGAATCAACCTGAGAAGTGTCGATCTCGAGCGTATGCTCATCGAGAACGTCAATCTTGGCGCCCATACCCTTGAGCACCTTGCCCATAACATGGACATCCGAGATATCGGGCACGTTCTGCAGCGTCGTCTTCCCCGGTGCCAGAAGCGTTGCCGCCATGAGTTTGAGTGCAGAGTTCTTTGCACCCGAAACGGGCACGGAGCCTCCGATGGTGTGGCCACCTTCAACACGGATAATATCCAAGGTCTACCCTTTCAAAAAGCATGCCCGGGATGGCTGGGCCATCCCGGGCATGATGTGTTCGCAAATGGTCGAACGCCAAATCGTTTGACTATTGGGCAAGCATGAGCTTACACCATGCGATTTCATTATAGAGGTAGGCGCGGCGTGCATCATCCTCCGACAAATTACCCAGCTTCTCTTCAAAACCTTGAATATCAGCTTTAAGCTTGTCGGCATCGACGGTCGCCAAATCGCAAGCGCGCTCGGCGAGGACAATCACGACATCGTCCGCAACCTGGGCATAGCCGCCGTCCACAGCAAACATGTGGTCGACGGTGCCCATTTGCTTATCACAAACGCGAACGTAGCCGCGATCGATCGTGCAGATCTCGCTAGCGTGACGCGGAAGAATGCCGAACTCGCCGTCCGTGGAAGGCAGGGCGACAAATGCCGCCTCGCCTTCATAGGCGCAGCTCTCCGGACACACGATGCGGATTTGCATAGCCACTACTTCTCCTCCATCTTGGCGGCGCGCTCGCGCACGTCGTCAATCGTGGACGCATAACGGAACGCCTGCTCGGGCAGGTCGTCGCACTCGCCGTCGACAATGGCGGCAAACGAGCGGACCGTGTCCTCGACACGGATGTAGACACCGGGGTTGCCGGTGAACTGCTCGGCGACGTGGAAGGACTGAGACAGGAACTGCTGGAGCTTACGGGCACGGTTGACCGTAAGGCGCTGCTCCTCGGAAAGCTCGTCCATACCCAGAATGGCAATGATGTCCTGCAGGTCGGAGTACTCCTGGAGCAGCTCTTGGACTGCGACGGCCACACGATAGTGCTCCTCGCCGACAATCGAGGGATCCAGGGCGTCGGAAGAGGAAGCCAAGGGGTCGATTGCGGGATACAGACCGAGCTCGGCGATGGAACGCGAAAGAACGGTCGTGGCGTCGAGGTGTGTAAACGTCGTGGCGGGAGCCGGGTCGGTCAGGTCGTCTGCAGGGACGTAGACAGCCTGAACGGAGGTGATGGAACCCGTCTTGGTCGAGGTAATGCGCTCCTGGAGGTCGCCCATCTCGGTAGCCAGCGTGGGCTGGTAGCCAACAGCGGACGGCATACGGCCCAGAAGGGCGGAAACCTCGGAACCGGCCTGGGAGAAGCGGAAAATGTTATCGATGAACAGCAGGACGTCCTGGCCACGATCGCGGAAGTACTCAGCGGTGGTGAGGCCGGCCAGACCAATGCGCAGACGCGCTCCAGGCGGCTCGTTCATCTGACCGTAGACCAAGCAGGTCTTATCGATAACGCCAGACTCGCTCATCTCGAGGAACAGGTCGGTACCCTCACGGGTACGCTCGCCAACGCCGGTGAACACCGAGGTGCCGCCATGCTCCTGGGCGAGGTTGTTGATGAGCTCCTGAATCAGAACGGTCTTGCCGACGCCGGCACCGCCAAACAGACCCGTCTTGCCGCCACGGATGTAGGGCTCGAGCAGGTCGACGGCCTTAATGCCGGTCTCGAAGATCTCGGTCTTGGTAGTGAGCTCGTCGAAATGAGGTGCCGGGTGATGGATGGGATAAAACTCATCGATCTGGGGCATGGGCTTGCCATCGACAGGCTGGCCCATAACATTCCAAATGCGGCCGAGGGTCTCGGGGCCGACGGGCATCTTCATGGGTGCGCCGGTGTCGACCGCGACGACGCCGCGCTGCAAGCCGTCGGTCGACGTCATGGCGACGGTACGAACGACACCGCCGGGAAGCTGAGACTCAACCTCCAGGATGGTGCTGATGTGACCCATCGGCGTATCGGCCTCGACCGTGAGCGCGTTGTAGATCGAGGGGACAGCGCCATCGAACTTAACGTCGACAACTGCGCCGATGATGCGGACGATACGCCCCTCACCGGCCGTCTGACGTGCCGTGGCCTCCTCGACCGCCGCTTTAACGGTGGTATCTGCCATTAGTGTTCCTCCAATGCTGCGGCTCCGCCCACGATCTCGTTGATCTCCGTGGTAATGGAAGCCTGACGCACGCGGTTATACGTACGGGTAAGAGTCGAGATAATCGACGACGCGTTCTCCGTGGCGGAGTGCATGGCCTTACGGCGCGCACCCTGCTCGGCGGCGGCCGAATCGATCAGCGCCTGATGAATGACGGTCAGGATGTAGCTGGGGACCAGCTCAGCCAACACATGCTGGGCGCTCGGCACGAACTTGAACGAGGACGAGACGCGCTCGGGGCCCTCGTCTGCGTTCTTGCGCGGGCCATGTGCCATGGCGATCATCTCGGGGTCGAGCGGAAGCAAATGCTCGGTACGAAGAACCTGATCGACGCGGTTGCGAGCGTGATGGTACACGATCTCGACGCGGTCGAGCTGACCCTTGGAGTACTCGTCGCAGATATAGCTCGCGATCATGCGGGCATCCTCGAGGCTCGGGTCGGCCGAGGAACCCTCGAAGTGCATGACCGTGTTGGCACGGCTGCGAAAATACTCGCTCGCCTTGCGACCGCATGCGATGATCTCGCACTCGGCGCCATCATGTGCCCATTCGCGAGCGATTTTCTCGCAGGTGCGCTCAACGTTGACGTTGAAGCCGCCCGCCAGACCGCGATCGGACGTGATCGTGATGATCAGACCGCGCTTGAACTCCTCATGCGTCTTGAGCATGGGGTTGTCGCCGGCAGTCTCTGTATCGCTCGCAACGGTGTGCATGACGTCGGTGAGCGCCTTCTTGTAGGGCTCAGCCTGCGTGGCTCGATCGAGCGCGCGACGGATCTTGGCCGTAGATACCATCTCCATCGTGCGCGTGATCTGCTTGGTGCTCGTGACCGAGGAGATTCGCTTCTTAATGTCGCGAAGGTTAGCCATAGAGCTTAGTTCTCCTCTGCGCCCTCAGCTGCGCTCGCGGTGGAGGCATGCTTGGAGGCGTACTCGTTCTTGAAATCGGTGATGGCCTGAAGCAGCTGCTCTTTGGTCTCGCCGTCGATCTTGTTGGTACGGACCTTCTGCAGCAAGCCGCCAAAGCCAGCATTCATGTACTCGAGCAGCTCGGCGCGGAACGGCAGCACCTCGGAAAGGGGCAGGTCGTCGATAAAGCCCTCGTTGCCGGCGAACAGCGTAACGATCTGCTCGGCGACGTCGAACGGCTTAAAGCGCGCCTGCTTAAGAAGCTCGGTCATGTGCGCACCGTGGGTAAGCTGCTTTTGGGTGGCTGCATCCAGGTCGGAACCGAACTGGGTAAAACCGGCGAGCTCACGGTAGGCGGCAAGGTCCAGACGGAGGTTGCCGGCGACCTGCTTCATGGCCTTGGTCTGAGCGGAGCCACCGACGCGCGACACCGAGATGCCGACGTCGACTGCCGGGCGCTGGCCCTGGAAGAAGAGCTCGGACTGCAGGTAGATCTGACCATCGGTAATGGAAATGACGTTGGTCGGAATGTAGGCCGAAACGTCGCCGTCCTGGGTCTCGATGACCGGCAGGGCCGTCATGGAGCCGTAGCCGTTCTTCTTGGACATCTTGACGGCACGCTCGAGCAGGCGAGAGTGCAGGTAGAAGATGTCGCCAGGATAGGCCTCGCGTCCGGGCGGACGATGCAGCGTCAGCGACATCTGACGATAGGCGACAGCCTGCTTGGATAGGTCATCGTAGATGACGAGCACATGGCCGCCGGGGTTGGTCTCGCTGGCGGGCTCGCCGTTCTCGCCGTTGTACATAAAGAACTCGCCGATAGCGGCACCGGCCATAGGGGCGATGTACTGCATAGGGGCCGAGTCGGCAGCGGTAGCCGAGACGATGATGGTGTAGTCGAGTGCGCCGTGCTGGGCGAGGGTCTCACGGATGTTGGCAACCGTAGAGGCCTTCTGGCCGATAGCGACGTAGATGCAGACCATGTCCTTACCGCGCTGGTTGAGGATGGCATCGATCGCGATGGCGGTCTTGCCGGTCTTACGGTCGCCGATGATGAGCTCACGCTGGCCACGGCCGATAGGAACCATGGAGTCGATAGCGAGCAGACCAGTCTGAACCGGCTCGCAGACCGGGGTGCGGTCGATAACGCCGGGGGCCTTGAACTCGATGGGGCGACGGTGCGTGGCGACGATATCGCCCAGGCCGTCGATGGGCTGGCCCAGCGGGTTGACGACGCGACCGAGCATGGCGCGGCTCACGGGAATATCCATGACGCGACCGGTGGTACGGCACTCGTCGCCTTCCTTGATGACGCTGACGGCGCCGAACAGAACAGCACCGACCTCATCGCGGTCGAGGTTCTGGGCAAGGCCGTAGACGGTCTCGCCGGTCTCGGAGCTCTTGAACTCCAAGAGCTCGCCGGCCATGGCGTTGCGCAGTCCCGAGACGCGCGCGATGCCGTCGCCAACCTCGTCAACATGGGAAACCTCTTGCGTGTCGACGGTAGCCGCCAGGCCATCGAGCTTCGCCTGCAGGGCGCGGGCGATGCTTTCGGCATTGAGGGTATCGGACATAACTAGGCTTCACCTCCGTTATTCAAAATCGTGGAACCGAGGGCCTCACGCGCTGCGCGCAGCTGGGTCTTGACGGTAACGTCGCGACGCTGGCCGCGGGCCTCGAGAATCAGACCGCCGATGATGGACGGATCGACCTTCTCGATCAGGAACACCTTGCGCTTTAGATCGGCCTCGCATTTCTCGGTAATCGTGCGGCGCAGCTCGTCATCGAGCGGGACAGCCGTGGTGACGGTGACGCCTACGACGTCCTCGTCGGTCGCGGTTACCATCCGATAAGTCGATGCAATCTGCGGCAGAAGATCGAGCTGGCCGCGCTCGAACACGGTACCGAGGACAGCAAGCACCTCGGGGCTGGCGTTCGCGATGACCTCAAGCTCGTGAAGATCGCGGAACACACGGCCCTCGGCCTTAGCGGCCTCCAGGAGGGTGCGTGCATAGGTCTCGAGAACCCTGTTCTCCATGCGGCTGTTAGGCATTCAGGCTACCTGCTTCCTTGATGTAGCGCTCGATCAGACGACGCTGCTCGTCGTCGTTCTCGAGGGCCTCGCCGACAATCTTGGTCGCAACGGAGACGGAAAGATCGGCGATGGAGCCGGCAGCGGCGGCATAGATGGAGTTGCGCTCGTCCTCGGCGTTGGCGTGGGCCTTGGCAATGATGTCCTCGGCCTCCTCGTGAGCCTTGGCGATAATGCGGGCGCGCTCGGACTCGGCGTCCTGACGGGCGGCGGTCACGATGTCGGCAGCCTGACGACGGGCGTCGGTGAGGAGGGCGTCGGACTCCTTGCGGGCCTCGATGGCCTTGCGCTTGGTGGTCTCAGCCTCATCGAGGCTGTCCTTGATGCGCTTGCCGCGCTCTTCCATCGTCTGCAGAATCTGCGGCCAGGCGAACTTGGCCAAAACGATGAAGATGATGAGGAAGGCAATGAGTGCAGGGACGAATTCCGCCATCTTGGGGACGAGGATCTCGGCCTTGTTCTCAGACTCCTCGGCGAATGCCGACACCGGCATGGCGAGCATGGCGCCCGTCAGCGCAGCAGCGACTTTCGCGTGGTTGAAATGCTTCATGGCGACTACCTTCGTGCTCAATTACGAAATCAGCGTAACGACGAAGCCGATCAGGCCCAGAGCCTCGGTGAATGCAGATGCAAGAATGAAGACGGTGAAGGCACGGCCCTGGACCTCAGGCTGACGAGCCATAGCGCCCGTAGCACCGAGTGCTGCAAGACCAATTGCGAGACCGGCACCGATAACGCCGAGACCATATCCGATAACTCCCACGATTCCTCCTTTGTCGTGCGCGTGTGCGCAGGATAAATACCTATGTTGTAGAGGCGCACGCGGGTGCCGCGCCTCCGAACACCAAATAAATGCGACCGCTAGTGGGCGTCAGCCTCTGCGATCTGAATGTACACGGCCTCGAGGACCGTAAAAACATATGCCTGAACAAAGGCAACGATCAGCTCGACGGCGTAGATTACCAAAAGAATCAAAACCCACGCCACGCTGGGCAGGGCGCCCACGGCGTTCATGGCCGTAAAGTGCTCCAGCATCGGCTGGGCAAAGAGCGTGGCCATGATGGCGAACGAGCCCATGACGATGTGGCCGGCGAACATGTTGCAGAACAGACGGACGGCGAGCGTGACCAGGCGCAGGCACAGCGAGAAGAGCTCGATGACCCACACGAAGACGTTCATGGGGAAGGCGACGCCCGCAGGGGCGAGGCTCTTGAAGTACCCAAAGAAGCCGTGCTTCTTGATACCGAAATAGATGAAGTACACAAACGATACGAGTGCGAGGGCGGCGGTACAGCCGATGGCACCGGTGCCGGGCTTCATGCCGGGGATGAGGCCGATAAAGTTGTTGATCAGGATAAAGAAGAACAGCGAGGCCAAAAACGGGAAGTGCTTCTTCCAGTTGTCGCCAACGACACCCTTGGCGATATCGTCCTGCACGTACTCGATGACCCACTCGACGCCGTTAACGAAGAAGCCCTCGGGGACAACCTTCTGCTTCTTAGTAAACGCGAAAAAGACCACGAACATGACGACAGCGGCGATAAGCAGCCAGAACGAGTACTGCGTCAGGCCCGCGTTAAGGTCACCCACGACCGGAGCCGAGGAGAACTCAGCGACGAGCTCGGCGATCGCGCTGGGTAACTTGGCAAATGCGTCCAAGATTCCACCTTCCCTGTTTGCCCGCACCAAGGTGGGGCAACGCCTTTAATCCTTCATAATCACCATGCAGGCGATCACGATCCAACAAATCAAAAACCCGGCGAGCTCGCCGCACAAAAAGGCGATGAGCGCCACGGGGGCTACCAGGTGCACAATTACGACGCCCATAAAGAGCACCGCAAACGACACCATGATACCCAACATGCCTACCGTCATGTTGGCATCGCGTCGATGCGCCAGCACCGAAGCAAGCGCAAGGTACAACGGCAAAAATGCAACAAGACCGACGACGAATCCCGTTGCGATGAACGGCACGTGGCCTGCCAGCTCAACCGGCATGTGCGTTCCCTTCTCGCGACATATAGCCCACATGGAGCCATACCCCGCTCACATCGTCCTAGTATTTTAGGGCGCATGATTGCAAAATCAATGCACTGTTACCCAACCTTAATCGCGTCTTTAGCCCCTTGGGGTGTCAAACGGACAAAAGGCCGAGCACTGAGGACGAATGGGTCGCGATGGCCGACGAGCGTACTTGACAAACGCCGCCGCACCCGCGTAAGCGCAGCGCGACAGCGTTGTTGACTATTGTACGAACCGAACACGCGATGACAAGTGGGAAAACGTAAGTTAATACACAACTGTACATTTTCTTAAGACACTCTTTATACCGTACCTACGGTATAGCGCGTTTTGGGCCCTCTGTGACTGCGACGACACTCATAAATATGCGTGCAGGCGTCACTCGTACACCCGCACGCACCAATCATGCACGAATGAGCACGTGCAGCTGCCCATGCCCAGCGACTAGAGCGTGCCGTAGATGCGGTCGCCGGCGTCGCCGAGGCCGGGAACGATGTAGGCAGCCTCGTTGAGATGGTCGTCGATGGCACAGGTATAGATATGCACATCTGGGTCCTTCTCGGTCAGCGACTTGAGGCCCTCGGGGGCCGCGACGATGCACAGCATGCGGATGTCCTTGACACCGCGCTCGCGCAGGTAGCTGATGGCCATCTCGGCCGAACCGCCCGTGGCGAGCATGGGGTCGACAACCAGGCAGATGCGCTGGTCGATATCCTTGGGCATCTTGCAGTAATACTCATGCGGTTCGTGGGTAACCTCGTCGCGCTCCATACCGATGTGGCCCACGCGAGCGGAGGGCACCAGGTCGAGGATGCCGTCGACCATGCCAAGGCCCGCACGCAGGATGGGCACGATGGCGAGTTTCTTGCCGGCGAGCTGTTTGAACGTGGCGGTAGTGATGGGGGTCTCGACCTCGACGTCTTCCATAGGCAGGTCGCGCATGGCCTCGTAGCCGTCAAAAAGCGCGAGTTCGCGCACGAGCTGGCGGAACTGATTGGTGCCGGTGTTTTTGTCGCGCAGGATCGACAGCTTGTGCTGGACGAGCGGATGATCGACAAGCGTCACACGGGACGCATCGTAGGTAACGGTCATGAGTTGATTGCCCCTTTCGTTGCGGCCATAAAACGACCTTGCTGGCATGGCGCGCAGCGATGTTGCCGCCGCGCGCCATACACAAGTTTAGCGGTTTGCTGTATCGAGTGGCCCGTCGCAGCCCTACTGTGCGGTACTGAGCGAGCGCTTGACCGCATCGCGCCAGCCCGCAAGGTTTTGCTCGCGGCGCTCGGCGGACATGTGGGGAAGGAAGGTCCTAACGATCTGGGCATTTTGCTCCAGCTCTTCCAGGTCTTCCCAATAGCCGACGGCAAGGCCCGCCAAGTACGCGGCACCGATTGCCGTGGTCTCCACCGTCTCGCATTGCAGCACGGGGATATCCAGCAGGTCGGCCTGGAATTGCATGATGAACTCGTTGCGCGACGCGCCGCCATCGACAGACAGGCGTTCGATCGAAAGCCCCACGTCCTGCTCCATGGCGCGCAGCACGTCGTAGCTCTGATATGCCATGGATTCGCAGGCGGCACGTACGATGGTCGCACGGCTCGAGGCGCCGGTCAGACCGCACACGATACCGCGGGCACGCGGGTCCCACCAGGGAGCGCCCAAACCCGCAAAGGCGGGAACGAAGTAGCAGCCCTCGTTGTCGTTAATCGAAGCGGCGAGTTGTGCAGACTCGCTCACGCTCGAGATGATGCCCATGTTGTTGCGAAGCCAGTTCATGGTGGAGCCGGCGGCAAAGATGGAACCCTCGAGTGCGTAGCTGATCTTGCCGTCCGCGGCTATACCGATGGTGGAGACCAGACCGTTCTTGGATTCGACGACCTCGTCGCCGGTGTTCATGAGCATAAAGCAACCAGTACCATAGGTGTTTTTGGTCTGGCCGGGATGGAAACAGCAGTGGCCGAACAGCGACGCCTGCTGGTCGCCCGCCACGCCCATGATGGGTGGCATGTTGGTCATGATGTCGCTCGCGACGCGGCCGTAGTCGCCCGAACTCCAACGAACCTCGGGCATCATGGAACGTGGAACGTCAAAGAGCGCCAGCAGGTCGTCGTCCCAATCGAGCGTATGGATATTAAAGAGTGCCGTGCGGCTGGCATTGGTGTAGTCGGTGGCAAAGACCTGGCTGCCGGTGAGGTTGTAGATGAGCCAGGTGTCGATGGTGCCAAACATGAGGTCGCCCGCCGCCGCGCTCTCGCGTGCGCCGTCGACGTTGTCGAGAATCCACTGCACCTTGGAGGCCGAGAAATACGGGTCGAGCGTAAGCCCCGTGCGGGAGCGCACCAGCTCTTCTGCGCCCTGCTCAACCAAATTATCGATCAGAGACGCGGTGCGACGGCACTGCCATACGATGGCGTTATAGATGGGCTGGCCGCTCACGCGGTCCCAGACCACCGTGGTCTCACGCTGATTGGAGATACCGATGGCGGCGATGCGATCGGAATGAATCCCGCTCTTAAACTGAACCTCCATCATGACCGCAATCTGGCTGGCAAGGACCGCCATGGGGTCTTGCTCCACCCAGCCGGGACGCGGGAAGCTGGTTTTGACGCTGCGGCGCGCTTGGGCGACGATGCAGCCGTACTCGTCGACGATGGTCGCAAGTACCGAGGTGGTGCCGCAGTCGAGCGCCATGATGTAGGAACCGCCAAAGTCAAACGAGGCATCTTCCATGCCCAGGCTGCCCAGATTCAACGACATCGCTTACACCTTTCTGTTGCATCGGGTCGGACAGGACCCGCTCAATCTCTGACGCGGGAAGTGCGCCTTGGCGCAGGATCTGGAGCCCGCCGTGCTGGAACGACACGATGGTCGAAGCGTCGCGGCACGGCGTCTCGCCCGCGTCGACGGCCACGTCGACCCCTTCTAGAATGCGGTCTTCAACGTCGGCAAAGCTCGCCGGCGCGGGCGCGCCGTGTGTATTGGCGCTCGTACAGGCAAGTGGGCTGCCACAGGTGCGAATGAGCGCCTGTACCACGGGCGATGCCGACGCGCGAAGAGCCACCGTGTCGTCGGCGGCACGCATAAAGGTCGGCACGCAGGGAGCCGCCTTGACCACAATAGTCAGGGCGCCCGGCCAGCATCGTCGGGCAAGTATGCGTGCCTCTTCTGGGATATCCACGCCGTAGCGGTCGAGGGCCTCGGCATCATCGACCAGCCAGGCGACCGTTTGGGTGAGCTCACGCTGCTTGAGGGTAAAGATGCGACGGTAGCCGGTACCGAGCGCGGGCACCGCGGCGCCGTTGACGGCAGCCTGCGGATCGCGCGGCCACGGCAGAGATTCGCTTGTATCTTGGGGCACGGCGTCCGAGAAGGCGTTGACTGCCACAGCGACGCCATAGACGGTCTCGGTTGGGATCAGGGCCAGGCCGCCACGGCCGAGCACCTCGGCCGTACGCTCGACGGCGAGCCGATGCGGCTCGCGCGCTCCCTCGAATACCCGATAGACCGTCTGCATGTGTATGCCAGCCCCTTACGCTCTGGTGAAAGTTTGTTTACTGAGGGGCATTCTCGCACGAAACGTTTAACCTATTTGTCCACAGCGCATGTTGGTTTGGTGAGCGGCTATAGCAGTCGGTGAAAGTGAGGGGTAATTGAGCTGTGACAAGCCTCTTTACATTTCCGGCACAGCGCTCCCGCCGCCGCGCCGCCAATACGCTTCGTACTTTACTGACGTTGTTTGGGCTCGGTGACGATAGCTCGAACGATGCGGGGACGATCGGTGAGGTCACGGACGATGCGTACGTCCGAAAGACCCGCCTGGCGGCAGAGCTCGGCCGCGGCGTCGAGGGCACCCTCATAGAGCTCGCAGGCAAACAGGCCGCCGGCGCGCAGCATATAGGGCGCCGCATTGAGCAGGCGGCGGAAGATATCAAGGCCATCGGCGCCGCCCTCGAGCGCCAAATCGGGCTCAAAGTCCTTGACCTCGTGCGGCAGCGAGCGCATGACGTCAGTCGGGATATAAGGCGGGTTGGAAACGAGCACGTCGAAGGTGCCCCACTCCTCGCGGGGGATAGAGCTCACCAGGTTCGTGAGGCTGAAGGCGACCTCATCGGACGTAAGCCCGAGTGCATCGCGGTTTTTGGTGGCCAGGTCGATGGCACGCGGCTCGATATCGGTAGCGGTGCAGGCGACATGGCCGCGACGCTCCCAAGCAAGGGAGAGCGAAATGCAGCCTGTGCCGCAGCCGACCTCGAGAACGCGGGCAATGCGGGGGTCGGCAGGCACAGACGCGGCGGCATCCTGCACTAGGGCCGTCTCTTGTTCGACGCCTTCGATGGCAATGCCGTATTCGTCGAGCTCGGGCTCAGCGACTTCCGCGGTCTCGGCCTCAGCTGCCTGCGCGGCGGCTTCCTCGGCCTCACGATCGGCCAGCTCCTCGGCATAAGCTCGGCTGCCCAGCACGTCTCCGCCCAACGCCGCCTCATCGGCAGCCGTGAGGTTGGCGGCACGGCGCTCGGCAGTCGCACGTTCGTCAGCCAATGCGACTTCGGCTTTACGCGCCTGCTCGACCTCGTCGTTCCATGGCAACTCTACGCGCTGGCGGGTGGCAGCCTCGGGGCTCAGAACCTCGGCATCCAGATAATTGAGGACTTCCTCGACGAGCATCTCGGTCTCGGGACGTGGAATGAGCACGCCGGGGGCGCACGCGACGTCGATCATGCGGAACTGCGTGCTGCCGGTGATGTACTGCAGCGGCTCGCCCTTGGCGCGACGGACAACCGCCGCGTGCATGGTCTCGAGCTGCGCTGCATCGAGCGTGTCGTCCATACGCATATATAAGTCGATGCGCGCTAGGCCCGTGGCTGCGCACAACAGCCACTCGGCAGAAAGACGGGGGTGCTCTTCGCCGCGCTCGGCTAGGTACTCCTTGGTCCACTCGAGACAACGCCTGATGGTCCAGATCTCGTTTGCCATGGGTCCTCCCCTCTTAAGCGCCGGGCGGCGCGCGAATGTCGGAGCAGATTGTACGCGAGGGCGGCACGCGGCGAGAGACGATTGGAAGCGATTATCGAGAATCAGCCCAGAATTTTGCACCGGGCTCGCTCAAAGTGTTCATTCGCCGACGTCTAGATTTGCATTCGTCAAGCTTTTGGCAAGGTTGCCCCAAAACTAACCAATATCTAACCAAGAACTTGCCAAATCACTTGACGTGCGACGCACCAAAAAGGGCCCCGCGACTTCTTGGACGATATTTCGAGCAATATTTTCAATAGCAGATGAAGGTTGTTAATTACTTTAAGCAGGTAGACAGATTAATTTCCAACAAAGCAGATTAAATAAACTCGAAAAGTAATTTACCCAACCTAGTCATTTAAGAACGTCCCCAATGACTACATCTAAGGCGCCGCAGGTTGAGCATAAGTCCCCAATGACTACCCGCCGCAGGTAGAGGACGGACAGCGAGCGGGTCGCATTTGAGACAAGGTGACGTGGAACGAAAGGGCGCTGACCTTCTGGTCGCGCCCTTGAAGTTGAACGTCAGATTGTACAGGTGCGGCCCGCGCAGCGTCGGCCGGTCCGCCGTTCGGTAGAACGGCGGAACCTACTACACGGCCTGCGCCAGCTTCTCGGCACGCTCGGCGGCGGCAAGCGCCTCGATGACGGCACCGAGTTGGTCGCCCAGAAGGACGCCGTTGTAGGTGGAGTTGAAACCGATACGGTGGTCGGTCACGCGGTCCTGGGGCTGGTTGTAAGTACGGATCTTCTCGGAACGGTTTCCGTGGCCAATCTGGCTCTGGCGCTCGGCGCCGAGCTCGGCCTGCTGCTTCTCGAGTTCCATCTCGTACAGACGGGCACGCAGCATCTGCATGCAGACCTCGCGGTTTTGAATCTGGGAACGCTGCTCCTGCGACTGCACCACGGTATTGGTGGGCAGGTGGGTAATGCGCACGGCGGAGTAGGTGGTGTTAACGCACTGACCGCCAGGACCGGAGGCACAGTAGGTATCGATGCGCAGGTCGGACTGGTTGATCTGAACGTCGATCTCCTCGGCCTCGGGAAGCACGGCGACAGTTGCCGTGGAGGTCTGGATGCGGCCCTGGGACTCGGTCTTGGGAACGCGCTGGACACGGTGCACGCCGGACTCGAACTTCATGACGGAGTAGACACGGTCGCCCTCGACCTTGAACTCGATGGACTTAAAACCGCCGGCCTCGCTGGGGCTGGAGTCGAGCACGGTGGTCTTCCAACCACGCGACTCGCAGAAGCGTTGGTACATCTTGTACAGGTCACCGGCGAAAATGGCCGCCTCGTCGCCACCTGCGGCGGAGCGGATCTCGACGATGGTGTTCTTGTCGTCATTGGGGTCACTCGGGATGAGCATGTACTTGATGTCCTCCTCGAGCTGGGGAAGTTTGTCCTCGTTCTCGGAGATGTCCATCTGGAGCATCTCCTTCTCGTCGGCATCGGTAGTGTCACGGAGCATTTCTTTGGCAGCCTCGATGTCGTCGAGCGCGCCGATGTACTCGCGCGCAGCGGCAATGAGGTCGGACTGGTGCGCGTACTCCTTGTTGAGACGCGTGAACTCCTTGATGTCGGAGGCGACGGCCGGGTCGGAAAGCTTCTTCTCGAGCTCCTCGTAGGCCTTGATGATCTTTTCGAGCTTGTCGCGCATGGCGGAACTCCTTTATATGCGTGAAGGTGAAAATCGGCGGAATTGATGGGGCGCATGGCGCCGTTGCGGGGTAAGCCCAGCTAGAACATGTCGATTTTCAGATACATGCGCATCCCTTCGCGTATAGGGTACATAGTTGCGGTCTAACCCATATATGATAGCGTGCGCAGGCAAACCTGCATATAACCCGCACGGAATGAGTGGACGTAGTCGTTGGGGACGTTCCTTAACGACGAGTCGTTTAAGAACGTCCCCAACGACTACAACGGCTAACAAAGGGACTGTCGCTTTGTCACATTCTAGAGCGTTTGAAGCAGAGCGATGAAAAAGTGGACACCCTGGAGGTAGGCACGGCGGGTAATGCGCTCGTTGGTGCCGTGGACACCGCGATCGCACTCGTCATCGTCGACCACAAACGCCGAAAAGCGAATGCATTCAGAGCAAATACGCTGATAGTTCGCCGCATCGGTGGCACCGATCACAGTTGAGGGCACAATGCCGACAGCAGCCCCGCCCGCCGCATTCGGTACGTTTTCCTCCGCCCCCTTTTGATCACGAAAGTAGCGGGCGGCAATAGTGCGAACGGCCTCGAGCCCCGGTCCGCCAACACGTGGGGACGGCGAAGGTTCTGAGCTGCCGGGGCCCAGTTCGACCTCCACGCGCCCGGTAAGGCCCGCAGCGGCAACGGCCTCGCGGCAACGGTCAACAACATCAGCCACGCCCGTGCCCTCGAGCATGCGGAAGTTAATATTGGCCCACATATCCTGCGGCATCACGTTGGCGCCAGTGCTGCCGCCCTCAATCTGCGTGGGCGCACAGGTAGTGGTCACGAGCGGATAGAGCTTGTTGCTGGCGAGGCAGTCGCGAACAATGACGCCTCCGTTGGCGGCAATCTCATCCGCCGTGTAGAGCCCCAACTCGACAAGCTGCGCGGCAAGCAGATCGGTCACGCGCGTCGGCCACTCGATATCGCAGATTGCGGCGATAGCGCGGCTCAATACCTCGAGCGATGTGCCGCCGTAGGGGTTGGACGAATGTCCGCCTTCGCCCTTCGTCTTGAGCACGATATCGGCATAGCCCTTCTCGGCTAGGTCGGCATGCATAAGCCAGCCCTCGCCCGCGCCGTACTCGGCAGCCGAAACAATACGGTAGTCACCCTCGTCGATCAGGTATTCAAGTTCAACGCCGCGCTCCTCGAGCACGCGGCCGATGGCCCCCGCTCTCTAGAGCAGCGTAACCTCGAAGGCGCGCTTGTCGGTGGCGCCGGGAGCCAAGGTGATGGTGTTGACCTTGTGCTCGAAGACGTCGTCCTCGGTGTCCATGGTGGTATGTCCGGTCCAAGGCTCGAGCGCCACGAACGGGGCGTCGTTGGCGGCAGACCAAACGCCAATGTACTTAAAGCCCTCAAAGTCAATCTTGACGCCGTGGCCCGACTTGCGACTGCGCAGCGTGAGCGTGGAGCCCGGGGTATCGGTGAACATGATGGCGTCGTTGTCGAAGCTACGGTGTGTGATGGGCAGCACGTCCGAGTTATCGGGAGCCTTGTAGCTTCCCTCGAACGTCATAAGGCCATCGGGCGTGATGATGGGGGCCTCGTTAGTCCAAGCCTCGGTAAACGCCAGCTCGTAATCCTCGAACGCCTCGTCCTCGGCACCGGGAACGGGCACGTTAAATGCGGGGTGGCCGCCCACCGAAAACGGCAGGTCCACGTCGCCGGTGTTGGTGACGGCAAAGGTCTGCGTAAGAGTGGCGTCGCCAGTCAGGGCATAGGTCATGTTGAGCTTAAAGTGGAACGGGAAGGCCTTGAGCGACTCGGGCGTATCGGTGATCTCGTAGGTAACGGACGAACCGTCCTCCGACACCTCGACCAGCTTGTGCTCCACGATACGCGCGATGCCGTGGCGCGCCATCTCGCAGCTGCCGGCCGCAGACGTCGCCGTGTTGTTGCGCAGCGAGCCCACAATGGGGAACAGGATGGGCGCATGCTTGCCCCAAAAAGCGGGATCGCCCTGCCACAGATACTCGTTGCCGTTGAGGGCAAGGCTCGTGAGCTGGGCGCCCATGGAATCGATGGCCGCGGTGAGGCCGCCGCGCCTGATGGTAGTGACGGTAGACATGCTACTTCCTCCAAAAGTAAACAATAGTGTCGAGGACTATTGTCCCACTCTTGGCGGTGGGACGGGACGGCAGGCGATTATTGAGTAGCCATAGCGGAAATGGGCGGCGAGCGCCTACTGGGTATCCACGTAAAGGTCAAACCCGCCCTGCGAGGTGGTGTCGACCGTATCGGGCGCCCGCGAGTTAAAGCTCGCGGGAACCATTCTTTTCGAGGCACGAAAACGCGTGCCGTCGGTGGCGACAGGTGGCTCATCGACCGTAAGTTCGTAGTCGCCGGGCTTGAGCTCGATACCGTCACCTTCGGAATTGACGTATTGGTGCTCGTCGATCGCTTGTCCCTTGAGCGTGCGGCCTACGATATGGATGAGCATCTGGCTGTCGCCGCGCGCGGTATCCCACGTCGCGCCGTCCTTGACCTCGACCGACACATGCACCGAGCGCGTACGGTTGAGCGATTGTTCGACGGAGATCTCGACCTTGGCGGCGTCTTGGCGCTGCTGCTCAACATGGCTCCAAACGCTGCCGATTGCCGAGCAGGCGATAACGCCGGCCATGAAGGCGATGAGGATGGGGCCGAGCGGAGAGCGCCGGCCCGCGCCTTCCTCGCGAGCCAGATCGGGGCGATGCGTGGGCGCAGGCGCCTGGGCGCCCTGCGCGGGCACGTCGAGAATGCTAAAGGATGCCGTGCTGTCGGGGTCGATAGTGTGACGCGGCTGTGGGGTCCTTGCCGGCGAGATGGACATGTCGGCCGGCTCACCCAGTGTGGCCGTGGCGTCGGCCTTTGCCTCGTCGGCCTCAGCCTGGGCCCAGGCCTGTTCAAAGGTTAGGGGTTCGGCCGAGTCGGAAGCGGTGTCCGTCTCGACGGTGTCGTTGCCGCTCTCGTCCTCGTCGCTCGACACGTCATGCGGCGCGAGCTCGTCCCACTCCTCGTCCGGAACCTCGCCCTCGCTATACCACCATTCAAAGTTATCGATATCCATACGGGGCGCCCCTTAGGCCTCGCAAATAAACACTTGCTAGCCTTATACCCCCAGACGGCACGAGGGCTCGCACGGAATGCGAAAAGGACTGCTCCTTTGTCGCATCGAAACGGATCTGTTTACGTTTAGCCGCGGGTAATCTTATTTCTCAACAAGAAGTCGACTGCCCCCACGATTCTGATGCCATCGATGTCCGTTGGATGGTCGCCATCCCTGACAATCAGGATCTTCTCATACGAATCAGGAATTTTTCCTAGCGTGCTTAGCTTGAGCGGTCGCAGCTCGCGTTCCCTCGTCGCCTCGGCATCGATCCGTTCGGTAACCTGGATATATTTGCGGTCTGATCCCCCGCCGATTGCGACAAAGTCGATTTCCCCCGCGCGTAGATGGCCGCAAAACACTTCGTATCCTTCAAAGACAAGCTGGTTGTAGATAACGTTCTCGAGCATCCTTCCGCTATCGCTACCTCTATATCCGTCAAGATAGCTGCGAATTCCCGTATCAGCTATGTAATATTTACCGCCTGTCTTAAGAAGCTCCCGCCCCTTGATGTCATACCTTTTTACTTTGGTAAACAGGTACGTCTCTTCCAGAGCGTCAATATATGCCGACACCGTCGATGCGTTGGTCTTACCGCCCGCTGATTCGTTGAGCGTCCCTACGATTTTGTTGACCGAGGTTTGGTTGGAGATGTTGTCTGCCAGATACGCACAGAGCCGCTCGAGAACATCGCGCTTGGTGATAGCTCCGCGACCCCTACGCGTCACACGCGACAGGATATCGCGCGCGACGATCGTCTGGTAGAGGCTACGGATATAGTCGCGACACAGCTCACGTCTCGGCTCATCATGGGCCAGAAACGGCATGCCGCCATAGGTTATGTACTGCTCAAGCACGGTATTTGAATTAAGGCGATCGCCCGTCTTGGAAACAAGTTCGACCCTCTCACCAAGCCCTTCAGCGGCGACCGCATCAATCGAGCGAAAATCAAGATATTCGCCAAACGTGAGAGGCTGCATCTTGACCTCGACATATCGGCCCGAGATAAGCGTTGCGAGCTCGCTCGATAGCAAAAAGGCATTGGAGCCCGTGACATAGATATCGCACGGCAAATCCACTCGGAGCGAGTTGACCGCCTTTTCCCAACCTTCGACATTCTGGAGCTCGTCAAAGAACAGGTAGGGATGATCGATGCCGTCGATGCGCTCCCGAACCATACGATAAAACGTCAGATAATCCGTAATTCCCGCGTACTCTAGAGATTCCATCTTAAAGGTCAGCAAACGCTCGGCTGGCACCCCCTGTTGCGCCAGATAGTCCCTCATCATGTCCAATAACGTTGATTTGCCACAACGGCGTATGCCCGTCACGATTTTGATGAGGTCGGTATCCTGAAAAGCAATGAGTCGATCAAGATAACGGCTTCGGCGAACGATATCCATAGAGTCTCCCTAGCGCCCGACCAGACATGAAATCTTATAAACTTGCATTTTTTGCAAGTTTATAAGATGTTACCTTAGAAACTTGCAGAATTTGCAAGTTTCTAAGGCATGGAATGTGACAAACGGACTGCCCCTTTGTCACATCGCGAGGGCGACGGGGATTTGGATGCAGCAGAAGTCCTCTTGGTGAGACTCGTCGGTAGCTCGTGGTGTCCAAGTAGCAAAAGTCAAAGGCATTGCCGATGGGCTGGAGCGCGTGTCTGTCCATGCAGGCCACGATGGCACGAATGCCCTCGGGCTCGTACGGCATGCCCCAGCGGCTCATGCGGACTCGGCGATAACCGAGACGACGGCAAGGATGAGGAAGGCGCGGGGGAACGGATGCGGGATCAGCAGCGACAGCACAAAGGTGAGCGCGAAGATCGAGATGATGAGCAACTTGGCGTCGCGCACGAACTTGAGCATGAACGCATAGGCGATGCGCTCGCTCAGGCCCGACTCCTTGACCGCGCTGGCAATGAGGTAGGAGCCAATGACGAGCCACATGGTGGCCTTGGTCCACGAGCTAAACGTGGAGGCGACCGTCGCCGAGATGCTCGCGGCGCCCGTGTCGTCCACGCACACCTTGAACAGAACGAGCAGCCTACGATTTCGTGTATTTCAAATACACGAAATGCGCGTGGGGCAACTCAAAGGCGGTGGCAGACACATTGTCTGCCACCGCCTTTTATACAGGATTTTATAGATATGTGGGGCGTTTACTCCATACCCAGCAGCTCGCGCATCTGGGTTGCGTAGTTAGATGCCATGTTGCCGTAGACAATCTGCACGCCGCCGTTAACATGCACGATGCCACGCGCTTCGAGCTTTTCGGTAAACTCGGCGTCATCAACCACCTTGTCACAGTCATTGAGCTGGATGCGCAGACGGGTGAAGCAGGCCTCGACAGACTTAATGTTGTTGTCGCCGCCCACTGCCTCAACGATGGCGGGAATGAGGTCGCTGATCACGGTCTTGGGAGCCTTTTCGGCCTCATCGCCAGACTCTTCCTCACGGCCAGGGGTCTTTAGATCCTTCTTAAGAATGATGAACTTGAAGACGAAGTAGTACACCAAGAAGTAGATGGGGCCGAGGAACAGGATAACCTGCCAGTTGGAGCCCTTGGCTGCACCCATAATGCCGTTAAAGATCAACGACAAGAGCGGGCCGCCAAAGGATGCGGAGCCGGCCACGTTGAACTGCAGGATATAGGTCAGCGCATAGGCAAGACCAGCCATGAGAGCGTGGAACACGTAGAGGATGGGCGCGATAAACAGGAAGGAATACTCGAGCGGCTCGGTAATGCCGGAGAGGATGCAAGGCACCACGATGGCAATCATGAGCGCTGCGGTCTTCTTCTTGTTCTTGGGAAGCGCCGTCTTGTAGAAGGCGAGTGCAGCACCGGGCAGACCGAACATGGCGAAGATAACCTTACCGTTCATGACAAAACGGCTGACCTCGATGTTAAACGGCGTGCTAGGAGAGCCCAGGATCGCGTTGTAGATATTGATAGCGCCCTGAACGGTCTGGCCGTCGATGGTCTCGACGCCACCGAGCGACGTGAAGAAGAACGGTAAATAGACAAAGTGATGCAGACCAAAAGGCAGGAGCATGCGCTCGCCAGCGCCGTAGACAAATGCACCAAAGGCACCCGTAGTCTTGATGAACTCGGACAGCGCACCGAGAGCGTTCTGGATAAACGGGAAAACAAAGGACATGACCAATGCGAGGACACTGCATGAGAGCAGCGTTACCGCCGGGATAAAGCGTGTGCCGTTGAAGATGGAGAACACGGCAGGCAGCTCAATCTTGTAGTAACGGTTATGCAGCCATGCGACGATTGCACCCACCAGAAGACCGCCGATAACGCCCGTGTCGAGCGTGGTGATACCGAGGATCGTGCTCTGGCCCGTCGTAAGATTGGCGGGATCGATAACGCCAGTCGCCGTGAGGAACGTGCCCATCACGGAGTTCATGCACATGTAGCCCAAAAAGCCACAAAGCGCCGCGGTAGCCTTCTCGGACTTGGCGAAGCCATAGGCGAGACAAATCGAGAAGATAACCGGGATGTTGCTCATAACGATGCCGGCTGCGGCCTTAAGAATCGAAAAGAAAATCGCAAAGCCCGGAGCAGCAAGCCAGGGAACAGCTGCCGTAAGGGTGGGGCTGGTAAAGGCATTGCCAAAGCCCTGAAGGATGCCGGCGATTGGCAGGATCAGGACAGGCGTCATGAGGACTTTGCCCAGGCGCTGGAACTTTGCCAGCAGCTCATCTTTGTTCATGGGATACCCCTCTTAAAGAAACGGGGCGTGCAGTTCTACAACCCACACGCCCCATAACAGTTATCAAACGCTATGGAACTAGCTACTTAAGCTCCGGCCAGTAATCCTTATTGGCCTCGATGAGCTTATCGAGCACCTTACGCGCCTTCTTTGCGTCACCGACCAGACGATTAAGCGTGAGTGCCTGCAGGGCCTTCTCGTAGGAACCCTCCATCCAAGCCTCAACAGTCAGGCGCTCATAGGCGTACTGGTTCTCCATAAGACCGCGATAGAAGGTGCCAATCTTGCCAACCGCATAGGGCTGCGGGCCATTGGCGCCCACGCTTGCCGCGACCTCGACCATGGCGTCATCGGGCATACCCTCGATAATGCCGTTGTTGGGCACGATGACAATGAAGGTCTTATTGGTGTTGCGATAAATGGCCGAGGTGATTTCCACGATCATATCGCCATGAGCATCGTTCTGCACAACCGAAGAGTTCTTTGCGGTGCCGACTTTGGCAACACGCTCGCACTCGGCGAACACGCGCTTCTCACGACCGTTGATAACCTCGTCGGAGCGAGTGTAGTCGGGGTCGAGGTGAGCGACCTTGTACTCGGGATACAGATAGTACTGCAGATAAGTGTTGGGCAGATAGTCGGGGAAGTCCTCGAGCATGTCCTTGACCATGGCGTAGGTATCAAGCCAGGACTGGTCACGCTGCTCGGCATCGGCAGGAAGGAAGCCGTTCTTCTCCGTGTACTCCTTAATCTGCGGGACGAGGTCATGGCCCTCTTCATCGTAGATGTGCTTGAACCAACCGAAGTGATTGAGGCCAAAGTACACGGGCTCCGTCTTGCTCATATCGCGACCGAGCAGGCGACCGTAAGAGCGCATGAGGTTGACAGGCTGGTCGCAGATGTTGAGAACGCGATGCTCATCGGGCAGGACACGCTCGAGACCATATGCCACAATAGCAGCCGGATTGGTGTAATTGATAATCCACGCCTCCGGGCTATGGGCGCGAACGTCGTTGACGATCTCAACCATGTCATGCATGGAGCGCATACCGTAAGCCATGCCGCCAGGGCCCACCGTTTCCTGGCCGATGATTCCCATATGCAGCGGAATCTTCTCGTCCTTGCTACGCATCTCGTAGCCGCCGGTACGAATCTGGCAGAGCACAAAGTCGACGTCGGTGTAAGCCTCGTCCTTATCGGTGGTGTAACCAAACTCCACACCGGGCTCCTCCTCGGCGAAGAGGATCTTGCCAAACTCGCCGATCGGACGCTGGCGCTCGGCATCGATGTCATAGAGCATCACGCGGTTCAGCGGCAGAATGTCCATGTGCTTGGTCAGGGCTTTAAGAATGCCAGGGCACCACGTGGAGCCGCCGCCAACGATCACAATATTGAGCTTATCCTTCATGTTCCGTCCCTCCAGGGTTGGCTGATCGGTGTTCTCGAAGACCTTGGGCTCCGCGGCTGTCCTCGGCTTGCTTCGTTTCGATTGGTATTTTGCGACATAAGGTCGTTTGCAAGTCCCCGTGTGGGCCAATGCGAAACGGGGACACATGATTTCGCTCACGACACAGATATGTGTAGGCAGACACGCGCGTTTGCCCAGTTCATGGGCAATAGGCAATCTTGACCGATTACCGATTTCTCACCTGGCGACACAAAGCGGTACCATATGTACGGCGAGGTGCGAGGGGCTGAAACATCTTATGAAAGATCAAGAATCCTTTTATGATCATGTGCGAGCTGGCGAGAGCAAGCTCAACGATCTCGAAAGCGAGATCATGCGCTACATCATCGAGCTGCGTGATGATATTGACGATGTCACGCTTAAGAGCGTTGCCGAACGGTTCTTCGTCGCTCCCAATACAATCGTCAGGCTTGCCCACAAGCTTGGCTTCTCGGGGTTTACGGAGCTCAAACAATCGTATTCCGCCTCGCTCGATCGCAATCGATTCACTATCGAGGCACTTCCTCTTGATACCCAGCTCGTACAGACCAAAGATCTGCTTAACGACCGGGTCATCGATTCGGTTGTGAGTCTTATCCAGGACGCCTCGCATATCGTCTTCTTCTGCTCGGGCTTTTCGAAATACCCGTGCCTCGAGATGGCTGAAAAGCTCAAAATTATGGGCAAGAACACCGATACGCTCAGTGAACGCCACGTCATGAGGCATTACGCAGAACTCCTCGGCAAAAACGACCTGGTCTTCAGCGTTTCCGTAAGCGGCGAGACGCAGGTGTCTATTGACGCCACATCGATAGCCAAAACGCGTGGGTGCAAGGTCGTCACGCTCACCGGCTTTTCTCGAAATTCCCTCTCGAAACTAGCCGACTACCCTATCTACACCGTGCAAAAAGAAATCCGCTTGGGCAGCATGGACCTCGACAGTCGATTGATGTTCTATTACGTTTTCGAATTGATATTTGAGCGCTACTTCAAACTGGCCAAGAAATAAAACTTGGCATGCGCCCGGCTTCGACTCTTTAGCAGCCTTCTATATGAAAGGTATCGCCCTATGCAACGCGTACTGTTTATCTGCCACGGCAACATCTGCCGCTCGACGATGGCCGAGTCGGTGTTTACCGAGCTCGTGCGCCGCGCTGGGCGCGAGGCGGAGTTTGTCATCGATTCCGCCGCGACCTCGACCGAGGAGCTTGGCAACCCGCCACACCACGGCACCGTTGCCAAGCTGCGCGAAGTCGGGATTCCCGTCGTTGCCCACCGCGCACGCCAGGTGCGCCGCTCGGAGTATGGCGACTGGGACCACATCGTCTATATGGACGACGAGAACGCGCGTGGCCTGCGTCGCATCTTTGGCGACGACCCCGACGGCAAGATTACGCGCTTGCTCGATTGGACCGAGCGCCCCGGCGACGTGGCCGATCCCTGGTACACCGGCAATTTCGATGCCACGTACCGCGACGTGCTCGCCGGCTGCACGGCCATGCTCGAGCAGCTGTAGGCAAGCGAGGTCGCGGGCCACGCCTTCGGCGCGAAACAGGCGCGGATAATCTTCCACATGAAAAATGAGCGTGGGTTTTCTCCCACTTTGAGCGTTCAAGTGCGCTCTAAACGGGAGAAAACCCACGCTCATGAATGTGACAAAGGGACTAGCCCTAGACCGGCTTGACCTCCAGCTTTATCCCCTCGGCGCAGGAGTCGCCCAAAACATCCGAAAGGGCCCAGGTCGCATATAGCGGCAAATAGAGAACTGCTCCGTTGCGCTCAACGTTGCCTCTCGAGAAAACAATCCCGAGCCTTACGCCATATTCAGCCGTATCAAGCACATGACCGAGCGCAGCGTGCGCGTGGTAATAGGAGCCCGATTTAACCTCGATCGGAACAGCCGTCCCATCCGGTCCATCGACCACAAAGTCCACTTCACCGCGCTTTTTTGTCTGATAGTAGTAAAGCTGGCGATTTTGGGCAGCCAGCTGCTGGGCCACCACGTTTTCGTAAATGCCGCCCAGATTGGGCTCCTTGCTATCAAGATACGCCGCTTGGGCGACTCCAACGGGGTAGCGCGCCATCAACATGCCCGTATCCGATTGATATAGCTTGAACTGCGATGGCCGTGCCGTCTTGAGCAGGGGCGATTTTGGCTCTGTTACGATATCGGCTTTGAGAGCAACGCCGGCATCGACAAGCCATACAAAATCTCGCTGATACTTCTCGTAGTGAGCCTTGGGGTCAATGGAATTGAGCACGAAGCGCTTGTTTTCGCCCTCGAGCATAATAGGGAGCTGATCGTAGATGCTCTGCACCTGAAGGGCTCGCCCGCTTGCATACCTGGAGATATCCCGCCGGTACTGTTCATTGAGCTCTGACTGTAGCTGACGAACAGAGGCAAGGTCGCCCTGCGTGTCAAGGAAACGCTGCACGACCTCCGGCATTCCGCCGACAACGGTATAGGTCCTGAAGTTTGCCATCATCGCGTCATGAATGTAATCAGGAATGGGCCTCTCGCTGATACACGCGTCACGTATCGTTTGGCGAGCCCCCTCGCTCACCCCGATTGCCCAGCAAAACTCCTCAAAATCGAGCGGGAACATCCTAAGCTCGTGGACATACCCCACGGGATAGGACCTGACGCCCTTGAACTGAGTCCCGAGCATTGACCCCGAAAACGCCCAACGGCACCTCCCGTCCTCAACAAGGAACTTTGCCATCGTCATGATGTCGGGGGCCTCTTGGACCTCATCGATAAACACGAGTGTTTTGCCTGGCGCAATCGACTTTCCCGAAAGAAGCGTCACCCTGCTGATGAAATCATCGGCATCCCGCGCCTCGAGAAGAGCATCTTTTGCCTGGCGGTTTTCCATGAGGTTAAGCTCGATGTAGGTTGCATGGTTGGCTTTGCCAAATGCGCGAATCGAATAGCTTTTGCCAATCTGGCGAGAACCCGTAATGAACAAGGCCTTTTGCTCGGAAGACTTCAGCCAACGCTCCAGCTCTGCCGCTATTTTCCTGCGCAGCATAGGCTCCCCTCGGTGTCATCATATGAAATGCAGAGTTTTACACGCTTGATTATCGATGAAACGCAGAATTTTTAGAACCTAAAATCGGATGAAACGCAGAGATTTGAGATTATAAGCAAAAAAGAAGGGACACCGCCCGCGAATGTGACAAAGGAACTGTCCTTTGTCACATTGCGCTCAACTACTCGTCGACGATCTCGGCAAGCCAGACGTTCAGCGTATCGACCTCGGGGCAGCAGAACTTTGCCGTGCCGGGCTCGTTGCCGGGCACAGTTCCGCCATAGCGCAGAATATCGATATAGGGAAAGCCAACGTGACAGGCCATGGCGCACATCTTGCCGCGATCGCGGTCGAAGTCGAAGACGTCGCCCGGCTTGTGACCATGGTGGCAGCGGCACGTCCCCAACTGGTCCATGCAGCTCACGCGGATACGCGGACGCTTGCCCCGCGGCGCACCGAGCGGCTTGTTCTCGCCCGCAGGCCTGATGCCGCCCTCGCCAGCATTACTCATGGTCAATCACATCCAAGCAGGCCTCGATGGGAAGACCGGCCGACTTGTCCTCTTGGTCGGCATTGCGCTCGATAAGCTCGGCCACCACACGCATGGCATCGGACGTCGCGCGCTGCAGACTCCAACCTGCCATAACGCGGCCGACGAGCACTGCCGAGAACGTATCGCCCGTGCCCGGGAAATAGACCGGAATAAGCTCAAAGGGAATCGTAAAGTACTCCCCCGCCACATGGTCGTAACCGATAACCGCGTTCGTGCCATTGACCACGGTGCTCGTAATGACCACCGACTTGGCACCCAGCTCGCGCACGGCGTCCACAAGGGCGCGGGCCTCTTCGGGCGTAATTTGCTCGGCAATAGGCCTATCGGCAAGCAGGCACGCCTCGGTATAGTTGGGCACCGCGTAGTCTGCGCACTCCAGCAGGTGCCGCATAAGGCCAATCGTGGACTCGGGCACGCCCGCATAGAGCTTGCCGTTGTCGCCCATGATGGGGTCGACGAACACCTTGGTGCCCTTTTGCGCACGGCGGTGGCAAAAATCCGAGATGATGCGCGTCTCTTCCTCGGTCACGATAAAGCCGGTCGAGATGGCGTCGAACTCAAAGCCGAGTTCTTCCCAGATGGCAAGACTCTGACGCACGTACTCCGTGGTGTCGTGGATGTAGAACTTGGGATAGTTGAGCGTATCGGACACAAGTGCCGTCGGCAGATTGTGGATACGGTAACCCATGTGCGACAGCACCGGCAGCATGGCGGAAAGCGCGACCTTGCCGTAGCCGCACATATCGTTGATCAGCAACAGCTGAGTGTTCTTCATGAGTGTCCCCCTTGGATCGGGCGCGGCGCAACGGCGCCACAGTGCAACTAAGTGTAGCGCAGGGGACGTTGCGAGCGGAGTCGAGCGGCACGAAGGGCAAATTGTTGCGGAAAGGTTTCGGAAACGAGGGGCTAGCTTGCTTCATTGCGGCTCATTTGCCGCCACTTATTCAGTGCCATTTCAAAACTATGCCGGATTACGGGGCTGAACCTGAATGAGCCAACCACACCCCTTATTTTCAAATCATAGCGAACCTTCTACCTGCGGTTTTCTTTTTACCAATTTCGGCATGGTCGGCAATCCGTCATTCAGCCCCGTAATCCGGCATAGTTTTTAAGTTGGTCGTTGGGGACGTTCTTAAACGACTAGTCAAACAAGAACGTCCCCAACGACTATCCCAACAAGGGCAACGCCGATGTTTTGGCGAAGTCAGCGAAAACCCGCCAGAGCGAGCAAGGTGCCTTGAAACGAGGCGGCATTGACCTTCTGGTCATGCCGCCGAAGTTGAAAGGCAGATTGCCGCTCTGGCGGGTTTGCAGCGTCGAGCCGTTACGCGGTTTGGTAAAACCGCGTAACCACTAGTTTGGTACCTTGACTTTGATTTCTCACGCTCCTAAATTGGTTAGGCACAAAACAATTCCACTACCTAACTAAAGAAAGGAGCAGCACTAATTTATGTGCGATGAACCTCTTAGCCTTTGTTCGCACGAGCCCGGCGGAGACCCGTCACAGCCGGCGGATGTATCCGAAGCGGTTAGCTCAGAAGACAAGCTTGCCAAGCGCATCCTCAATAACCTGGGCTTTTGCGGCCATTACATGCATTTTCATGGCGGAGGCGTGTCCGGCAAGGCGCCCATCATCTGCCTACTGGCCAAGCAGCCCGGCGGCGAGATGTCGCAGCAGGAACTCGGCATGCACTTCGGCCTCAAGCCGGGGTCGCTTTCCGAGATCCTGTCCAAGCTCGAGCTCAACGGCCTCATTGAGCGCAGCCGTAACCCCAAGGATCGACGGCAACTCACCATTCGCCTGACCGAAACCGGCCGGGAAAACGCCCGCATCGACCAGGCGGCCCGCATCCGCTTTAGAGAACGGGCCTTTAGCGCGCTCACCCACGACGAGCGCGAGCAGCTCGCCGAAATGCTCGATAAAATCCGCAAAACCTGGGAGGAACTGGATGATTAAAACCCTCATGGGCAGCATCCGCGATTACATGAAGGTCACGATCGCTACGCCGCTGCTGGTGCTTGGCGAGGTAATCTGCCAGATGATGATCCCGTTTATCACCGCCGACATGATCGACGCCATCAAGGACGGCACCGCCGTTACCGAGATGCTGCCCACCGCCGGCCTTCTCGTACTCATCGCGCTGACGTCACTCGCCTTTGGCGCCGCCGCGGGCATCACCTGCAGCCATGCCAGCTGCGGCTTTGCCAAGAACCTGCGTCGCGACCTGTTCTACAAGATCCAGACGTTCAGCTTCGCCAACATCGACGAGTTCTCGACCTCCTCGCTCGTCACGCGCCTCACCACCGACATCAACAACGTGCAGCAGGCCTTTATGATGCTCATCCGCATCGCCGTGCGCTCGCCGCTGGTGCTGGTCTTTGCCTTTAGCATGGCATACGCCATGGGCGGCAGCGTCGCCATGGTCTACCTGGTCATCATTCCGCTGCTGGGCTTTGGCCTGTTCTTTATCATCTATAAGGTGCGCCCGATCTTTACCCGCGTGTTCCGCAAGTACGACGCGCTCAACGAATCGGTCGAGGAAAACGTCACCGGCATGCGCGTGGTCAAGAGCTACGTGCGCGAAGACTTTGAGAAGGAGAAGTTCGCCACCGCCGCGCGCGACGTCCAGATGGACTTCACCCGCGCCGAGAAGTTGCTCGCCTTCAACAACCCCATGATGAACATCTGCGTCAACGGCGCGTTCGTCGTCATCATCTACCTGGGCTCCAAGCTCATCATCACGAGCCAGGGCACCCTGTTCGATGTGGGCCAGCTCTCCTCCATCTTTACCTACGGCTTCCAGATTCTGATGAGCCTAATGCAGCTGTCGATGATCTTTGTCATGGTGACCATGGCAGATGAGTCGGCGCACCGAATTACCGAGGTGCTGGCCGCCGAGCCCACGATCGCTAACCCGACCGAGCCCGTGCACGAGGTTGCCGACGGCTCCATCGACTTCGATCACGTGAGCTTTAAGTATTCCGAGCATGCCCGCCGCCAGGCGCTCGACGATATCGACCTGCATATTAAGAGCGGCGAGACCATCGGCATTATCGGTGGCACCGGCTCGGCCAAGTCGACGCTCGTGAACCTGATCGCCCGTCTGTACGATGTCACGGAGGGCACCGTGCGCGTCGGCGGCGTGGACGTGCGCGACTACGACCTGGACGCGCTGCGCCACCAGGTAGCCATGGTCCTGCAGAAAAACGTGCTGTTTAGCGGCACCATCGCCGAGAACCTGCGCTGGGGCGACCCGAACGCCACCGACGAGGAAGTCCGCGAGGCCGCACATCTGGCCTGCGCCGACGAGTTTGTCGACGGCTTCCCCAAGGGCTACGACACCTGGATCGAGCAGGGCGGCTCCAACGTTTCCGGCGGCCAGAAGCAGCGCCTGTGCATCGCGCGTGCCCTGCTGCGTCGCCCCAAGATCTTGATCCTGGACGACTCCACGAGCGCCGTCGACACCAAGACCGACGCCAAGATCCGCGAGGGCCTGGCGAGCTACCTGCCCAACACGACCAAGCTCATCATCGCCCAGCGCATCAGCTCCGTTCAGGACGCCGACCGCATCATCGTCATGGAGGGTGGCCGCATCAAGGACATCGGCAACCACGATGAGCTGCTCAAGACGAGCGAGGTCTACCGCGAGACCTTTACCTCGCAAAACAAGATGTCTGCCGAGGGCGAGGACGCCGGCGACGTTTCCGGCGATACGACCACGGCGGCAGACAACACCGACACGACCGCACCGCAAGCTCAGACTCAGGAAGGAGGCGAGGCACATGAGTAAGGCCGCTACCGCCGAGCGCGCGCGCAACCGCAAGGGCGGCACCATGACGCGCCTGATCAAGATGCTCTTTGGCTTCTACCCGGTGCTTTTGCCCCTCGTCGTCGCCGGCGTTGTGCTCTGCGCCATCATCAACTCCATCGGCGCGACGTTTCTCCAGAGCGCGCTGCAGGTCATTAGCGAATCGTGGCAGTCGGGCGACTGGACGGCCGCGCAGCCCAAGATTCTGAAGCTCGTGACCACCCTCGGCTGCATCTACGCCGTGGGCGTCGCCTCCTCGCTCTTCTGGAACCGCGCCATGGCCGTCATCACGCAGGGCTCGCTCGAGAAGCTGCGCGAAAAGATGTTCAACCGCATGCAGGACCTGCCGATTCGCTACTTCGACACGCACCAGCGCGGCGACATCATGAGCCACTACACCAACGACATCGACACGCTGCGTCAGATGATCAGCCAATCGCTGCCCAACCTGCTCATGACGATCATCGTCATCGTCACCGTGTTCTTCATCATGCTGTATTACAGCGTGTGGATGTGTCTGGTGATTATTGCCGGCGTCGCCTTTATGACCTTTATGACCAAGCTGCTCGGCTCCAACTCCGCGCGCTTCTTTATCGCGCAGCAGACCGAGCTCGGCGTGGTCGAGGGCCATATCGAGGAAGTCATGAACGGCCAGAAAGTCGTCAAGGCGTTCTGTCACGAGTCCGCTGCCGAGGCCGATTTTGACGAGCGCAACGAGAAGCTCTTCGAGGTCTCGCAGAAGGCCAACATGTACGCCAACATCCTCATGCCGATCCTCGGGAACCTGGGCGACTTGCTCTACGTGCTGGTCGCGCTGACCGGCGGCATCTTCCTGGAGCTGGACGTGCCCAACCTGAGCCTCTCGGGCATGGCACTCTCCATCGCCGTCGTAGTGCCGTTCCTCAACATGACCAAGCAGTTCTGCGGACAGATCGGTCAGATCTCGCAGCAGATCAACGCCGTGGTCATGGGTCTCGCCGGCGCCGACCGCATCTTTGAGCTCATCGACGAGAAGCCCGAGACCGACGAAGGCTACGTGACGCTCGTCAACGCGCAGGTGAACCCCGAGACCTGGCAGCTCGAGGAGGCCGACCACCACACCGGCATGTGGGCATGGAAACACCCGCACCGTGCAACCGGCGAGATCGAGTACGTACCGCTGCGCGGCGACCTGGTCATGGACAACGTCGACTTTGGCTACACGCCCGACCACGAGGTGCTGCACGGCGTGTCCGTGTTTGCCAAGCCGGGCCAGAAGGTCGCATTTGTCGGCGCCACCGGCGCGGGCAAAACGACCATCACCAACCTCATCAACCGCTTCTATGACATCGCCGACGGCAAGATCCGCTACGACGGCATCAACGTCAACAAGATCCGCAAGGCAGATCTGCGCCGCTCGCTGGGCGTGGTGCTGCAGGACGTGAACCTGTTCACCGGCACTGTGATGGACAACATCCGCTACGGCAACCTGGACGCCACCGACGAGGAGTGCATCGCGGCGGCCAAGCTCGCGGGCGCCGACGACTTTATCACCCGCCTGCCCGACGGCTACGACACCATGCTCACCGGCAACGGCGCCCAGCTGTCGCAGGGCCAGCGCCAGCTGATTTCGATCGCACGCGCCGCCGTCGCCGATCCGCCGGCAATGATTCTGGACGAGGCCACGTCGAGCATCGACACCCGCACCGAGGCCATCGTGCAAGCAGGCATGGATAAGCTCATGGAGGGCCGCACGACGTTTGTCATCGCGCACCGCCTGTCCACCGTGCGCAACGCCGACGCAATCATCTGCCTGGATCACGGCCGCATCATCGAGCGTGGCAACCACGACGAGCTGATCGCCAAGCGCGGATATTACTACCAGCTCTACACCGGAGCGTTTGAGCTGGAGTAGCTCAAAACATCCCCTACGCTCCCAACGGACCTCCCCGAGGGAGACGGGGTGTTTACTCCGTGCTCAAACATTCTCGCTTCGCTGCGAAACTGCGCGCGGAGCAAACACCCCCGTCTCCCTCGGGGAGCGCCTGCGCACACGGTCTTTTCTCGCAGCCTGAAAAGAAGTGGTGAGGCCCTGGCCGTTTGGCCAGGGCCTCGTTTTGTAAGGATGATTTGGGAGGTGGTGGAGGAACAGTCTTTTTGGGACGGGGCTAAATTAGCTGGTTCTCCATCCCAATATCGATGAATCAACAAATCGCAACTGAGCCCTAATCCAAAAACAGCTAATTTAGCCCCGTCCCAAAAAGACTGGTCAAGCTAACGGAACACCGTAGCTAAAAAAGCCCCGTCCCAAAAAGACTGCTTTGGCAGAACGTCGGGTGGTATCCTTGGTAGCCCTGTGCTGCAAACGCACCTCAAACGCAAGGAGTCTCATGGATCTTATCGCCCAGCTCGCCCGCGAGCTCAACCTTAAGGCCGCCAACGTCGAGGCGGCCGTCAAGCTCATCGACGAGGGCAACACCATCCCCTTTATTTCGCGCTACCGCAAGGAAGCCACGGGCGGCATGGACGACGTCGCCCTGCGCGCACTCGACGAGCGCCTGTCCTACCTGCGCAATCTTGAGCAGCGTAAAGAGGACGTCATCCTGCTCATCGACGCCCAGGGCAAACTCACGCCCGAACTCGAGCAGCAGATTCGCGAGGCCACGCAGCTCCAGCGTGTCGAGGACCTCTACAAGCCCTACCGCAAAAAGCGCATGACTCGCGCGCAGAAGGCCCGCGAGGCAGGCCTTGAGCCGCTCGCCAACATGATCATCATGCAGGCCTCGGCCAAGGGCAGTGCACTCGACGCCGCCGCGGCATACGTCAACGAGGAGGCCGGCTTCGACACGCCCGAAAAGGCGCTTGCCGGCGCGGCGGACATCGTGGCCGAGACGGTGGCCGAGGACCCCGAGAACGTCGCCGACCTGCGCGCCTTTACGCAGAACACCGCCGACATCGTCGTCGAGGCCACCGACCCCACCGAGAAGACTCCCTACGAGCCGTACTACAGCTATGACGAGCCGCTGCGCCGTATTCCCAACCACCGCGTGCTGGCTATCGACCGCGGTGAGCGCGAGGGCAAGCTCCGCGTGCGCGTGAACGTCGACGGCACTGCCGCCACGGCGCGCCTCGGCAGCCGTTGGCCCCGACGCCAGGGCGTGTTTGCGCCCGTCTTTGATGCCGCCATCGCCGACGGTTACAAGCGCCTCATGGCCCCCTCGCTGGAGCGCGAGGCCCGCGCCAAGCTCACCGTCCGCGCGCAGACCGAGGCCATCAACGTCTTTGCCAAGAATCTCGAGGGCCTGCTCTCGGCACGCCCCGTACGCGGCGCCCGTGTGCTCGCACTCGATCCGGGCTACCGTACCGGCTGCAAGGTCGCCGTCATGGACGAGACCGGCAAGCTACTCGACCACGGCGTGGTCTACCCCACCAAGCCGCGCCACGACGTCGCCGGCACCAAGCGTGAGCTCGCCCGCCTCGTCAAGAAGGACGGCGTCAACACCATTGTCATCGGCAACGGCACCGCCAGCCGCGAGACCGAGGAAGTCGTCTCGGAGTTCATCGCCGAGCAGGCGCCTGGACTGCGATACACCATCGTCAACGAAGCCGGCGCATCGGTGTACTCCGCCTCCGAGCTCGCAAGCCAGGAGTATCCCGATCTGGACGTCACCGTGCGCGGCGCCATGAGCCTGGGCCGTCGCCTGCAAGACCCGTTGG
The DNA here is from genome assembly GCF_052121995.1 of Collinsella sp. LCP19S3_A7. NCBI lineage: Bacteria > Bacillati > Actinomycetota > Coriobacteriia > Coriobacteriales > Coriobacteriaceae > Collinsella > Collinsella sp. LCP19S3_A7. The sequence goes on along the minus strand of NZ_JBQKDE010000013.1, from coordinate 27,484 downwards.
CAGAGCTCGTCAAGATTCCGCCTCAGTCCATCGGCGTTGGCCAGTACCAGCACGACCTTGACCAGGCCGAGCTTTCGCGCACCCTGGGACATGTGGTGGAGGACGTCGTCAACCGCGTGGGCGTAGACGTAAACACTGCAAGTGCGAGCCTGCTGGGATACGTATCGGGCATCACGCCGAGCGTAGCCAAAAACATCGTGGCCTACCGCGAGGAGAACGGCGCCTTTACCGATCGCCGCCAGCTCAAGAAGGTCCCCAAGCTGGGACCCAAGGCATATCTCAACGCCGCGGGCTTCCTGCGCATCAGCGGCGGTAAGAACCCGCTCGATGCGACGAGCGTCCACCCCGAAAGCTACGAGGTGGCCACGGCCGTCCTGGAGCGTGCGGGTGTGGCGGCAAGCGAGCTCAGCCGCGGCGGCGTGCCCGACATCGAGCGACGCATCGGCAGCATTTCGGCGCTGGCAAGCGACCTGGACTGCGGCACCCTCACGCTCATCGACATCGTCAACGAGCTCAAGAAGCCTGGCCGGGACCCGCGCGACGACGCGCCCGAGGTGGTCTTTAGCCGCTCAGCACTTTCCATCGACGACCTGGAACCCGGCATGGAGCTCAAGGGCACGGTGCGCAACGTTGTGGACTTTGGCGCCTTCGTCGACGTGGGTGTGCACCAGGACGGCCTCGTGCATATCTCCAAGCTGGCCAACCGCTTTGTCAAGCACCCCAGCGACGTGGTGCGCGTCGGCGACACGGTCAAGGTGTGGGTCGAAAAGGTCGATCGCGACCGCAAGAAAATCTCCCTCACCATGGTGCAGGGCAAATAGCCGCCAAAGCGGACGTCCCCCTCTTCGCGGCGTGCAAAATTGCGAGTATTCAGCATCTCCCGATAGCCCCGCGGCGCTTCAGAGGGCCATAAAAGCAAAAACGGCCCCCGTTTTGGCGTTTTAGGGCCAAAACGGGGGCCGTTCCGCGCTTCAACCAGCTGGTAAAAGTCTTTACCATGCTGAAAACTCGCGATTTTGCACGTCGCTGCAGGGGGTACCCTTGCTTAGGGCAGAATATGGAAACCCAAAGCGGCGATATCCTTGGCAAAACCGCGTACGGTATCGAGCGAAACCTCGTACGGGTCACGGCCGATGTTCTTGCGCTTGGCCAGGATGCTATTTGGCACCGTGATAATCTGGCAACCGCAGGCCTCGGCCTGGTAAATGTTGATGAGCTCACGCGTGGACGCCCACAGGACCTCGCAGTTGGGCTTGGCGGCGGCCTTCTTGACTGACTCCGTCATAAACGGAATGGGATCGACGCCGGTATCGGCGATGCGGCCGGCAAAAAGCGAGATGATGGACGGCGTCTCGGCGTCAACGGCCTCGACCATCTCATCGACCTGCGTAGGCGTAAAGATAGTGGTGGCGTTGACCTTGATGCCATCGGCCGAAAGCTTGCGGACCAGCTCGGCGGTGGACTCGCCCTTGGTGGTCACGCATGGAATCTTGACGTAGACGTTCTCGGCCCAGGTAGCAATCTCGCGGGCCTCGACCTCCATGGTCTCGACGTCGTCGGCAAAGACCTCAAACGAGACGGACACATCGGTGATGTGGGCCAGAACCTCCTTGGCAAACGCGCGGTAATCCGTCACGCCACCCTTCTTCATAAGGGACGGGTTGGTCGTGAAACCCTGAACGTTGCCGTTCTCGTACATGTCGAGCATGCCCTCGAGGTTTGCACCGTCAGCGAACACCTTGATTGCCATCTGCCTGATTCCTTTCGTTTGCATACGACCGATAAACTGTTAAAAACTTTACCTACGTTTATCAAGGCGTGAGCTGCGGTTTTTTATCTTCTCGGCGAACGGTTTTGCGGTTTTACCATTTTTATATCGACGCCCCAGCGGCAAAACGTTTTTGCTAATCATCGCGGTTGCTTCCGTTCGCGGCGCTGAAACAGCGCTTCACCGGCGCGTTTTCACAACCGCTCCAAAACAAAAAGCGGCGACGCCTCATTTGAGACGTCACCGCTTCCGTGTAGGAGCCGGTTATCGGAGCTCCGCCCGATTAGGGCTTAACGTATGCCTGGATTACTCTTCCTCAACGTGGTTGATCACAGCACCCTTGGTGTGGATGAAGTTGGGGACGAAGGCGACGATCAGAAGGACGGCGAGAATCGCGTAGACACCGGTGGTACCGAAGGCCTCGGCAGCGCGGCCGAGCGTAATACCAATGACGGAGAAGTCGAAGTCGCCGAACGTAGTGTTCTTGAAGCCAAAGACGTCAAGAACGGGCAGGAGCAGGGCCGGGGCAAAGGTGATGAGCAGGCCGTTGACGAAAGCGCCAAGAGCTGCGCCCTTGCGACCGCCCGTGGCATTGCCGTAGATACCGGCGGTAGCACCGCAGAAGAAGTGGGGAACCATGCCCGGGATGATGAAGATGCCCAGGGTAGCGCCCACGATGAACATACCGACAACGCCACCGATAAAGGAAGCGACAAAGCCGAGGATGACGGCGGTGGGAGCATAGGGGAAGAAGACAGCGCAGTCGACGGCGGGGATGGCACCGGGGATCAGCTTGTTGGAGATGCCCTGGAAAGCCGGGACCAGGTCGGCGAGAATCATACGGACGCCGTTGTAGACGATAGTGACACCGACGGCGAAGGACAGGGCACAAGTCAGGGCATAGACGATCACATTGTCGCCGCCAGCGGTCTTGGTAACGACCGCAGGGTCTGCGATGTAAGCGGCAAAAGCGGTAACCAGATAGAAGAAGGCCATGGTAAGAGCCGTGGAGATGGTGGTGTCGCGCAGGAAGGCAAACTTCTCGGGAACCTCGATCTTCTCGGTGCTGTTCTCCTCGGCGTCCTTAGCAAAAAGCGTACCGACTGCAGCGGAGATGTAATAGGCGAGTGAACCGAAGTGGCCCATGGCGATTTCATCGCCATCGGTAACCTTCTCGGTGAAACGCTGACCAACGGCGGGAAGCATAGCGCTCACGAGGCCCAGGAACATGCCGCCCACGATGACAAGCTGGACATCCTGGAAGCCAGATGCCTGCAGAACGGCAGACAGCAGGCAAGCCATAAACATGCTGTGATGGCCCGTCAGGAAGATGTACTTAAACTTGGTAAAGCGGGCAATGATAATGTTCACGACGTAGCCGAGAATCAGGATCATCATGGTCTGAACGCCAAGGACGCTCTGAGCCATCGAAACGACAACCTCGTTGTTGGGCACGACGCCGGTGATGTGGAAACCGGTCTCGATGAAGGTACCCAGCGGGGCAAGGTTCTCCTGAACAACAGCGGCGCCGGCAGACAGCATGATGTAACCAAGAATGGGCTTCAGGGTTCCCGTCATCACCTTGTGGGCAGGGCGCTTGAGCGCAACAAGGCCCACAAAGGCAAACAGACCCATGATCCACGCTGGCTTGGTCAGAATCGATTGGATAAACTCAAGTATGGGAAGGATGGCTTGCATCTGCGCTTCCTTTCTCTCTAACGTGGGCGCGTTTCCCTCTTCCACAGGGAACCGCCCTTTTTTTATGCCGCTTTAGGCGTTAGCAGCGGCCGCCTTGATTGCCTCAAGGGCGTCTTCGCGGATCTTCTTCTTGTTCACATAGCTGCGAACGATCACAACGTTGCCGTGGAGCTCGGGGGCGAGCTCCTTAACGGTGATGAACAGATCCGGATTTGCGGAAGAAGCACCGTTCAGGTCCATAGACTCAACGTCGGCCTTGATGCCCTCCTCCTCGCAAAGCTCCTCGACTTTGCCAGCGAGCATCAGGCTAGACCCGATGCCGTTTCCGCATACGGTGATGATATGCATGGCAACCTTCCTCTCCTACACGTGACGGTTTTCCGTCTATCCAAAAGCGGCGACGCATCGCCGTGCCATTAAGGCCTAAAAGAATGAACGCATGGTCTCCAAAACCTGCTCGGGCGTATCGCATGCGCTGAGCTTGGCAACGCAGTCCTCGTCCTCGAACATCTGCGAAAGCTCCGCCAAGCAGCCAAGATGAGCCTTGGGGTCGGGTGCGCAAATACCCACGAGCACGTGAACCGGATCGAAATCCTCATGTCCAAATGCAACGGCAGGGTCAAGCGTGACAATGCAGATGCCGGCCTCGCTCACATTGCCATCGGCCTGAGCGTGAGGCATGGCAATGCCCTCTTCCAAGACCATATAGGGACCGAATTTGTGAACCGACGAAATCATGGCGTCAACATAGCTCTGGTCGCATTTGCCGGCGTCAACGAGCAGCTTACCGCACGCCTTGATCGCTTCCTCCCAATCGGAGGCCTCGACGTGGCAGGCAACAAGCTCGGGCTTAAGAAGATCGGTCAGCATGCTCGCCCCCTACTCCTCGGGCAGGATATGGAAACCAAGTGCCTGAATGTCGCGGGCGAAGCCCTTGACCGTATCAAGCGAGTACTCGAGTAAATCTTTTCCGAAATTCTTGCGCTTGGCAAGAAGGGCATTGGGGACCGTAATGATTTGGCAGCCAACGGACTCCGCCTGGAAGATATTGAGGACCTCGCGCGTAGACGCCCAAAGAACCTCGGCAGCAGGCTTGACGGCAGCCTTCTTTACGGACTCCGCCATGAGGGGCAGCGGATCGACGCCGGTATCGGCAATGCGACCGGCAAAGATGGACAGAATAGAGGGGGTCTCGGCAGAGACGGCATCGACAAACTCGTCGACCTGCTCGGGCGTGAAGATGGTAGTGACATTCACCTTGATACCGTCGGCAGAAAGGCGCTTGACCAGCGCGGCGGTGGACTCGCCCTTGGTGTTGAGTGCCGGGATCTTAACGTAGACGTTGTCTGCCCAGGTTGCAATCTCGCGGGCCTCGGCTTCCATACCCGCCTCGTCGTCGGCAAATACCTCAAAAGAGACCGACACATCGGTGATGTGCTCAAGAACCGTCTTGGCAAAAGCGCGATAGTCAGTCACGCCACCGGCCTTCATAAGGGAAGGATTGGTCGTGAAACCCTGAACGTTACCATTGTCATGCATGTCAAGCATGCCTTCGAGGTTAGCGCCGTCGGCAAACACCTTGATCGCCATGTTCGGTCCTTTCTCATCTAGCACTATTGCTATCGAAAGCCTTCTTCTTTGTTTCAAAAGCTTTTCGGTTTTCTTTTATAAACCATTTCAAAAGCTATCGAAAGCTCAATTGTCATCTTTCCGTGAACGGTCGAATATCGGGTGTGAACGTACTTCTTTTGGGCGGCACCTTCAGAACAAGACCCTCTACACGCTATTTAAGTGTAAACTATCTGCTACGCATGCATTTGGGACATGCCATTCCGTTCATTTGATTCATTCGATTTTGCCTTGTCCTTTTCATATCGATACGTTATATTTCGATTACGAAAGGCGTATCTTTTGCCTTTCGTTCAAAAGGAGCGGCATATGGCATCTACTTCAGACCTTTCACCGGCCGAGCGTCAGCGATTTATTATGAACTGGCTGGCCGAAAAGCCAAATATCTCGGTATCCGACATCGTTCGCCGTTTTTCGGTTTCGGAAGTCACCGCACGACACGACCTCGTCTCGCTGGAATCCGAAGGCAAGCTGCGTCGCGTACGCGGCGGAGCGGTATCGCTTTCTCGCTCCAACGCAATCTCGTATCCCGAGGAGCGTATCAATGTCCAAGTCGAGGCCAAAGAGGCCATCGCCGCAACCGCGGCAACTCTTGTTGATGATGGCGATGTTCTGGTAATTGATATCGGCACCACAGGCTTTTACTTCGCTAAGGCCCTCATGGACAAGCGTGAGATCACCATTATCACCGGCGATCTTGCAATCGCGAACTATGCCAGCTTTAATCTCCCCAATGCTTCGGTAGTGCTGCTGGGCGGCTCCGTGCGCAAGGGCCACCTCTATCTCGCGGGCGCACTAACGCTCGACTGCATGAGCAAACTCCATGCCGACAAGGCGTTTGTCAGTGCCGACGGATTCCACCCCGACCACGGTTTTACCGTCGAGCACGACTTCTCAGCCATGATCAAGCATATGTACCTGACCAACTCAAACCAGAGTTACATGATGGTTGACCAGGGAAAGTTCAACAAGACCAGTTTTTATCAGTCCGCGCAGATCGATGACCTCGATGGCATCATCGTTGATGGAGACGACGAGGGCATCATGACGGCGGCGATCGAGAGCAGTCGCAGCCATCCCAAGCTCTATATTGCAAAATAGCTCAAATGGCCGGGTCGCCCCCCCTGCGGGCGACCCGGCCATTTATTCAATCAACCCAAAATGCCGCATCGCTGTGACGGTGCCGTCGTGTGCGACATCGTCGGTCACGTAGTCGGCGACCGCCTTGACCTCGGGCATGGCGTTGCCCATGGCGACAGCCGTCTCGACCGCAGCGAGCATGCCCAGGTCGTTGCCCGAATCGCCGAAGCCAAAGGTGCGCGCATTTCCCTCGCGGCCCAGATACGCCAGCGCTCGCGCCACGCCCACGCCCTTGTCAATGCCCTTGGGGCTCAGCTCGCGATTCTGACCACCGGTGTTGCACAGCTCAAACTCGCAATCGATAAAGCCGTCATCATTGGCTACGCGAGCCAAACTGGGCACACTGAGGCATACCTTGCCCACGCGCAGACTGCCGTCGACGCGCATTTCCTCGGTGCTGTGCACCACAGAAGTGCCGATCAGAGACGACTGCTCAACGCCCACAGGCTCCAGGGCAAAAGTAGCCACGTTGGTCTCGAAAAAGGTCTCAATCCCTGCCGCGGCCATACGGCGCGCAAGCTCCTCGATAACGTCCTCGTCAAAGCAGTCCTCGTGTACCACGCGTCCCTCGACCTCGAGCGTGGCGCCTGCCATGGCCACGACGCCCGCGGGGTCGAGCGCACGCAGGCTATCGGCGATAAGCCACAGGGGGCGATCCGTGCAGATAAATGCCTTGTGCCCTGCATCGCGCAGTGCACGGAACGCCTCAACCACCGTCTGCGAGGGGCGAACCGCCGAAAAGTCCTTATCGGTCATATCGTCGGGATCGAACGACGTCAGCGTGCCGTCCACGTCAAAAAAGAGCACGGCGGAATCGGGGCACGCATCAATCATATGGGTTCCTTTCGAGGATAAGGGCAAACGAAGCATCCATCATATAATGGAGCGACGCAACCAGAGAGGTCACCCATGGAATTTTACGCAAGCTGCCCCGAGGGCTTTGAGTCCGCACTCGCCGATGAGCTTAAACGCCTCGGGCTTTCGCATGTCCGCCGGCTGAAGGGCCGCGCTACGTTTGAGGGCGAGCTCGAAGAAGGCTACCGCGCCTGTCTGTGGTCGCGCCTGGCGAGCCGCGTGTTCGTGGTTCTTGGGCGCTTTGAGGCGCAGGATGCCGACGAGCTGTACGATAGCGTTTACGACATCGCCTGGGAGAACATCATCCGTCCCGGCGCCACTATCGCCATCACCGCCCGCGGCGTGACCGAGCAGCTGCGCAACACACGCTTCTCTGCCTTGCGCGCCAAGGACGCATTGTGCGACCGCCTGGCCGAAACCACGGGCCGTCGCGCCGATGTCGACGCCGCCGACCCCGATGTTCACCTACTGCTTTCGCTGCGCCAGCGCCGCGCGAGCATCAGCCTGGACCTTTCGGGCGACCCGCTGTTCAAGCGCCTGCCGCCCGCCGCGACCCGCACCGGCGAGGGCACACACGTGCTGCGTCCCGACTACGCCGCCCTGGTGCTGGCGCAGGTCGGTTGGACCGCGCTGTGTGAGCTCGAGCTGACGGCCGATGATTACGAGAATGAAGCCCTGCCCACGCTGATCGACGCCTCGTGCGCCGGCGGCGGTCTGCTACTGGAGGCCGTGAACATTCTGACCGACCGCGCCCCGGGCGCTGCACGCGAGCGCTGGGGCTTTGAGGGCTGGCAGCCGCACGACGCCGCCCTGTGGGAGCAGCTGCTTGCCGAGGCACGCGAGCGCGAGGCGGCGGCGCGCGAGCGCCAGGCGCGCATCGTCGCCGTGGACATTGACCCCGCTGCCCGCAAGACTGCCGAGCGCATGGTCAAGTGCGCCGGCTACAAGCGTTTTGTCGACTTTTGCGCTGCCAAGCCAGCCACCGTGCTGGACCATGCAGGCGCTGTCGCCGGTGCCGCCGTGGTCGCAGACACCACCGAGACCCCGCTTTCGCTCATGCACGACGCCATGACGCTGGTCGGCGAGCTGCGCCGCGCGCCCGAGCTTGCCGCGGCACCGGTCGCCGCGCTCACCCGCGATGGATTGCTGGCCCGCTCGCTCCACGCCGAGCCCGAGCGCTCGATCGCCGTCATGCCCAACAACGAGGAGGCGACCGTCGAAGTCTGGCCGTCGCTCGACCACGCCGCCGCAGCGTTTGAGGCTGCGACCAGCGCAGATGCCGAGGCCGAGGTTGCGGATACCAACGAAGTCAACGACAAAGCCGCCAGCACCCCCATGCCCGAACCTGCCGCCACGCTCGACCTGGGCGACGGCAAGCCGCTGCCCGTGCTCATCCCCGAGTCCGAGCAGTTCGCCAACCGCTTGCGCAAGAACGCCCGTCTGCGCCGCAAGTGGGCAAAGCGCGAGGGCGTGAGCTGCTACCGCGTCTACGATGCCGACCTACCCGATTACTCCGCCGCCATCGATCTATACGAGGGCTGCCCGCAGACGCCGGGCCGCTGGCTCGTCATCGCCGAATACGCCGCGCCCAAGACCATCGATCCCGCGCTTGCCCAGGCCCGCATGCTCGACATTCTGGCCATCGCGCCGCGCATCCTAGATGTTCCCGCCGAGCACGTGCACGCCAAGGCCCGCATGCGTTCGCGCGGCGGCTCGCAGTACGGCAAGCAGGGCGCCGGCAAGGGCGGCTCGGGCGAGCGCGCCAATATCGCACGCCGTCGTCTGCCTCTCATCGAGGAGGGCGGCCTTACCTTTGCCGTCAACTTTGACGACTACCTGGACGTCGGCATCTTCTTGGATCACCGCGTCACCCGCAACCTGGTGCGCGAGCACGCCAAGCAGGCGCGGCGCTTTCTCAACCTGTTCGCCTATACCGGCACCGCTACCTGCTATGCGGCAGACGGCGGCGTCGAGGAAACTGTGACGGTCGACCTCTCCAACACCTACCTGGACTGGGCCGAGCGCAATATGCGCCAGAACGGCTTTGTTGGTCCGCAGCATCATTTTGTGCGCGACGACGTGCTTGCTTGGATTCGCGACCAGCGCCAGACGCGCAACCGCTGGGACCTGATTTTTGTCGATCCGCCCACGTTTTCGAACTCATCAAAGATGGGCCGCCGCACCTGGGACGTCCAGCGCGACCATGTTGAGCTTTTGGCCGGCGTATCGCGCCTGCTCGCACAGGGCGGCCACGCCATCTTTAGCTGCAACCTGCGCGGCTTCCGCCCCGAGACGCGCAAGCTCGCGCGCGCGGGCGTCGTGCTAGAGGACATTACGGCGCAGACCATCCCGGAGGACTTTGCGCGCAACCAGAAGGTGCACCATTGCTATATCGTGCGCCGCCTGCCCATCGAGGACGCCATGGCCGAAGTCGGCTTTAGCGCCGAGGAGATTGCAGAGCGAACCGAAGAGCTGCGCAACCCCGAAGCCCGCAAGCCTCGCGCAACGACGCCCGCGCAAGCGCAGGCCGGAGACCGAGGGTCGCGCGGCGACAGCAAGCCTGCCTGCGCCGGCAAGCCCAAAAAGAAGAAGTTCTACGCCAGCAAGCCCAAGGGCAGATAAACCAAGTTGCGGTGGAATACGGACTGTTTTGCCTGGAATTAGGCAAATTTAAACCGTATTTCACCGCAACTCATATTGGGATGGTGGTTGGCGATCTAGCCTTGGGTGACCAGGCGATAGCCGATACCCACGTGCGTCTGGATATAGCGCGGATGCGCCGGATCGGACTCGATCTTCTTACGCAACGTGCCCATAAAGACACGAAGGCTCGCCAGGTCGCTCTTAGTTGCCGTGCCCCAAATCTCGTGCAGGATAAACTGGTGCGTCAGCACCTTGTCGGCGTTGTGCGCCAGCAGGCACAAGAGCCTGTACTCGATCGGCGTCAGATGCAGCTCCTCGCCATCCATCGTGGCGATGCCGGCATCAAAATCGATATGCAGCTCACCGGTATCGAACGAGCCCTCGGAGGCAACGCCGCCCGTTTGCGCATACGAAAGGCGCCTGAGCGTCGTGCGAATGCGCGCGAGCAGCTCCTCGACCGAAAACGGCTTGGTCAGGTAGTCGTCGGCACCGGCATCGAGTGCGCGAATCTTGTCCGCATCCTCGCTGCGCGCCGAGACCACAATGATCGGCATGCCCGACCATGCGCGCACCGACTCCACCACCTTGACGCCGTCCATATCGGGCAGGCCCAGATCGAGCAGCACAATACTCGGTGCCTGCGATGAGGCGGCGGCGATGGCGGCATGGGCGGTCTCCACGGCCATATGGCGCAAGCCGTGCGCCTCGAGCGCGGCAACGATAAGGTTGCGGACGGCGGGGTCGTCCTCAACGACCAAGATGAGCGGTTTCATGGCAGAGTTCGACACAGCGTTACTCCTTATCAAACGAAACGTCGGCGGCGGGAAGCCCAATCGTAAAGACCGAGCCGTGCGGGTCCGCCGCGGCAACCTCTATGCTACCGCCATGCGCCAACATAATGGATCGACAGAGCGAAAGTCCCAAGCCCACGCTGCGATGGCTATCAGCCAAGCCATGGTTGACAGTGTAGAACGATTCAAAGATCCGGCCCTGCTCCTCGGGCGCAATACCGGGACCGTCATCGGCGACGGAACATGCCACCTGTCCATCGTTCGCCATAATCGAGATCACGATATGCGAGCCCGACGGCGTATAGGCAATAGCGTTGTTCACCAGGTTCACCACCAGCTGCACCATCAGGCGCGCATCGACGTTGACGAGCGCCGGCTCGTCGCACGGCACCACCTTAAGATCGTGCTCGCGTACAGCCGGATTCACGTGGCGCAGCGCCTCCTCGACGATATCGTCCATGAGCTCAAGCGTGGTCGACAGATGCATGCCGCCGCCCTCGAGCTTTGTGATGGCGAGCAAATTCTCGACGGTGGCGTTGAGCCATTGCGCATCCGAACGAATGGAAAGGAGCATGCCGCGGCGCGTCTGGCTATCGAGCACGGCCGTGCCGGTCGAACCCTGGTCGAGTAGCACGTCGGCATTGCCCGAAATGCTGGTAAGCGGCGTGCGCAGATCGTGTGAGATGGAGCGCAGCAGATTGGCGCGCAGCTGTTCGTTTTTGGCGAGCACCGCCGCCTCCTCGCGGGCCTCCATGGCGCGGGCGCGATCGAGTGCCAGCTCGCCTTCGCTCACGATGGCGTCGGCAAGTGTCCGTTCCTCGTGCGTCAGCACGTCGGGCTCGGCAACGATAGCCAGCACGCCCACCACCGAGGCGGGGTCGCCCGAGCGCACGAAGCCGTCGCCCGTGCAAACCGTCAGGTAGATGCCATAAAACGCTGAGCCGCCATAGGTGGCATCGAGCGGCGTTCCCACATAGGCGGACGCCGAGAGCCGCGGCGGCATCTGGGGCGTCAGCTGGTGCACCGGCGCGGCGTCACCCACGGCCGTGTACGTCGCACGCGGCAGCAAGTCATCATCGTCGGCGTCGGCGCTGTACCACACGACCGGACAGCCCGAAAGACGCGCCAGCTGCGTTGCCATGGCATGCACAATCTGCTGCTGATCGGAACACCGCTGCAGCATGCGGTTGGTCTCGAGCACCATATGCGTGCGACGGTCGCTGGCGGCAGCCTGTGCCAAGGCGCGGCGCAGGGCCAACGCAATCGAGCTCGACACAAGCGAGACCACAAACATGATGAAGAACATGCCGGGATAGACGCGGTCGATAAACGATAGCGAGCAGCGCGGGTCGACAAACAAGAAGTTGTAGAGCGCTACGGCGGCAGCCGAGCTCAGCAAGCAATACAGACGGCTCCAGGTAAAGAATGCGCACAGCTGCACGGCGAACACATAGACGATCATGATGCTCGGCGCGAGACCAGGATGGTCGAGCAGCGCACCCACAATCGTCGCCGCGACCAGCAGCCCCGCCGATACGCAGGCGTCATACAGAGGGCTGCGACGTGTCAGCGTTGTGCGCCGCCACCAAAAGCTATCGGCAATATCGCCGTCCGCACGGACGTCCATCGGCACCCCGCCCCTCTCTTAAAAACAAAAACCACCACAGAGGGACAGCACCTTTGTGGCGGTTTCCCTTGTGGTGGTTCCAAGTGTATAGCCTTTGCAGCCTGCGGTCGTTAGACAAACAGCACGTGCGCGAGCAGGGCGCACACTCCTGTCCATCGAAGGCCAACTCCATGCAACCTGTCGGCGACTACGGGCGCTCGTTGGGGGCCAAGCGCTGCATCTTGTTCACAGCCTTGAACTTGGTGAACAGCGGCACATACTCAAAGCTCACGTTGGAGTTCTCCAGGCCATACCAGCGCGCCGGCGTACCGGCAAAGCGGCGGATGATGTACTTGAGCGTGATGGCCGTGCGCTCGCTCGGCTCCACGTCACTCTCGGGCGCCAGGAGCTTGCGGATCATGACGAACTTAAACGTGCCGATGTTGCCCGGATCCTTGTAGACCGAGTAGTCATGCATCTGCGGCGGCAGCTCGCCAGTGGCGGCCAGATCCTGAACAACCTGGCGCAGGTAGGCGTTCACGCGCTGGTTAACCTTGTAGCCCAGGTACAGATGCACGCGGAAAACATAGTCGGTGCCAAACGTCTCGACCGAATAGGCAAAGGTATGCGGTTCGTCCATGGTCTCGACGTTCACGAACCACCAGGCGCGGGCGCGCTTGGGATGCTTGTCCAGAATCGAGTAGACGATATCGCGGTCGATGTAGTCGGTATTGGTGTCCTTGGTCAGGTACACGATGTTGTCGCTCATAAGCTCATAGCGATCGTCGTCGCGCAGGCGCTTGAGCTGCGGCAGATAGCTGCGCAGCGGCAGCAGCGTAAACTGACGCCGCTCGACCGCCGTGCCGTTGTACCAGCACAGCATAACGCCCATGATGAGCATGGCCATAAGAATAGTGAAATAGCCACCGTGGAAAAATTTGGTGAGCGAACTCACAAAGAAGAAGCCCTCGAGCATAAGGAAGAACACAACGAAGATATACGGGACGACCTTAAGGCCGCGATCAACATGCAAGTAGAAGAAGAGCAGCAGCGTCGTGCACATCATGGTCAGGGTGATCGCCAAGCCGTAGGCGGCCTCCATGTGCGCCGAGCTCTGGAACAGCAGCACCACGATGACGCAGCCCACAAGCATGACGTTGTTGACCATGGGAATATAGAGCTGGCCCTTGGTCTCGGCAGGATAGAAGACCTGCATGTGCGGCATGAGGTCCAGGCGGCTGGCCTCGGACACCAGCGAGAAAGCGCCGGTGATGAGCGCCTGCGAGGCAATGATGGCCGCGACGGTGGAAAGGCCGACGGCAAAGGGACGCAGGCCCGGGGTAAGCATCTGGTAGAAGGGGTTGAGGTCGGCGATACCCATGAGCTCCGGGTTGCCGGCGTTGTTGATAAGCCACGCGCCCTGGCCCATGTAGGACAGCAGCAAGCAGCACTTAACGAACGGCCAGGTTGCGTAGATGTTGCCACGGCCCACGTGGCCCATGTCGGAGTAGAGCGCCTCGGCACCGGTGGTGGCGAGGAAGCAGCTGCCCAGAATCATGATGCCCGCATGGTTGTTGGGGCTCAACAAAAAGGCGATGCCGCGCACCGGGTTGAGGCACAGCAGCACGGCGGGGTGCTGGAAGACAAAGAACAGACCCGTGCCGCCCAGGAACAGGAACCACAGCGTCATGATGGGGCCAAAGGCGTGGCCGATCTTGGCCGTGCCGATGCGCTGCACCAAGAAGAGCGCAATGATGATGGCAAGCGTGATGGCCACGACGCGGGCCTGATCGTCGCCCAGCACGGCATGGACTGCCGGAATGGTGCGCAGGCCTTCGATAGCCGTAGTCACGGTAACGGCAGGCGTGAGGATGCCATCGGCGAGCAGTGCCGCGCCGCCCAGCATGGCGGGGATGATGAGCCATTTGCCGCAGCGCTTAACCAGGCTGTACAGAGCAAAGATGCCACCCTCGCCATGGTTGTCGGCGCGCAGCGAGATGAGCACGTACTTGACGGTCGTCAGCAGCGTGACCGTCCACACGACAAGGGAGAGTGCGCCGAGCACGAACTCCTCCGTGACGCTTCCGATGCCGCCGTTGCCGGCAACGAGCGCCTTGGTTACATACATGGGGCTGGTGCCGATATCGCCATACACCACGCCCAGCGTGACGAGCATCGCCGAGATGCTCACAGGAATCGCAGCGTGCGAGGCTGCCTCCTTGGCCTTTTGTTCCATAAGCCGGTTTCCTCCCAACTTTAACGTTCGAGGGGATTATAGATAATCGTCCCATGTTTTAATGCACTGTTTTCCCAGCTAGATAAACATTTATACGGCCTTTAGGCCACCGCGGCGATATGGAATGTGACAAAGGGACTGTCCCTTTGTCACATTCGTCATTTTCCGAGCCAGTTTTTGAACCACCACTCCATGGATCGGCTCATCTCGGCCATAAAGGGGCTCGTGTGCTTGCGGGTGTAGATATCCACGACGCGCTCCCCCACCTCGCGGGCATGCGGACGGAACATCGCGTCCATCTCGGCCACCTGCGCATCCATGGTCGCGGCATCGGCGCGGCGATAGCGCTCCTCGTGCACCAGGTTCACCACGGGATGCGCAATCGCCGGGCGCTCCTTGCGGGGCGTGCCGATGATGAGCATCGACAGCGGCATGGTATAGGGCGGCAAGTCCAGCAGCGCAGCAACTTCCTCGGCGTTCTCGACGACATCGCCGATATAGCAGCTCCCCAGCCCCAGGGCCTCGGCGGCGACCACGGCGTTTTGGGCAGCGATCACGGTATCCTGCGCCGCGATGGCAAAGTCGCCTAAACCCGGCGCGCGGCGGGGCGCCTTGCCCGTGCGCTCGACAAACTCGGGCTCAAAGCAACCCACGTGCTCAAACAGATCGATCCACTTGGCATAGTCGACCACAAATATAAGTGCCCAGGGCGCCTTGGCGATCATGGGCTGGTGGTCGCACAGGTCGGCCAGGCGATCGAGCGTTGTCTGCTCGCGGATACTCACGATGGAATACATCATCATGGCGCCTGCCGACGGCGCGCGGCTCGCCGCATGCAGAATCGCCGCCCGCTGCTCGTCGGTCACTGCTACGGGACGGTCGTTGTCATCGCGCGCAAAAGCGCGCGTGGACGAACGGTGCTCCAAAATGTCCAGCACCGCGTTGCCCGTGGTCTCGACCGGATAGCCGCCCGTGCCCATGCCAGCGCCCACGTCGCCCGCACTCGTCATACAAACCTGCTCGTTCATCGCCTTAACCTCGCCATTTCTTTAAGAAGCCTTTACGTTTCCGTGTAATTCCCGTCCATTATCGCGCAGGTCGCCACTACATTGCGCCACACCGCCACACATGCGCGCTAATATGGCTGGTTGTTGTGCGCAGCCACCAATCGCAGCGCATATCTTGGTAACAATCGGGTAAACCCCCGCTTTCGTAGTTTTAAGTTTGTGAGGAGTCTCAGCATGTTCGCAGCCGCCATCTCGCTCGTCGGTCTTGCGGCGACCGTCTTCCTTGTCTTGCGCGAGGCCAAAGCCATTCGCGCGCAGTCGGGCACCGTTGCCAAGGGCGCTCTTGGATGGAGCGTCGCCTTCGGTCTGTTCCAGGTCTTTTTGACCATTTGGGGCGCCATGGGCCTCGTCGCCCAAAACGAGCCGCTCGCCTTTGTGATGCTCATCCTGACCAACGCCATCCTCACCGGCTGCGCCTGGGCCAGCATCGCACGCGACCGCATCGCCCCGCGCGTCTTTGCGTTCGCCGCGCCCGACGCCCCCGCCCCCACCGGCAAGCTCGCCCGTCTGCGCGGCGCCTTTGTGGGCAAACCGCTCGTCGCCGCCGTGCTGTGCCTGCTGCTCGCCGGCGTCTTTGCGCTGCTGGGCATGGAGGTCTCGTCCAACCACGACTTTACCTGGGTCTACCCCCTGTGCATACTGCTCGAGTGGGCCATCATCACCACGCTCATGGTCGGCCTGTTCTTCCTGTTCCAGCGCCGCGGCGCAGCTCCCGCCGCCCTGGCCTTCGCCCTCTTTATCCTGGGCATTGCCGAGTTCTTCGTCATCACGTTTAAATCCATGCCCATCCAGCCGGGCGACCTTTCGGCCATCTCCACCGCCGCCGCGGTCGCCGGCAACGGCTACACCTACTCGATCTCGCTGTTCTGCGTGCTGTCCATGGGCTTTACCGCCATCGCCATGCTGCTATGCGAGTACGCCGACCTGGTAGCACCGCACCGTCAGAAGGGCGCCGCCAACGCCAAGCGCATGCTGCTCACCAACCTGCTCGTAGCGGTGCTGTGCCTGGGCGGCGTGACCGCGCATGTCACGCTTATCGACTACTACAACACCCTCGGCATCACCGTCTACACCTGGCGCCCGCTCGAGAGCTACTGGCGCGAGGGTTATCTGCCTGCCTTTATTAGTGCGGCACAGTCCATCAAGCCGCCCAAACCCACCAACTACTCCGCCGACGACGCCAAGGCAACGCTCAAAAAGTATGCCAAGGCCTATGACAAGTCCGATGCCGCCACAAGCGACGCCCGTACCGCCGCCCAAGAGCAGTTCGATAGCGAGAAGCCCACGGTCATCGCCATTATGAACGAGACCTTCTCGGATCTTTCGATCTATCAGGAGATGCACGCCGGCTACGAGGGCCCGCAGTACTTTAAGAACCTGTCCGACTGCCTCAGCCGCGGCAAGCTCTACGTGAGCGCCTACGGCGGCGGCACCGCCAATACCGAGTTTGAGTTTATGACCGGCAACTCCATGGCCAACCTGGGCTCGGGCGTGTACCCCTACACCATCTACAACATGGAAACGACCGGAAACCTGGCAGAGCAGTTCAAGTCGCTCGGATATTCCACAACGGCCATGCACCCCAACCACGCAACCAACTGGAACCGTGAGAACGTCTACAAGGACTTTGGCTTTGACCAGTTCCTGTCTATCAACGATTTCCAGGGAGCCGACACCTTGCGCGGCATGGTGACCGACCAGGCAACCTACGACAAAATCCTTGAGCTGCTCAACCAGAACGCCGACCCGCAGTTCATCTTTGACGTGACCATGCAGAACCACTCGGGCTACGATACGGGCCTGCTGCCGGCAGATAAGCAGATGCACCTGAACATCGACACGACCGATCTGGACGCCAAGACCATCGAGGACGGCACACTCTCCGATGTCGACGAGTACGTCTCGTGCATCGAGCAGTCCGACCAGGCACTGCGCTACTTCCTCAATGCCCTGCGCAATCTCGACCGCAAGGTGGTCGTGGTGTTCTGGGGCGACCATCAGCCGTTCTTCCCGTCCAAGTTCAACGATAAGTGGTTTACCGGCGAGGACGACGCTACGCATCAGGAGCGCCTGTGGCAGACCGACTACATCATCTGGGCCAACTACGACGTTGCCGGCTGCGACCAGGCGAGCGAGGTCGACGACCTGTCCACCAACTACCTGTCCACCCAGCTGATGCAGCTGATCGGCGCACCACTGACCGACTACCAGAAAGCGCACATGACGCTGCGCAAGTCGCTGCCCGCCATCAACTCGGTGGGCTACGAGGACGCTAGCCTGCGCTGGGCGCTCTCCTCCAACGTCACCGGCGAAGACGCCGTCGCCGCGGCGGCCACCAAGGCGCGCGAGGATTACGCCAAGATGCAGTACTACGAGATGTTCCGCGACGGTAAGAACGTGTACACCGAGCACCTCCAGACCGAGGCCAACGAGACCGACCCCAACCTGGCGCCGGGTACGACCAAGATCAAGTAGCGGCGCGTCTTACCTGGTTCGTCTGCCCGGCGGCACGGAACGTAAGGTTCCCTGCTCGGACAGTCCTGCTCGCACGGGGAGCACATTGAGTGCTCTCCGGCTCGTGCGGAACTCGCGATGAACCTTACGTTCTGCGTCGCCGGGCAGCCGCCTCGGTGTTGAAGCGCGGCTTGTCATGGGGGCATCTGCTGAACATATAATAAGTTGAAGGCCACGTCATGTGGCCTTTTTTGCATCCGGAAACCGTGTCCCAGAATCTGCCTTCGGAATGGGACGCAGTTTCCGCTTGAGGGCCTGTTGGGAAAGCGCATCCCACTTCAAGAGTAAATTCCGGGTCGCACTTTCCGCTAAGGCTCTCAACCGGAAAGTGCATCCCATTCCAAGCCTTAATTCCGGGACACAGTTTCCGGACAAGGCGTAAAGCGGAAAGTGTATCCCAGTCTGAGCGCCGATTCTGGGACACACTTTCCGAAACCCTGCCCATCTGGAAAGCCCGTCCCACGCTCAATACATCCAGCGGATGCAGGAGAGCGTGTCTTCCAGGACGGCCTCGTCATCGGGGTGATGGAAAATGTCGCCCCACACGCTTGCCACGGTTGCTCCCGCGAGTGTCAAGAAAAAAGCCTCGAGGATTTCGAGGCTTACGCTTCTGTATTATTTCACATGCGCGGCAGCGATAGACCTACTCGCCCAGCACGGCCTTCTTGGCGGCTGCCGCTATGTTGTCCAGATCTTCCTTGGTCGGATGGTCCTTAGCGGCAACCCAGTTGTCGAGCAGCAACTTAGCGCGGGCGTTGTCGGGATCTTGCTCGAGCATGGCCTCGTAGCGCTGCTTGACCGCAGGGCCCATCTTGCCCTGGCACATCGCCCAACCTACAAGCTCGGCATCATTGGCCAAATTGGAGGTCACGCGATCGATAATCTGCTGATAATAGCTCTGGTCGGCGCCAAAACCGCAGGTGCCAAACAAAAAGACGCGCTTGCCGTGCAAGGTGGAGAGCAACGCCGCGACCGAAGGCGTGCACGCGCCCTTGTCACACCAAAAACCGACGAGCACCGTGTCGGCCGCGCAGGCGCCCTGCGCCTCGAGCGCAACCTGATCTGCATCCGCATCGTCGCTCAACGCCGCGGCATGGACAAACTCAACACCCGCAGCCTGCAGAGCGCGCTTGATCGCGCCCGAAACCATCCTGGTATTGCCGCTCTTGCTGTTAACCACCAAAGAGCACGTCATAGTCACGTTGCCTCGTTTCCCCCAAAACTAAAGCCACTAATGAAATTTATTAGATGAATATCTTAGTACCAACGTGACAGATGTAAACCACCGGCCGCTAATCGGTGGCCCCTACTGGGCAAACTGGCTGCGGTAAAGATCGGCATAGAAGCCGTCTGCCGCCAGCAGCTCGTCGTGTGTGCCGCGCTCGATAATCTCGCCGTCGCGCATCACCAGAATGCAGTCGGCGTTGCGAATGGTGCTCAGGCGGTGCGCCACCACAAAGCTTGTGCGACCGGCCATGAGCTCGTCGAATGCCGCCTGCACCTGCAGCTCGGTGCGGGTATCGATGCTCGAGGTCGCCTCGTCCAGCAGCAAAATCGCCGGGTCGGTGAGCATGACGCGCGCGATGCACAGCAGCTGTTTTTGACCCTGGCTAAACGTGCCGCCGTCCTCGCCAATCACCGTGTCGTAGCCCTGCGGCAGCTGCACGATAAACTTGTGCGCATGCGCGCGCTTGGCAGCTTCGATAACCTGCTCGCGCGTGGCATCGGGACAGCCGTAGGCGATGTTATCTGCCACCGTGCCCTCGAACAGCCATGTATCCTGCAACACCATGCCAAAGGCACGGCGCAGGCTTGCGCGCGTGTAGTCACGCGAGGAACGGCCATCGACCGCAATGCGGCCGGCATCGATATCATAGAAACGCAGCAGCAAATTGATGAGCGTTGTCTTGCCACAGCCCGTAGGGCCGACCAGGGCAAAGCGCATGCCGGGCTTGGCCTCGATGCAGATATCCTGCAGCAGCTTGCGGTCGGACACGTAGCTAAAGTCCACATGCTCAAAGGCGACCTCGCCCTGCGGTGCGGCAAGCTCTATAGCGTCCGACGCGTCGGGCTCCTGCTCGCGCGCATCGAGCAGCGCAAACATGCGGCGCGCCGAGGCATACGCCGCCTGGATCTGCGTAATAACGTTGGTGACCTCGTTGAACGGCTTGGTGTACTGGTTAGCATAGGACAGAAAGATCTGCACGCCGCCCACCGTAAGCGCCGCGGGCACGCCCGTGATCACGCCCACGCAGCCGATCACAGCGACCACGACATAGATGATGTTATTGATAAAGCGCGTGCCGGGGTTGGAGAGCGAACCCATAAACTGCGCGCGCTCGCCCGCGGTGTAGAGCTCGGCATTGAGGGCATCGAAGCTCGCTTGCGCGTTGGAGCCATAGGCAAAGGCGTCGACAAGCTTCTGCTCGCCCACGTACTCCTCGATATGACCACCGAGCTGGCCTTGGATGCGCTGCTGTGCCGTAAAGCTTTTGTTGGAGAGCTTGGCAATAGCACCGGCTGCAAAAATGGAAAGCGGCGTGACGAGCACCACCACGAGCGTCATGGTCAGGTTGATGGAAAGCATAAACGCGAGCGTGCCCACGATGGTGATAACGCCGGTGAAAAGCTGGGTAAAGCCCTGCAGCAGGCCATCGCCCACCTGATCGACATCGTTGACCACGCGGCCCATAAGGTCGCCGTGGGCATGGCTGTCGATAAAGCTGAGCGGCATGCGGCTGAGCTTGTCGCTCACCTCCACGCGCATGTCGCGCACCGTCTCGTAGGACAGGCGGTTGACGCAGTAGCCCTGCAGCCACTGGAAAGCCGCAGCACCTACGACGACAATCGCGAGCTTGGTGACAAGCGGCAGCAGCGCGTCGAAGTCCACCTGCCCGGCGGCGACGATCAGGTCGATGCCCTCACCGACGAGGATGGGCGTGTAGAGCTGCAAGATCACCGAAGCGGCGGCACTCACAAACGACGCTACAAACGAAATGCGGTGCGGACGAACATAGCCCAGCAGGCGGCGAGTTACCGCGCCCACGGGATAGCGCTCGGGATCGCCGGGCTGACGCGGGCCGTCACCCAAGTCACTGAGGTTATCGTTGCCGGACACGTTGGCCGTCATCGTGGCGACCGAACCGGAGGAAGTGTAGGGATTCATTTAGCAGCCCTCCTTTGCGCAGACGGATGCGGGGGCGGTCGGGGCGCCTGGGGCGGACGCGGGGCTTGGAGCGGGCGTGGGCGCCGTACTCCCCTGCTGACCCTCGAGCTCCTCGCGGCGAAGCTGCGACTGGCAAATCTCGCGGTAGAGCTGGCAGCTTGCATACAGCTCATCGTGCGTGCCCAAGCCCGCGACCGAGCCGTGGTCGAGTACGCAAATCACGTCGGCGTCGCGCACGGTCGAGACGCGCTGGCTCACGATGATGGTCGTCAGCGGCAGCCCGCCCTCGGCGGTACCGCACACGCTTCGTTCGCGAATGGCACGGCGAAGCGCTGCGTCGGTCTTAAAGTCGAGCGCCGAGGCGGAGTCATCCATAATCAGAACCTGCGGCGAGCCCACTAAGGCACGCGCGATAGTCAGGCGCTGGCGCTGGCCACCGCTAAAGTTCTTGCCGCCCGCCTCGACCGGGGCATCGAGGCCCTGCGGCTTGTTGCGTACGAACTCGCTGGCCTGCGCCATATCGAGCGCCGCCCACAGCTCCTCGTCGGTTGCCGCCTCGTCGCGCCAGGTCAGGTTGCTGCGGATGGTGCCACTCACCAGCGACGCGCGCTGCGGGACGGTCGCGACCACGTGGCGCAGCTGGTCGAGCGGCCAGGTGCGCGCGTCGGCGCCCATCACGCTCACGCTGCCGGCGCTCGCATCGTACAGGCGCGGGATAAGCGAGACGAGTGCGGACTTGCCGCTGCCCGTGCCGCCGATAATGCCGAGCGTTTTGCCCACCGGCAGCTCCAGGGTCACATCGTTGACGGCGTTGGCAGCGCCCGCGCCAAACGAAAAGCTCGCATGGTCAAAGCTCAGTGCGGGAACTGGAACAGCGCCACCCGCCAGTTCGCTCGGCTTGGGCAGCGCGACCGGCTGGTTGCCCTCATCGGTGATGCTCGGCTCACAATTGAACACCTCGTTGATGCGCGACGCGCTGGCGCTCGCCTTGGTAAAGACTACGACCAGGTTGGCGACGTACACGATGGAGGTGAGCGTCTGCGTCATGTAGTTGACGAACGCCATAACCTGGCCCTGCGTAAGCTCGCCCACGTTGACCTGGATGCCGCCCACCCACAGGATGGCGCACA
This sequence comes from Collinsella sp. LCP19S3_A7, assembly GCF_052121995.1. Classification (NCBI taxonomy): domain Bacteria; kingdom Bacillati; phylum Actinomycetota; class Coriobacteriia; order Coriobacteriales; family Coriobacteriaceae; genus Collinsella; species Collinsella sp. LCP19S3_A7. The sequence continues at coordinate 5,241 of NZ_JBQKDE010000013.1, read as the reverse complement.
CGCCCAGGTTCATCATCAAAAACGTGACGGGGTTAAGGATTGATGAGAGCTTGCCCACCGCGATGGCAACATGCGCCTGCTCATCGGCGGCTAGGGCAAAGCGCTCGCGCTCGTGATCCTCGCGCACAAAGGCGCGGACCACACGGGCGCCCGAAAGGCCCTCGCGGCAGATAAGCGCGATGCGATCGAGCTTTGCCTGCAGCTGCTTGTAATACGGAATGCAGCGCGCCATGACAAACCAAAACACCAAGCCGATGGCGGGCGTGCAAATCAAGAAGATGATGCCGAGCTTAAAGTCGATGGCAAGGGCCGCGCACATGGAGCCCACCGCCAGGAAGGGCCAGCGGATGAGCATGCGCACGCCCAGCGCCACGGCAAGCTGCACCTGGTTGACGTCGTTGGTGATGCGCGTGATGAGCGACGGCGTACCAAAGCGGTCGAGTTCGGCATAACCCAGCTTATTGATGTGCTGGTAGAGCGCGCCGCGAATGTCGGTACCCATGCCCTGTGAGGTCAGCGCCGCCATCTTTTGGCAGACGAGCGTAAACGAGATGCCGATCACAGCCATGGCGGCAAGCAGCATACCGTAGTGGACGACGGCGTTGACATCGTGTGCGCCAATGCCCTTATCGATCATCTGGGCAATCACGAGCGGCGTCAGCAGGTCAAAGATCACTTCGATCAGCTTGCACGCAGGACCAATCACCATATACCGGCGAAACTTACCACCAAAACGCCTGAGCAGCTCAATCATAAAAAGGCGCTCCCTATCATCATCTCTCTTCAATCTGATTCATGATAGTACGGCGAGCCCTGGAGATGCGTAAGCAACTCGTTACAGATGTAAGGGCGACGGTCACCAGCGCCCAAGGCATGTAGCAGCCGATGTTTTGGCAACGCCAGCGAGCGCCGCAAGACACGGGATTCAATTCTTCAGATAAATGCGCCCTCTACGGGTGATTTTTGGACGAAGTGGTCCCGGTGCCGACGGGCTGTTTGGTAGTCGAGCGATCCCACAGGCAAAGCCGAGGACCAGCGAGACACCAAACAGCCCGTCGGCACCGGGACCACTTCGCGGCACCAAAAAGCGCCCGTGCGCTCGATGGATTCGGATGCCCGACAGAGGCTCCTTATGGCTGCTTCCTTCCGGACCTGACCAGATTCGGAACATGTCGTCATCCGAACCCATCGAGCGCGCTTGGCGCTCGGTATATCTTACCCGCTCCTGCCCGCTACGGCAAGGTAGCTAATTTGGGACGGGGCCAAAAAGACTACTTTTGAGTTGCGGTGGAATAGTTCCTGTTTTACGGCCAAGGCCAAAAACAGGAACTATTCCACCGCAACTTATTGAGACTTGCCTGGATAAACTTAAATACGGCCGAGGTCGTAGGCTCGAGCGGCCGCCTCGCCGGCACAGATGAGGTTGGTTGTGGCTTCCTGGGGGTCGAGCGCTTGGTCAAGGGGCATGGGTCTGCGGCAGACCGGCAGAACCAAGTCGATACCCTGTCCATACACCGCATCCAGGTTGTCGGCACGACCGCCCACGACGGCGACCACCGGCTTGCTATATCGCTTCGCACGACGGGCCACGCCCACCGGCGCCTTACCGGCGGCGGATTGCTCGTCCATATTGCCCTCGCCCGTTATGACCAGGTCGGCATCGCGCACGCACTCGTCAAACCCAATCAAATCGAGCACCGTCTCCACGCCCGAGCGCAGCTCCGCACCGAGCGCCAGCAGCGCGGCACCCAAGCCGCCGGCGGCACCGGCACCGGGCACACCAAGCACCGATCCAAATGACCGTGCGCCCTCGGGCGCGCGCAGAAGCTTCTGGGCTCGCATCTCGAAAATCGCCGCATCGAGCAGACGACCGTAGCCGACCATCCAGCCGTCGTACCCGCGCAGCGCCTCGACGTCACCCGTCGGCAGGCCTTTCTGCCCGCCAAACACCGCCAGGGCTCCTCGGCGCCCCACGAGCGGATTCTCAACATCGGAAAGCACCACGATACGCACTCCATTCAGCGCCCGAAGTGCTGGCGCCAAATCGATACTCGTCACGTGTTCGAGACCCGCAAGACCGGGGGCGATATTGCAGCCACACTCATCGACAAGATGCGCGCCCAACGCCTGCAGCATACCGGCGCCGCCATCGTTGGTAGCGCTGCCGCCCAAGCCAATATAGATAGTCTTTGCCCCAGCACGGACCGCGCGAAGCATGAGCTCGCCCACGCCATAGGTTGTGGCCGCCAACGCCGCCGATTCCGTGCAGGGCGAATACCCAATACCCGCCGCCTCGGCCATCTCAACTACAGCCGACTCGTGCTCGCCGTCCACCAGCATCCGTGCAGACACGCGATCGCCCAAGGGCCCTGCAACCTCGCAGGTCAAAAGCTCGCCGCCGCGCGCGGCGACGGCATCGAGCGTTCCCTCGCCACCATCTGCCAGCGGCAATGTGCACACATCGGCATCGGGCCACACCTGGAACACGCCTTCGGCAACGGCCGCCTCCGCCTGCGCGCTCGAAACGCTGCCCTTAAAGGAGTCGATCGCCAGCAGCACACGGCGGGGCCGGCGGCACGCGACACCAAAATCGACCGCCTCAACGGCAATATCTTCGGCACACGTGAGTGCCTTGGCATGAGCGACGTGCGCCTCAAGATCGGCCCCACAACCGCAGACAGCACCATCGGTGTCACGCAGCCCACTAAAATAGCCGCTCAACACCTCACGGCACTTGTCTGCCAGCACGCCGGCGGTCACATTAAACCGATGGTTCAGGCGCGAATCGGCATTGAGGTCATACAGCGAGCCCACCGCGCCCGCCTTGGCATCGGCCGCACCATACACGCAACGCCCCACGCGCGCGTTAACCATAAGCCCCGCGCACATGCAGCAGGGTTCGAGCGTCACGTAGACCGTACAATCGGAAAGGCGCCAACGCCCAAGCGTCTGAGCGGCGGCGCACAGGGCCAAAAACTCGGCATGTGCCGAAGGGTCCTGGTCGAGCTCACGGCGATTATGTGCCCTCGCGACAATCTCGCCCGCACGCACCACCACAGCACCAATCGGCACCTCGCCCACTGTCGCAGCGGCGCGCGCCTCCGCCAGCGCCTCGCGCATGAACTTCTCGTCGATTTCGGTGATCGTCATCGTTCGCCTTCCCTGTTGCAAATTCAAAACGATGCTATCATTACGACTCACGGAGAGATGGCAGAGCGGTTGAATGCGGCGGTCTTGAAAACCGTTGAGCGCGAGAGCGTTCCGGGGGTTCGAATCCCCCTCTCTCCGCCACCTTAGTGATTCACCGGCGTCATGGTGCGCTCAAACAGCGCATCGACCACGTCGGCCATCTCGGGTCGACGCTCAAGATCGTGGCCCGATTCCCACCAATTTGTGAACACTCGAATAATGCCACCGGCGATAAATTCCGATGTCGTCTCGAGCGAAACGGGCGCCAGGGCGTCTTCGGCAAGCGAGCTCATCACGCGCTCACGGATGGAATGCGCGATGCGGTCGCAAATCATGCCGGTCAGCATGCCCGACATGCTGCTCGCCAAAAGGTTATCCATGAGCTGCTCATGCGCCAGTACCATATTCATGGCATCGTCAAAGACCTCATGGCGAAGCGCCTGTACATCCACAAGCGGCTCCGCATCCGCTGCGTCGGTCTGGTTTTGCGGCAAGCCCGTCATAAGCTCATCGATATAGAAGGCAAAATAATCGTTTTTATCGCGAAAATGCTTATAGAACGTCGTGCGGCGAATCAGGGCCCGGTCGCAAAGCATGGCAACCGTCAAATCCTCAAACCGATACTCTTCCAAAAGCTCGGTAAAGGCGTCGAACAGGGCACGATAGGTTTTCTTGATACGAAGGTCCATCCGTATCGCCATCCTCAAGGCGTAGACAGCATTCCGTAATTTGTCGCATATCTTACACCTGTACCAACCGTTCGATATTGGCGCCCCCTCCCTGGTTGAAACAAAACGCTTACCGGAAAGTTCGGCACCGCCAAAGGTTGCGGGTATACTAGATACGTTATACCAACAACGGCCGGCGCAAAACGCCGCTGCCATTCGAAACGGAGACATCATGCTTCCCGTCATCATCGGTATCGTTGTTGTCGTTGTGATCGTCTGCGCCATCGCCGGCATCTACAACAACATGGTTACCAAGCGCAATCGTATCGATAACGCCTGGCAGAACATCGACACGCAGTTGCAGCGCCGCAACGACCTGATCCCCAACCTGGTCGAGACCGTCAAGGGCTACGCCAAGCACGAGCAGGACACGCTCGCCGCCGTGATCAACGCGCGCAACACCGCCGTAAGCGCCACCACCCCCGAGGCCAAAATGGAAGCCGACAACGTGCTGACCGGTGCACTGCGCCAGCTCTTTGCCGTGGCCGAGGCCTACCCCGACCTTAAGGCGAACACCAACTTTATGCAGCTCCAGGCTACGCTCGAGGACACCGAGAACAAGGTGAGCTACGCGCGCCAGAGCTACAACGACTGCGTGCTCAGCTACAACAACGCCATCCAGACGTTCCCGGCCGTTATCTTTGCCGGCATCTTCCAGTTTAAGGAGCGCCAGGGCTTCGAGGCCGCCGAAGCTGCCCGCCAGGCACCGACCGTCAAGTTCTAACAGATCCGCAGCGTATCCTTAATCAGGTATATGCATAAACCGTCCCGTCGAATGCATACTTCGGCTGGACGGTTGCTTTTTGCCCACAGGTACCCCAGTGGGCGGCGTGCAAATTTTGGAGTTTTCAGCATCCTGGAGCCCAAAGGAACAGGAACGGGCCCACAAAACCGCGTTGAAAACCCTGATTCTGAGCCCTCAGCACCTCAGGGATCACTCATTTTCTACAGGATGCGGCTCACGGCGCCTGACTTTCGCCCAAAATCCCGTATGCATGCGCACCCGGCTGCTGAAAACTCCCAAAAATGTACGCCCCGTCTCACCCCAGGCGAGCGGCAACCGGAAAACCGCGCACGCACCTCTTCCTGGTGCGCGGTTTTCCTACAGAACTGCGCGGGGTCACTAGGGCCAAGCTCCTTATGGAGCCCACACCCAGGCGCACTCCGCAGGACGAAAGAACCCCCGCCGCACGTTGAACTGCACCCCAAAACCTGGACGGCTTAAATAAGAACTACGCCGCAAGGGACTGTCTCCGGAACTCCTCCGGGGTCAGTCCCTTCAGTTTAACCTGGCGCCTCCTCGTGTTCCAATGGACCACGAAGT
>NZ_JBQKDE010000012.1:0-71014 GCF_052121995.1 Collinsella sp. LCP19S3_A7 | reverse complement strand
GGCGCCATGCGGCACCCGGGGGTATCCGGTATTACCCGTCCTTTCGGGCGGCTATCCCGGGGGAGGGGGCAGGTTCTCCACGTGTTACTCAGCCGTTCGCCACTCGCTTCCCTCCGGAGAGGGGTGCCGTTCGACTTGCATGTGTTAGGCGCGCCGCCAGCGTTCATCCTGAGCCAGGATCGAACTCTCCGTCCAAAATATATGGGCCTCGAGCCCGTCCGGTCCTCTCAGTCATCGCTGATCGGTTCCGTTCGATTCATATGGTTCTGTTTGATAGGAAAAGGAATTCCTCGGGGCCGCCTCTCGGCGGCCTTGCGAAAAACGAATCCAAGTCAGACCATTTCAAATGGTTCGATGTCTGCCCGGATGCGACACACCATGTGTGTCCATCCTCGCAGTATCCGGTTCTCAAGGTGCACGCCTGCGCCGGTTCCCGGTTCGACCGGGCCGCGCGGCAAGGAGATATATTGCCAGACCGCGAAGCGATGTGGGACGTCAATTCCACTCTTCACAAGTCCTACACAATATATCGCTTCCTATATAAGTAATAGAAAGGCTGGTGCAGAAATACTGCACGTATCAGATGATGACCCTTCGGTTAAGAGATATATAAAAATCGGTCACCTGTAAGTGTCTATCTACCCGCGCTTTTGCTATATAAACCAGCGCCTTAGATAAAAAGAGGGAGCGCCGCGCACAGCGCGACACTCCCCTAGCGATTCAAGAGAATCAATTAGGCCTCGAGAGCCTTCTTGGCGATGGTAGCCAGCTCGTTGAAAGACTCGATGTCCTCGTAAGCCATCTGAGCCAGGACCTTGCGGTCGAGCTCGATACCGGCGACCTTCAGGCCGTGCATGAACTGAGAGTAAGAGATGTCGTTCAGGCGAGCAGCAGCGTTGATACGGGTGATCCAGAGAGAGCGAATCTCGCGCTTCTTATTGCGGCGGTCACGGTACTGATACTGCAGAGAGTGCTGGACCTGCTCTTTAGCATGCTTGTAAGTACGCGAAGCGGCACCGTAGTAACCCTTCGCACGGTGCATAACGGTACGGCGCTTCTTCTTGGCGGCAACAGCGCGCTTAATACGTGCCATGTTCTATCAACTCCTAGACGGTTAAACGAAAAACGGGAACGCTAACTTAGGCGAGACGCGACTTGATGACCTTGCGGTCGGCAGCGGCGATCTCGGTCTCCTGACGGAAGCCACGCTTACGCTTGGTGGACTTCTTGCTCAGGATGTGGCTCTTGAAAGCCTTGGCGCGCATAAGCTTGCCGGTACCAGTCTTGCGGAAACGCTTCTTGGTGCCGCTGTGGGACTTCATCTTAGGCATGAAATACTCCTTAATCGGTTACAGAACACTAGTTACTTAGTATCACTTGCCGCTTTATCCTCATCAAAGGCGCCCTTAATTGGGGCGAGCAGCATAAGCATGTTACGGCCTTCCATCTTAGGCTTGGACTCGACCGTAGCGTAAGGCTTAAGATCCTCGGCGAGACGCTCGAGAACGTTAAGACCCTGCTCCGGGTGAGCCATCTCACGGCCGCGGAACATGATGGTGATCTTAACGCGTGCGCCCTTCTTGAGGAAACGCAGAACGTGGCCCTTCTTGGTCTCGTAGTCGCCAACGTCGATCTTGGGTCGGAACTTCATTTCCTTAACCTCGACCTTGGACTGGTTCTTACGAGCAGCCTTGGCCTTCATGGCCTGCTGGTACTTGAACTTACCGTAGTCCATGACCTTGCAGACCGGCGGCTCCGCGTTGGGAGCGATCTCGACAAGGTCGAGACCCTGATCGTCGGCGACGCGCTGGGCATCGCGGATGGCGAACAGGCCGAGCTGAGAGCCATCGACGCCAATCAAACGGCACGAAGATGCAGTGATCTCGTCGTTGATGCGGGTGTCATCAGACTTAGCTATTTTCCCTACCTCCATTCATAAAAAAATAACCCGGCGCTTTTTTGCAACCAGGTCGTACACATAGACATCCTCGATATGAGGAAGAGAATCTAAGTTGTATGACCAGTCAGCTGCTCATTGGCGCCAAAAGGTGGGAACCCTCGGGTTCCTCTTTAGGGCATTGCGGAAACAACGCCTTGGCGATAATAACACGTACCGCTCGTTATCACATTACGTACACGAAAAAGGGGGTCTCGACCCCCTTGAACGCTCTTTTGCATGTATGGTGCCCGAGGCGAGACTCGAAGGGCCTTCGCTTCGCGAAGCCCCGGGCTTCGGGCGCATGGCGCCCTCGCCACGCTCCGCTACAAACAGGCCACAGGCCTGTTTGCTTAACGCTCCGCGCGCTCACGCGAGTTCGGCACGAAAAAGGGGGCCTCGACCCCCTTGAACGCTCTTTTGCATGTATGGTGCCCGAGGCGAGACTCGAACTCGCACGTTGTTGCCAACGGTGGATTTTGAGTCCACTGCGTCTGCCAATTCCGCCACTCGGGCACGTGTTGCGTGAGTTAGTTTATCACAGCTTTCCGTAGATTAGTCCGAAAATGGAACTTCGAGCATTTCGATGAGTTCGACCGTGCGGAGCATCTCGCGCTGACGGCATCCGCGACCGTCGACCGAGGCCTCGCCCATCTGGTTATCGTAGGGGTCCTCACGCATACCGTCAAAGACGGGTTCAAACTCTGCCTGGAACCGACAGTTTGCCACCATGCGCCATGGATCGAGGTTGCCAAAGTAGTGGCGGCGGCGCCATTCCTCCCCCATCCTGCGTGCCGAGGATCCAAACGAGACATCGGCGTTAAGCCAACCCGTCTGCGGTGTATAGAACTCCGCCCAGTCATGCGAGCCCACCGAGTCGGGCGCAACGTACAGGCCGCTCTGCCAACGTGCGGGCACGCCGGCGATGCGGCACATGGTGATAAACGTGAGTGCCATAACACCGCAGTCACCGCGAAGCGAATGCGCGCAGTCATCGGCGATAGAGCCCAGAAGCAGATACGGTGGCTGGTATCGATAGTCGATATGATGCGTCAAATAATCATAGATAGCCCGAGCGCGGTCGAGCTGATCCTCGAGACCATCGATAACATGTTCGGTCAGCTGCTGCAGATACGGCGTGAATGCAATATGCGGTCGGTCCTCGGAAATATCCTTGGGCAGCGGCGCGTCCATACACGGATGCGCCGGAAGCGCTCCCCCGTAGATATCGCAATAAGCGGCATCAATCAGATAACGATAGGTCACTGAGAACGATCGATCAGCCGAGGAAACCCACGAGGCGGTACGCGCCAAAGCGTTCGCGGGAGCAAGGACCCCCTCCGGCGTCATATCGAGAATCTCGATATGAGACTGCTGGCGGCAGGCTGCGGCAACGGGAAGCCACGCGCGAACGGCCTCCCCCTCCAGAGCACCGGGAACAGACACGGATGCTTTAAGCGTAATGGCACGAGACAGCCCGCCCTGTGATTCCATCTTCTTAAGCATCTGGTTGCGCAGCGCAGTTCCATCCGTAGAATCGGGACGCAGGCCCGGAACCTCCTTGGGATACACACGCAAAGAATCAAGGAAGTTGTCGAGAACGAACAGTTCACCATCGATAAAGCGCCAGTCGATGCGCTTGCGATCGATCAGGTCGTCAAACTGATCCTCGGTAAACTCCGGCCACTCCTCGCGGATCATCGCAATAGCCTGATCGCGCGACACCGAAAAATGAAACGACGTCTCGATCATGCGATACCGCTCGGCACGAACGCAAGCGGCCAACGAGGGATCAGGGCTCTGCTCCAAAAGACGGTCGCAAGCCGCAACAGCCTGCGCCAGGTACCCGGCGTCCTTGAGACGAAGGATCTCAGGTGGCAATCCAATGTCGAGATGACGAAAATCATCACAACAAACATCAACAGAGCAACCAACGGGGCCCTCGGCAACAACCTTTCCATCGGCAGGCAAAACTTTAACGACAGCCATAACCACTCCCACGCAGAACGACAACCCGAGACCATTGTACCGACATAAAAAGAAAGCCCCAACAAGGGAGCCATCAACACCGCTGAACGGTAGTCAAATAAATAATTCAGCCCAGTAACCCCGTAGCGAGTTAACGAAGGAGGCCCCGTTTCCCCGGAGCTGATTCCATCGCGCGACTTCTGGCGAAGCCAGGTGAGCGCGAGGGAAACAGCGTAGGGGAAACGGGGCCTCCGGCGGGAAGTTAAACCGCTACTTACGCCTTGTTGACGGAGCCAAACTCCTCCATGAGCTCCTTAGTGCGGGCAACGATGGCCTCGCGACCGGGCTTCAGGAGCTTGCGGGGGTCATAGCCCTTGCCCTGCTGATCCTTGCCAGCCTCAACGTACTCACGCGTGGCGGCAGCGAAGACAAGCTGCAGGTCGGTGTTGACGTTGATCTTGGAGATGCCCAGGGAGATGGCCTTCTTGATCTGATCCTCGGGGATGCCGGTACCACCGTGCAGAACGAGGGGCAGGTCGCCGGTCTGAGCCTTGATCTCGCTCAGACGCTCGAAGGAAAGACCGGCCCAGTCGGCGGGATACACGCCGTGGATGTTGCCGATGCCGCAGGCGAGGAAGTCGACGCCCAGGTCAGCAATCTGCTTGCACTCAGCGGGGTCAGCGAGTTCGCCGTTGGAGGTCACGCCGTCCTCGGTGCCGCCGATGCCGCCGACCTCGGCCTCGATGGACATGCCCTTGGAGTGGGCAAGCTCAACGAGCTCCTTGGTGCGATCGAGGTTAAGCTGGAAGGTTTCCTCGTGAGAGCCGTCATACATGATGGACGTGAAGCCGGCCTCGATGCACTTGAAGCAGTCCTCGTAAGAACCGTGATCGAGGTGAAGAGCGACGGGAACGGTAACACCCGTGGCCTCGACGGCAGCCTTGACCATGTCGGCGCAGACCTTGAAACCGCCCATCCACTTAGCGGCACCAGCGGTGCACTGAAGGATCAGCGGAGACTTGGCCTCCTCGGCGGCCTGGAGAATAGCCAGAGTCCACTCGAGGTTGTTGGTGTTGAAGGCACCGAGAGCATACTTGCCGGCCTCGGCCTTCTTGAGCATGTCTGCTGCGTTGACGAGCATAAAAGAAACCTCCTGTAAGGTTGCTCCGATAACGCATGAGATTTTACCACGGCGTACCCGAGCATAAACGTTCGTTTGTTCACGAATATCGTCCAAACAGACTTTTTTTGACCGTTTGCCCTACGGAATCGGCCCGTTGGGGAAAATATCTTGACGTTTGGACACTTCTCGTGCTTAAGCAGCTGACTACAAAGCTACATCTGCATGAAAGGGTTCTGCATGAGCTCGCGCGCCATAGTGGTCGAATCACCATGCCCGGTTAGGCAAACGGTATCGGGCGGGAGAAGCCGGGCGAGCTTGGAGAGCGAGCGCAGAATCGCCGCCTCGTCGCCACCGGCAAGATCGGTGCGGCCGTGGCTGCCCGGAAACAGGGTGTCGCCAACAAAGGCGATGCTTCCCTGCTCGGTGGCGGCGAACAAGACAATGCCACCCGGTGTGTGACCGGGCGTCTCGATCACCTGCAGGCAGATATCACCCAATTCAATCGTATCGCCCTCAGCAAGCAATCGCGTCGGCTCGCCCGGATCGGGCGTATCGATGCCCCACATCGCTCGCTGCTCCTCGATATTCTCACGAGATACCAACACGTCCTTCGCACCTAACTCATATAGGAAACCCTTACCGACGGCGGCTCGCGCTCCGGCAACGCCACCTACGTGATCGGCATGGCCATGGGTGCAGACAGCGCCTAGCACGTGCGCGTCAGGATGCTTGGCATAGATATGTTCCACAAGACGCTCACCTTCCCAGGCCGGATCGATAATCAGGCATTCGCCGCTCGAGATTACGGCGTAACTGTTGGTCTGAATGGGGCCGTTTACAAGCGCCTCGATCGAAGCTGTACCCCGAGGGGTTAAGTCCAAAGCTGCAGTGACCATGAGCACGTCCTCCTTCTACAAGCGTCGAGGCATCAAACGATGCCTCGAACGTAGCCAATATCATTACCGTTGTGCGTTCGTCACGCCTATACGCGACGCTTAAGCTGAGCCCCACCCTCGCCAGGCATCAGACGGCGTGCGTCATAGACCGAGTCGACACTGCTGATGGATGCCAGCAGCGGATCCAGACCGCTCGCGTCCGAAATCTCGACCATAAAGCGCAGGGTCGCAATGCCCTCGCGGTTGGTCGAGGTAGCGGCGGAAAGGATATTTCCGCCTGCATCGCCAATGGCGATGGTGACATCCTTGAGCAAGCCCATACGATCCAAGCACTCGACCACGATCTCGACCTGGAAAAGCGTATCGGCAGCACCATCCCACTCCACGTCAATCATGCGCTCGGGGTGTTCCATGAGACCCTTGACGTTGGGGCAGTTGGCACGATGCACCGAGACGCCTCGACCGCGCGTGATAAAGCCCACGATGTCGTCGCCCGTCACCGGATTGCAGCAATGCGCCAGACGAACCAGCAGGCCGCTGTTGCTCTCGCCCTTGACGATAATGCCGTTACTTGCACTCTTGCCACGCTTTTGCGGTTTGCGGTTGGAACCGCGGGCAGGCTGCTTGACGACCTCAGCGATGGCTTCGGCCTTGGTAAGCTGCTCCTCGGGCTTGGGATCCAAGATTTGCTCGACCTTATTGCCCACAGCGCGCGGGGCGACCTTGCCCGCGCCAACGGCTGCAAACAGGTCCTCGAGTTGCTTGAAGTTAAACTGCTCCGCCACGGCATTGAGTGCACGCGTGGATCGCGGCGTAGAGATGCCGTACCCGCGCTTGCGCAGGTCCTTGGCCAGCATATCGCGACCGGCAGCAGCGTCATCGTCTTTGGTCGCAGCGGCGAAGTAACGGCGAATCTTTGACTTGGCCGAAGGCGTCTTGACAATCTTGAGCCAATCGCGCGACGGCTTGGAGCTCTTGTTAGTCAGGATCTCGACACGGTCACCCGTCTTGATTTCGTGCGTGAGCGGAGCCACCGCACCGTTGATTTTGGCGCCGACGCAGTGGTTGCCGACCTCGGTATGAACAGCGTAGGCAAAGTCGAGCGGTGTAGAGCCCGCACGAAGCGCCATGACCTCACCCTTGGGCGTAAAGACAAAAATCTCCTGGTCAAACAGGTCGACCTTCAGTGAGTGCAGATATTCTTTGGCATCGGTGATCTCGTCAGAGGCTGCCCAATCGAGCGAGTGCTTGAGCCAGTTAATCTGATCGTCCAGACGCTGTGCGTCGTTGGTCTTGGAGGCAGACGATCCGCCCGATTTCTTATATAGCCAGTGGGCGGCGATGCCGTACTCGGCCTGCTCGTGCATCTCGTAGGTTCGAATCTGAATCTCGAGCGGACGGGCCGTGGGGCCGATAACCGTCGTGTGGAGCGATTGGTAGTTATTGACCTTGGGCATGGCGATATAGTCTTTAAAACGACCGGGCATGGGATGCCATAAAGTATGCACGGCACCAAGCGTGGAATAGCAATCGCGCACCGAATGGGTGATGACGCGCAGCGCCACCAGATCATAAATCTCGGAGAACTCCTTGCCCTTGCGCTTCATCTTTTGATAGATGGACCAATAGTGCTTGGAACGACCGTTGATCTGAAAATCCTCAAGGCCAATGCGGTCGAGCTCATCGGTAAGCGTCTTGATAGTCTCGGCCAGAAAGCGTTCGCGAACCTCGCGTGACTCTGCCACCATGCGGGCGATGCGCTGGTAAGCGTCGGGTTCAAGGTAGAAGAAGGACAGATCCTCGAGTTCCCACTTGATAGAGCTCATGCCCAGGCGGTCGGCCAGGGGCGCGTACACATCCATGGTCTCGCGCGCCTTAAACAGGCGGCGGTCCTCGCGCAGGGCGGCAAGCGTGCGCATATTATGCAGGCGGTCGGCGAGTTTGACGATGATGACGCGAATGTCCTTGGACATGGCGAGGAACATCTTGCGCAGCGTAAGCGCCTGCTTTTCGTCCATGTTGTCGACTTCGATGTTGGTGAGCTTGGTCACGCCGTCGACGAGCTCTGCCACGGTTTCGCCAAACAGACCCGAAACATCGGCAAGCGAGGTATCGGTATCCTCGACGGTATCGTGCAGCAATGCAGCGCACACCACATCGCAGTCCATCTTAAGGTCGGCCAAAATGATAGCCACCTCGACGGGATGGTTAATGTACATCTCACCCGAGCGCCGCTTTTGGTTGCAGTGCTTCTCGGCAGCAAAGCAGTAGGCCTGCTCCACCTTGGAGAAGTCATCCTCACTCATATATTTAAGGCACAGGCGCTCCAGCTTGTCGTAGCTGTCCGCCATAATCTCGGGCGGCAGATCATCGGCATGCGTATAGTGCTCCATCTCCGAAAAGGGCTGGAGGGCGGAATCATGGGCGGTACGGGCTGCGGCATCCATCGAGGTCCCCTTCCCTAGGCCCGCGGTACGATCGGGCGGTTAATTTTGGTAAGCATATCAGAAGCGCACGAATCGAGTGCCCAACTCCGGAAAGCCGAGAACTCCATACGCGAGCGCAAGCCCTCCAAATAGCGGATCGACCTGCTCAACTGCACGCGCCCGGGGTTTTCGGTCATCGCGATGCGACGGGTATCGTCAAACCCCGAAACGTGACAGAAACCGAGCTCTTCGAAGATTCCCAAGCCGCTTGCCACCGAACGCTCATCGACCGGCGTGCGCGCGTCGATTGCAAGGCACATCTGCGCAATGTCGATATCGCTTGCGCAGAATGAATCGTCCCCCGTCTTGCCACGATTGGAGCGCCACATGGTCTGCAGCGCCCGATAGAGCGTGACAAGCTCATCGCGCTCGGGCGCGTAACAATCGAGCAGGCGCTCATTAATACGAGCGTCACGAGACGAATAGAGCAGGTGAATCACGGCAGGCTGCCCATCGCGGCCGGCACGGCCACTCATCTGGTTAAACTCAATCGCGCCAAACGGCATGTGGTAGAGCACGACATGGCGGATATCGGGCAGGTTGACGCCCTCACCGAAGGCCGAGGTTGAAACGATGCAGCTCAGGCTGCCATCTCGAAACGCCTCCTCGACGCGTCGGCGATCGGAACGCGCAAGCCCGGCGTTATAGAACGCGATATGGGTCGCGCAGTCGGGCACACGTTTGCGCAACGTCTTGGCAAGCGCCACGGACTGGTCGCGCGAGTTCACGTAGATGACGGTCTTCTCCCCCGTCGCAACGATCGAAACCAGGCGATTTTCACGGCTCGCAAGGTCACGATCGTCCTCGAGTTGTAGGTTCTCGCGAACGGTCTCGTCGACCACCGTGCTGGTAATCGGCAATACGCGAGCAAGCTCTGCCACAACTGGAGCCGTCGCGGTAGCCGTTGCCGCCATGACAACGGGGTCGCCCAGGGCTTTAAGAATATCGGGCATATCGAGGTATGCACTCCGGTCACCACCCTTAGCAAGACCGGCATGGTGCGCCTCATCGATAACAACGAAGCCAATACGTCCAGAACGCGCAAATCGATCGCGGTGGATAGACAAGAACTCGGGCGTCGTGAGAACGATACCGGTGCGACCCGAAGCAAGGCCGGCGAACACGTCATCGCGTACGGCCTCCACGGTCTCGCCAGTCAGCACGCCGACACCAATGCCGAGCGCGGCCATCGTCGAGGAAAGGTGATAGGCCTGATCGGCAACGAGCGAACGCAGAGGATAGACAAAAATGCTCGCACGCCCGCGAAGAACCGCCTCGCGCGCGGCATGCACATGGAAAATCAAAGACTTGCCACGCCCCGTCCCCATAACGGCCAAAACGCTCTGATGGTCGGCAAGCGCGTCGAGTGCCTCGACCTGCGCGCGATGCGGCTGGTTCGAGCCGATAAAGCTATGGATAAGCGAGCGCGTGAGCTCGGTATAAGAAAGCTGGGCGAGCGTCTCGCGTTTACGCGACTCCAGGCGCAGACCAGAATCCGCCGGTTGCACGCCGCGGCGAAGCTCACATTCCGGATCGTCGATATTGGGCGCCGCGGTATCGCGCACCAAGACATCTTTGATCATGAGCTTGGGCTTCACACGTCCCTGCCAATGCTCGGCCACGGCCTCGAACACCAAGTCGACGGCGCTGTCGCAATTGATGAGCCTATCGATCTGCGGCACGCGGAACATGATGGCCGGCACACTCGCGGCACCATCGGTCGCCACAAAGCGCATGTGCTCGCCGGTTTTGCCCACCACGGCGCGATCGCACATCGTCACGCCCTCGGCGGCCAGAAGCGGCACCTTATTGCCTTGGCCAAACGGCTCAAGACGGGAAATTTGCTCGATGGTCTCGATATCTAGCTCGGAGAGATCAACGGTGGCGGCAACCTCGTCAGTGTCCTCAAAGTCCTCGGCGGGAAGCTCCGACAGCACGGCCGAAAGGCGACGGCGGAACTCATCGAGCTTGGATGCCTCGATGGTCACACCCACCGCACCGGCATGCCCGCCGCGACGAATCAGCAGGTCGGAGCAACGCTCGACGGCGTCGAACAGGTTGATCTTGCCCACCGAGCGGCCCGATCCGCGCGCAACGCCACCCTCGATCGAGAAGAGCAGCGCCGGCACGTGATAGCGATTGGTCAAGCGGCTCGCCACGATGCCCTTGACGCCCTCGTGCCAGCCCTCGCCGCCCACGACGATTGCGCGCCCGCCGTCATAAGTCTCCTCGACCTTCGCCATGGCATCGCGCGTAAGCTCGGCCTCGATCTCGCGGCGTTGGCGATTGATTTCCTCGAGCTCGGCGGCAAGCGCGCTCGCTTCGATGGGGTCGCGGGCAAGCAGCAGGTCGAGCGCCAGCTTGGGATCGGCCATGCGGCCGGCAGCATTCAGACGGGGGATGAGCGAAAACGACAGGCCGTCGGCCGTAATGGTAGAAAGGTCGGCCTTGGCAAGTGCGGCAAGCGCGATATAGCCGGGACGGGCCGTCACGCGCATCTGCTGGATGCCCTCGGCGACCAGTGCGCGATTCTCGGGCGTAAGCGGCATCATGTCGGACACGGTGCCCAACGCCGCGACCTCTATCAGCGAACGCCAATACGACGGCTTGCCCAAACGCTCGCCCAGGACCTGCACCAGCTTGAGTGCCACGCCGGCACCGGCAAGCTCGCGCGAGGGACCCTTGTCCTCGAGCTTGGGGTCGGTCAGGGGCACGCCCTGCGGCACCTGGTCGGACGGCTCGTGATGGTCCGTGACCACCAAATCGATCCCCAGGCTCTCCAGATAGGAGGCCTCTTCCTTGGCGGCAATGCCGTTATCGACGGTCACGATCAGCTGGGGGCGAGCGAGCTCGTTAACGCGGTCGAGCGCCGCACGCGACAGACCGTAGCCCTCGTCAAAACGATGCGGAATAAACGGCGTGACGTTGGCGCCAAACGAACGCAGCGCCTCGGTCAACAGACAAGTCGACGTAATGCCGTCGACGTCAAAATCGCCAAAGACGGCGATGCGCTCGTGGCTGCGAATAGCACGCTCAACGCGGTCGACGACGACCGCCATACCCGGAATAACGAGCGGGTCCGCCCAGTCGCGATCGAGCGAAGGCGTCAGAAAAAGCTGGCCTTCCTCGATGGATGTAATGCCGTGCGCAACCATAATGCGCGCCACCAGCCCGGGTATGCCCAGGCCAGCCGAAAGCTCCTTTTCGAGCTCGGGGTTTTGCTGAGCGACCGCCCAGCGATGCGTTGTCTTAAGCGATGACATAGGCGCCCACCCCCGATAGGGGCAGGTCGCCGCGATACCTCTCACGGTTCATAGCGATGAGTCCTCTGTGTATGCCCGCTTCGGCAGGCAGATCTGTTGAACGGATTTATTATACCGTGCGGCGCGGACGCACAACGTCCAGCACGCCGTGGTTTCGATAAACGAGGGCGGTAATAGCCTCGAAATAATCGGGCGTTTCAGCCACACGGACGCATGCGAGCGTCTAGCATATCCATTCAAAACGGATTCACGAGCAAAGGGAGTCACAAGCGCATATGAAGCAATGGGTTGGACTGGGTAAGTTCCTCGCGGGGCATATGCAGATCATCGTTCCGATTTGCGTGACGCTTGGCGTGCTCTTTCCCCAGCAGATCGGCGTACTCAAGCCCATCGTCCCCATCCTGTTTGCCTTTATGACGTTCCAAGGTGCCCTCAGCAACACCTTCCATCAGGTAGCCGAAGTATTCCGCCGTCCGCTGCACCTGATTTTGGCGCTGCTGGTCTCGGCGGTGCTTATTCCCATAACAGCCTATGCCATGGGGTCGCTGTTCTTTGGCTCCAACCCCAACCTAGTCTGCGGTATCGTGCTCGAGTACAGCGTACCTGTGGCAGTCACTGCCTTTATGTGGATTAGCATGTTCGGCGGCAACGGCCCGCTCGCGCTCACCATCATCCTGACGTCCTCGGTTATCTCACCCGTTACGATTCCGCTCACGCTTAAGCTCTTGCTGGGCGCCACCGTCTCGATCGACGTGCCGGGCATGATGCAGAACATGGCCTTCATGATCGCTATCCCCGCCCTGCTCGGCATCGTGATTAACGAACTCACGCGCGGATGGGGACACGAGAAGCTCTCCCCCGCGCTCTCGCCCGCCTGCAAGTTCATGATGATGGGTGTTATCGCGTCGAACTCCACCGCCATGAGCGAGTACGTGCTGCACATGAACGCGGTGCGCTTGGAAGTCGCCCTCTTTATTTTGATCTTCGCCATCAGCGGCTTTGTCGTCGGTATTCTGGTCGCCCGCGCACTGCATCTGCCGTATAGCGAAACGACTGCCATGTGCTTTACCTGCGGCATGCGCAACATCTCTTCGGGCGCCGTCATCGCCACGCAATACTTTCCGGGCGAAGTCGTATTTCCCGTCATGTGCGGAACGCTGTTTCAGCAGGTACTTGCCTCGCTTATCGGGCATCTCTTTGAGCGTCTAACCGGCGAGGAGCGCGCTGCCCAGCGCAAGCGCGTCGAGGCCGGCCGCGACGCCATGGCACGCTAGGCTGTCCGCATTACGCGGGTGTTAGTCTTGCTATACGAGCGTTTCCAGATGCGCGCGCAGGCGCTCAGCATCGATATCGAGCGTCGTCTCGGCATTGACCTGGGCCAAACGATAGCCGACAAAGTAGGGCGAAACCACCCAACGCGGCAGCGCCTTGGCAATGGTCCGACCGCCCAGGTGATAGAAGAACAAGTTGTACGACTCTGCACGGCCACCGTGGTGCTCGTTTAGGATATAACGCAGAGCTACCTGGATCGCATCGGCGAAGAGATTCGCCTCGGCTTGGTCCCGCGTGTCATCGCTGGCGGCGATTCCCCGCGGAGCTGAAACGTTGACCTCAAAGAACCCCATAATCGGTTCGGTTGAGATGTTGACCGCAATTCTCCCCTGTTGCCAGACATTGATGCCTTCGAAATTGGCGGAAGTCAGCGAAGCATAGCCATCTTCCTGCTCCAAACCCACAATCTGCATGTGCGGATGAACGAGACTACCGCCCGAGAGCGGACCCTTGTTCTTGTACATGAGCACGCTTCGATACTGCCGTGAATCGATCATCTGCTGCCAGCAACCCAGGGCAAACCGCATCACATGATGCAGCTCGTCCGGCGCATAGGTCACCAGGTCTGCGTCGTGGTCGGCCGACTCGATCAGCACGGTTTGACGGGTGGCGCGCAGGGTCTTGAACTTATTCTCGAGCCAGATACAGTCACCGTCGCGCCGGATGATATTGGCGAGTTCCTCGGTATCGCAAAAGGGGCACGCGGTGCCAGGGCGCCGGTTGTCGTCGGGCTTCCCGCTCGCCTGCTGAACGTCAAATACCAGGGGCACGGGTTATACCTCCAGCGGCACGATCTTGGTGCCATGGAGCTCGGAGACGCCCAGTGCCGCAGCCACGGTATCGCGGTTGGCCGTGGAAATGCCGCCGCCGGGAAGGATGGTCAGGCGATCGTTCGCGTAGTCGATAAGGTGCGACAGATGCTCCAGGTTGTCCTCAATCGGCGTGCCGGCGGCACCGCCATGCGTCAGGATGCGCGTTATGCCGCAGTCGGCGAGCGTGTCAATCGCGTCGAGCTGGGCCTCGGGCGAGAGCTGGTCAAACGCCATGTGAAAGGTGATGTCAAGGGACTCGCGCTTGCACTCCTCGGTCGCGCAGCCCGCAGCCATCACGAGGGCGCCCAACGCAAGTTCATCGAGCGCCCATCCGCCGGCACAAGGCTTGCAGCAGCCAAAGACCAAGCCATCGACGCCGGCACTTACGGCAAGGCCCAAGTCCATCTCCATCATGCGCAGCTCGTCCTGGTTGTAGTGAAAGTCGCCGCCACGCGGACGGATCATGCACATCACCCGTGCATCGTGCTCGCGAGCATAGCTGGTCGTAGCGCTGATAACGCCGGCCGAGGGCGTGGTGCCACCAACCGCAAGGTTGTCGCACAGCTCAATGCGTCCCGCACCGGCCGCAATGGCCGCCGGCACCCGCTCAAAGTTCTCGGCACAAAACTCGTACAGCATAGATAGACCCCCCAGATGACACTTCTATTTCCACACGGCATTGTCGCACTTTAAATACCAAGCCAACGGATCATTTCAAAAGGGGCGCTGACCGAGTTGGTCAGCGCCCCTATTACTGGATGGATTAACCACCAAGATAAGCTTTGCGGACGTTGTCGTCGTGCAGCAGCTCTTGGCCCGTGCCGGTCATGGTGATCTTGCCGGTCTCGAGCACGTAGCCGCGTGTGGCGATGGAAAGCGCCATCTGCGCGTTCTGCTCGACCAGGAGCACCGTGGTGCCGGCCTTGTGCAAATCCTCGACAATCTGGAAGATCTGCTCGATCAGGATCGGCGCCAGACCCATGGAGGGTTCGTCGAGCATGAGCAGCTTGGGGTTACTCATAAGGGCACGACCCATAACGAGCATCTGCTGCTCGCCGCCCGAAAGGGTGCCGGCCACCTGGCGACGGCGTTCCTTCAGGCGCGGGAACTGCTCGTAAACACGTTCGAGGCCCGGGGCAACCGTGGACTTGGGCTGTGTATAGGCACCCATCTCCAGGTTCTCCTCGACCGTCATCTGCAAAAAGGCACGACGCCCCTCGGGTACCTGAGACAGGCCCTTGCCAACCAGCTTGTCGGCGGGCGTATGGATAATGTCCTCGCCCATAAACTTGATGGAGCCGGTCTTGGAGCGCAGCAGGCCCGAGACAGTCTTGAGCGTCGTGGACTTGCCGGCGCCGTTCGCGCCAATCAGGGCCACGATCTCGCCCTCGTTAACGTTAAAGGAGATGTCCTTAATGGCGTGGATGGCGCCGTACCAGACGTTGATGTTGTAGACGGAAAGCATCGGCTCTGCCATTTAGTTCTCCCCCTTATCCTGCTTGCCCAGATAAGCCTCAATAACGGCTTCGTTGTTCTGGATTTCCTCGGCCGTGCCCTTGGCGATGACCTTGCCAAAGTTAAGCACGCAGATACCCTCGCAAATATTCATGACAAGCGACATGTCGTGCTCGATGAGCATGATGGCAATGCCAAAGGTGTCGCGAATCTTGACGATGTTCGCCATGAGCTCCGCAGTCTCGGACGGGTTCATGCCGGCGGCAGGCTCGTCGAGCAGTAGTAGCTTGGGATTGGTGGCAAGCGCGCGGACGATCTCCAAACGACGCTGAGCGCCGTAAGGCAGCGAGCCGGCCTGCTCGTTCGCCAGATGTTCCATATCAAAGATAGACAGAAGCTCCATGGCGCGCTCATGGGCGGCCTTCTCGTGCTTCCAATACGTCGGCAGGCGTAGCACGCCCTCAAAGCCGGAGTAGCGCTCCTGGTTGTGCAGGCCGACCTTTACGTTGTCCTCCACCGTCATGGTGTTGAACAGGCGGATGTTTTGGAAGGTACGAGCGATACCCATGCGGTTGACCTGGTAGACGGACTTGCCCGAGGTGTCCTCACCGTCGAGCAGGATGGTGCCGTGCGTGGGCTGGTACACCTTGGTGAGCAGGTTGAAGACCGTGGTCTTGCCGGCGCCGTTGGGGCCGATGAGACCGGCGATCTCGGTCTTACCGATGGTCAGGCTAAAGTCGTCGACCGCCTTAAGGCCGCCGAACTCAATGCCCAGGTGGATGCACTCGAGCGCCGGGCGCTCGCCCAGGTCGCGGTCGGGAACGATGGCGCCAGAAGGATACGGGACCATCTTGCCCTTGTTGAACTCAAACTTACTGGGCATCGGTTGCCACCTCCTTCTTGGAAGCAAAGCGGTCCTTAATGCGCGCGAAGAACGCCTTGAGCTGCGGGTTGTTAGTAAAGACCATGACCAGAATCAACACGATGGCGTAGATGAGCATGCGGTAGTCCGAGAACTGACGGAGCAGCTCGGGGAGCACCGTGAGCAGCGCTGCCGCGATGACGGAACCGCGCATGTTGCCCAGACCGCCCAGGACCACGAACACCAGAATGAGAATCGACGTGTTGAAGTCGAACTTAGTGGCGGAGAGCTGCGAGAAGTTACCGCCGAAGAGGGCTCCGGCAGCACCGGCGAGAGCGGCGGAAACCACGAAGGCGATCATGCGGTACTGGGTGACGGAGATACCCACGGACTCGGCAGCGATCTTGTTATCGCGCACGGCCATGATGGCACGACCGGTGCGGCTGCGGACCAAGTTGAGCACAATCACGAGCGCAACCATAACCAGGATGGCGCCAGCAAGGAACGTCGAGTAGGTCGAAACACCAGATGCGCCCTGGGCACCCTTGATGATAGCGGTGCCGTCTTCGAGCAGGTGTAGGTCGTCGATCGTGGAATTGCCCGTGATGTTAAAGATCACGTGCAGGCCGCGGGAATCGACGCCCACAATGAGGCAGGTAACGATCTCTTTGATAATCTCGCCAAAGGCCAAGGTTACGATGGCCAGGTAGTCACCGCTCAGGCGAAGAACCGGAATACCGATCAGGAAGCCCAGAATGGCAGCGGCGATAGCGCCGACCACAATGCTGATGATCAGACGCACCGGGTCAGACGGAACGGCGCTCTCCAGCGCGACGGCGGTGACGATTCCCGTATAGGCGCCGACGCTCATAAAACCCGCGTGGCCCAGCGACAAGTCGCCCGCGATGCCGACGACGAGGTTGAGCGAGATGGCCATGACGATATAGGCCGTGATGGGAACCAGCTGACCGACAATCATGCGCGGAATCATGTGGTTAGACTGCATAAAGAACACGATGGCGAACGCCACAACGCACATGGCGTACGTGACAAAGTCGTGACGCGTCTGCTTGTCTGTAAGAAACTTCATAACGCTCACCTACACCTTCTCGGGTACGTACTTGCCCAAGAGGCCGGCAGGCTTGACGAGCAGGACGATGATCAAAACGCCAAAGACGATGGAGTTGGCAAGGCTCGTGGAAATGTAAGCCTGCGCCATCGCCTCGATGATGCCGATGAGAATGCCGCCGACAAAGGCACCGGGGATGGAGCCGATGCCGCCGAAAACGGCAGCGTCGAAGGCCTTGATGCCAGGCATGGCGCCCGTGGTGGGCTGCAGAACCGGCGAGTAGGAGCACAGGAGCACACCGGCGATGGCGGCAAGGGCGGAGCCGATGGCGAACGTCATCGAGATGGTGCGGTTGACGTTGATGCCCATGAGCTGAGCGGCGGCCTTGTCCTCGGACACGGCGCGCATGGCCTTGCCCATCTTGGTCTTACCTGTAAAGATCATCAGACCGGCCATGATAACCAGGCAGGCGACGATGGTGACGAGCGAGACGGCACTTACGTTGAACTTGGCCAAGAACTCCGGCACCGGGAAGGTAACGAGCGAAGTGAAGTTCTTGGGCGTGGCGCCCCACAGAAGCTGCGCGGCATTCTGCAGGAAGTAGGACACACCGATGGCCGTGATCAGAACGGCCAGCGGGCCTGCTTGGCGCAGCGGTCTATAGGCCAGACCCTCAATGAGAACACCGAGAACCGTGCAGACCACACAAGAGAGAACTACAGATGCCCAGCCCGGGAGGCCGAGATACGACGTGGCGCAGAACGAGACATAGGCACCGACCATGATGACATCGCCGTGAGCGAAGTTGAGCATCTTGGCGATACCGTAGACCATGGTGTAGCCCAACGCGATGATGGCGTAGACGCTGCCCATGGACAGGCCGTTGACCAGGTATTGGATAAAGACCGTCATGTTCCACATCCCCTTTCGAATAGGTTTCCAGTTGATGTATGAAACAGGGACGTTACGTTGTCCCCAGATACCAAGCAAGCAGGGAAGGCGAAAACCTCCCCTGCTTGGGATCAAAACCGCTCTATGTAAGGCGGCCTATTAGGCCAGTACGTACTTGCCGTCGGTGATGACATACGCCGTAGGATCCTTCTGGACCTGGCCCTTGTCGTTCCAGGAGAGCTTGCCGGTCAGACCGTCAACGGTAATCTTGAGCATAGCCTTGGGCAGCTTCTCGGCAACCTCGGTCGGGTCGGCGTCGACACCAAGACCGGCCTCCTTGAGGGCCTCGGCCACCGCGTGCACGCCGTCGTAGGCATCGGCGGCAAACTGGTCGGGGGTATCGCCGTACTTATCCTTGTAAGCGTTGACGAAGTCGGCGTTCTTCTCGTCGTCGGCGGAGAACGGGGTCATGAGCAGCAGACCCTCGGCAAGAGAGGTGTCGAAGCCCTCGACGCCCAGGATGCCGTCCATGCCGTCGCATCCCATCATCTTGACGTCGTAGCCCATGTCCTTGGCGTTCTTGAGCAGGACGGACGCCGGCGTGTAGTAGATCGGCGCAAAGATCATGGTGGCGCCGGCCTGCTTGGCCTTGGTCAGCTGGTTGGTAAAGCTCGTAGCGGAGTCGTCCTTAAAGGTCTCCTCGTCAACAATCTCGAGCTTAGACTCAGCGGCCTGAGCCTTAAAGGAATCTGCAATGCCCGAAGAATAAGCGTCGCCGGAGTTATAGAACAGCACGAACTTCTCGTCCGCATACTTCTCTGCCAGGAACTTGGCAGCGTTGACGCCCTGGTTGGGGTCGGTAAAGCAAACCTGGAAGACGCAATCCTTTCCGTCGGTGACGTCCTCGGAGGACGCGGACGGGGTGATCATGAATGTCTTGGGGTCGTTGCTGCACTCTGCGGCAACGGCAACCGACGCACCCGTGGTGGTCGGGCCGACGAGGGCCTGCATGCCCCAGTCGAGCAGGTTATTAAAGGCGTTGACGGCCTTCTCGCCGTCGGCCTGGTCGTCCTCGGCCTTGCTGGCAAGCGGCAGCTCCTTGGTGGAGAAGTCCTTGCAGCCAAGCTCGACGCCCTGGGTAACGGACTTGCCGTAAGACGCGGCGGCACCGGTCAGCGGGCCAATGGTGCCGATCTTAAACGAAGCGTCGCTCGAAGCGGAACCGCTGTCGCCGCCGTTGGAGGAGCAGCCAGCTAGAATGGACATCGCCCCCAGACCTGCTGCGCTCGCGATAACGCTCCTGCGATTCATAACAGGGTTCAATGACTTACCGGTGAGGCTCGACATGCGGCTCTCCTCTCAAATCTCGTCGGGTTTCGGTTACCCGACAGGCCATCCTCCGCCGTCTTCGGCGTTCGCAAAATAGTAGACGCTTTAGTTGAGAAAAGTGGCGATTATTTCAACTTTTCTTTTGCCTTGTCCATTTATCCATAATTATGCGTATTTCTGTCGGTTTATACAGTTTAGCGACTTTATTGTGTGAAGTGTGAAAGTAATGTTTCCGTTCTGTTACAAGCTTTCCTGCCCTGAATAACATGGCCCCACCGGTCTCGTTATATGCACTTAGGCGGCGATGTACTTGCCGTCCTGAATCACATAGGCCGTAGCGGGCTTCTCGACTTGGCCCTCGTCGTTCCACGTGAGCTCGCCTGTCAGGCCCTCAATCTTGATCTTGCGCATAGCCTTGGCAAGGTCGCCGGCAATGTCGGCGCCGTCGACCGTAATGTCGATGTCCGCCTCATCGATTGCCTCGACAATCGCGTGGATGCAGTCATAAGCATCGGCGGCAAACTGGTTGGGCGTCTCGTTGTAGGCGTCCTTATATGCCTTGACGAAGTCGGCGTTCTTCTCATCGTCGGCAGAGAACGGGGTCATGAGCAGCACGCCCTCGGCAAGAGAGGTGTCGAAGCCCTCAACGGAGAGCAGGCCGTCCATGCCGTCGGTGCCCATGAGGGTCATTTCGTAGCCCATGTCCTTGGCGTTCTTGAGCAGGACGGACGCCGGCGTGTAATAGATCGGGGCAAAGATAAGCGTGGCGCCGGCCTCCTTGGCCTTGGTGAGCTGGTTGGTAAAGCTCGTGGAAGAGTCGTCCTTAAAGGTCTCGGTATCGACGATATCGAGCTTGGACGCCTTGGCCTGCTCGGCAAAAGCGTCGGCAACGCCCGAGCTATACGTATCGCCGGAGTTGTAGAACAGGGCGATCTTGGCGTCTGCATACTTCTCGGCCAAAAACTTCGCGGCGCTGGCGCCCATGGTGGGATCGGTGAAGCAAACCTGAAAGACCGTGGTCTTATCCTTGGTGACGTCGAGCGACGAGGCCGAAGGCGTGACCATGAGCATATCGTCGGCGATCTCGCCCGAGACGGCGACGGCGGCACCAGTCGTGACGGGGCCGACGAGCGCCTGCATGCCCCAGTCGCACAAGGTATTGAAGGCGTTGATGGCCTTCTCGCCGTCGGCGACGTCATCCTCGGACTTAAGCGAGAGTTTGAGATCCTTGGTCGAGAAATCCTTGGCGGCGAGCTTGGCACCTTTCTCGGCCGAAACGCCATAGGTTGCCGCGGCGCCGGTCAGAGGGCCGATGACACCGATCTTGAAGGTCTTACCGTCATCGGCGGAGCCGCCGTCCGAGCCACCCGACGAGCAACCAGCGAGCGCGGCAGCGCTGCCGAGCGCCGCGGCGCCGGCGAGAAAGTTCCTACGGCTGAGCGTGCTGTTGATGTTGAACATGGTGTCCCCCTTTTTCGCTGGCCGCGGTGCGGCCGTCTTGCGGTACGGGGCAAACCTTATGGCGCAAACGTTGACAGTTTGTTACGGAGTTCCGTTTGTAGCGAGCATGTTTCCAATGTTTCCGCAGCGTTTCGGGGGTGCCGTTTTGTGCGACTCCTGTTGCCTGGCGAGCACGCGCTCTCGGTTCACGCTAGAATGCACTCAACATTACTTGATCAATCAATCTATAAGATGCACGAAGGAGCTATCTATGAGCGAACCCCTGCGCACCGTGAACGTCGGTCTGATCGGTCTGGGAACCGTCGGCGGCGGCGTGGCCCGTCTGATCAAGAGCCACCACGATGAGTACCTGGCCGCCTACGGCATCGACCTTAAGCTGACCCGCGCCTGCGCGCTTGCCTGGGAGCAGGCCGAGGCGGCAGGCATTGAGCGCGAGGCCTTTACGAGTGACTGGCATGACGTCGTTACCGACCCAGCCGTCGATATCGTCGTCGAGCTGATCGGCGGCGAGCATCCCGCGACCGAGATCTTCACCACCGCCTTTGAGAACGGCAAGCACGTCGTCTCTGCCAACAAGGCCCTGTTGGGCCGTCATGTCGAGACGCTTGCCGAGAAGGCGCGCGCGTGCGGCGTGCAGATTAAGTGCGAGGCCAGCTGCGGCGGCGGCATCCCCATCGTGAGCACGCTCGAGCACGACCTGGTGGGCAACAAGATCCTGACCATCGCCGGCATTCTCAACGGTACCACCAACTATATCCTGTCGCGCATGGACGCCGAGGGCGCCGATTACGCCGACGTGCTCGCCGACGCGCAGGCCAAGGGCTACGCCGAGGCCGACCCGTCCGCCGACGTCGACGGCTTCGACGCCGCCAGCAAGACGGCGATTCTCGCCTCCATCGGCTTTGGCACCCGCGTTACCACCGACGATGTGTACCAGCAGGGTATCCGTACCATCGGCGCCGAGGACATCGCCCAGGCCCGCGAGCTCGGCTACACCATTAAACTGCTCGGCATCGCCCGCAACACCGACGCCGGCGTCGACGTCCGCGTTCATCCCACGCTGATTCCCGCCGACCACATGCTCGCCAAGGTCAACGGCGCCATGAACGCCGTCTACGTGGTGGGTGACGCCGTGGGCGAGACCATGTTCTACGGTGCCGGCGCAGGCTCCTTCCCCACCGCAAGTGCCGTCGTGGGCGATATCCTGTCGCTCTCCGAGCAGATCAGCCGCGGCGTGGCTCCGCTGCCCGAGATTGAGCCCTATGGCCACAACCTCGCCTTTAAGCCCATGGACGAGCTCCAGACCAAGTACTATGTGCGCCTGAAGGTCGCCGACCGCGTGGGCGCCCTGTCCGAGACGGTCGATATCTTTGCCAAGCACAACATCTCGATCTCGCTCATCAACCAGGTCGAGGACGGCAAGTCGGGCGCCAGCGATACCTGCTCGGTCATCTTCCTGACGCACCGCGCGCTCGAGAAGGACGTCCAGGCTGCCGCCGCCGAGCTTGCCAGCGTCGACTGCGTGGCCGAGGTCGCCAACGTCCTGCGCATCGAGAACGTCGAGGCCTGGACCGAAGGCGTCATGGCCAACTAACCCAACGCTCGCCTAGCAATACGCGCTTTGAGGGCTCCCGTCCGATGTGGGACGGGAGCCCTTTTGCCTCCTGCCCTAAGCACAACGGCAGAGCACATTTGCGCGAGCCGCTCATCGGTAACGCGCGCTACCGTTCACCGATATGCAAACGCGGTCGATTCCGGCTACCGCTACGCTGTGCTGAGAATGACCGCCCGCGATGAGAGGAAGCACTATGTTGCTCGAGGGCAAGAAAGCAATCGTCACCGGAGGCACGCGCGGTATCGGCTATGCCATCGCCTGCCGTTTTATCGAGGAGGGTGCCGCCGTCACCGTCTTTGGCTCGCGCCAGGAGACTGCCGACGCGGCCGTTGAGAAGCTGGCGGCCGCCTATCCCGACGCCAAGGTCTGGGGCCGCTCCTGCGACCTCACCTCACTCGAGGCCGTGACCGAGGCTTTTACCCAGGCTGCAACCGACATGGGCGGCTTGGACACGGTCGTCAACAACGCCGGCATCTCCCAGCGCTCGCCGCTTTTGGACTACACGGCCGAGGAGTTCGCCACGGTCATGGACCTCAACGTCGTCGCCGTCTTTAACGGTCACCAGGCGGCCGCCAAGATTATGACCGAGGCCGGCCACGGCGGCACCATCACCACCACGAGCTCGATGGTCGCCAAGTACGGTCAGCCCTCCGGCGTCGGTTGCCCCACGTCCAAGTTTGCCGTCAACGGCATGGTCCAGTCGCTCTCGCGCGAGCTCGCCCCCATGGGCATTCGCGTCAATGCCGTCGCACCCGGCGTAACCAAGACCGATATGGTCGCCAACCTGCCCGAAGAGGTCATCAAGCCCATCATCGCCACCATTCCGCTGGGTCGCATGGGCGAGCCCGAGGATGTCGCCAACGCCTTTGTTTTCCTAGCGAGCGACATGTCCTCCTACGTCACGGGCGCCGTGCTCCCCGTCGACGGAGCCGCCCGCTCCTAAAGGTCGCAAGCCACGACTTCGAACCTCAACGAGGCCCAACGCAAAAGGCGCGCTGTCTGCATCAACCGCAGGCAGCGCGCCTTCTTCTGTTTGTAAGGGAAACTGCGTCCCGGTATTTCAGCTCAGAACGGGACACAGCTTCCCTCAGGGCCATGTTTCGGAAAGTGCGCCCCGTTTTGAACGCCAATTCTGGGACGCGCTTTCCTCAAGGCCTTTGATTCGGAAAGCGCATCCCATTTTGAACCTTCAGACTGGGACGCGCTTTCCGGCAGGAGTCCAAAGCGGAAACCGCATCCCACTCTGGGCTTGGGACTGCGGACAAAAAGTTGGACCGTTGAGGTCCGGAACGGAGTCCGCATGGCATACAGTAGGAGAATGGTGGAGAGGGCCAGGGCGCTTCGCGGCGCCGGGCTCACCGTCATGGAGATAACCGAGATACTCGGCGGGCCCGGCAAGACGTCCGTCTGGCGCTGGATCAGGGACGTGCGCAAGCCCGCGGGAAGGGCCGGTGGAGGAATGGACCTGCCGCGACTCGTCGGGGACGGCCCCGACTACCCCGACATCGACCCGGAGGACAAGGACGCCCTGATCGAGCGGCTCAGGCTCGAGAACGCGGTGCTGAGGGCGGTGCAGGACGTTTTAAAAGCCGAGAGCCTCGACGGGATGTCGAACAGGGAGAAGACCCTGGTGATAGACCGCCTGAGGCCGTGCGGGAAGTGGTCCTTGAGAGAACTCACGAGTTCCTTGGGGATATCAAAGAGCTCCTATGAGTACCAGCGCCGCGCGATCGCGAGGCCCGACCGGCGCGCGCCCCTGCGCGCGCTCGTGCGCAGGATCTTCACCGAGGACGGCGAGGGAGCGCGGGGGTACCGCTTCGTGACGGCGCGCCTGCGCGAGCTCGACGAGCCCGTGCGCGCCTCGGAGAAGGTCGTCCTCCGCATCATGCGCGAGGAGGGCCTGGTCCCCAGGTGGATGAGGAGGAAGAGGAGGCCCTACAGCTCCTATGCGGGCGAGCCGACGCCGGCCCCGCCGAACCTCGTGCGCCGCGACTTCCGCTCGGCCCTGCCGAACTTCCTGTGGCTCACCGACATCACCGAGTTCAGGCTGCCCTCCGGCAGGAAGGTCTACCTGTCGGCCATCAGGGACTGCTTCGACTCCTCGGTCGTGGCGTGGAGGGCCGGCGAGAGACCGGACGCCGCGCTCGCCAACTCGACGCTCGAGGACGCCTGCGCGCTGCTCGCGCCCGGCGAGCGCCCCGTCATCCACTCCGACCGCGGCGGCCACTACCGCTGGCCCGGCTGGATCTCGATCTGCGAGGGGCACGGCCTCGCCAGGAGCATGTCCGCCAAGGGCTGCAGCCCGGACAACGCGGCGATGGAGGGCTTCTTCGGCCTGCTCAAGAGGGAGTTCTGGCACGGCAGGGACTGGTCGGGCTGGACCCCTGCCCGCTTCATCGAGGAGCTCGGGGGCTGGATCGGCCGATACAATACGGAGAGGCGCAGCGATGCGCTCGGCGGCCGCACGCCGGCCGAGTTCCGCGCCGCGCTGGGAAGGGCCGCGTAACGGTCCAAGAAATCGTCCGCAGTCCCGTCTTTAAAGCGGGACGCGGCTTCCCCTAGGGAAGCATCTCGTTATTTGCCGTCGTCGTCCTGGGCTTCATCGCGCGCGTAGAGCTCCAGCATGCGGCGGCGGTATTCGCGCACGGCGAGCTTGGCGCGCTCCAAGCGGCGGCGCTCACGCGGAGTCAGCTTGGACGGGTCGATCTCGTCGCCATAGGTCTTCTCAGCCAGCAAATGAGCGGCGTCCACGATGCGGGCATCGATGTGGCCGCTCGCTGCCTCGATCGAGAGGCGTTCAGCAATGGAATCAAGGGTAGGTATGCCGTCGAGCGAACGACCGTGACCATGCGAGGTCAGCAATTCGTGTTCGCGCGCGAGCAGGCTCGCTAGGTCGTGGTGAGCGCGCAGGATATCGAGTGCGTCGGCAGGGTGCTCGGCGACCTCTGCCACGGCAGTGGCCGGCGCGGCATCGACCACGCGATAGAAGAGCTGCGCGAGCAGCGGCATCAAGAACACCGTGATGGCACCGGCGGCTACCATAACCGAGGCGACGTCTTGCGACAGCGCGCCTGCGTTGACGGCCACACTCGTCACGGCAACGATGATCGGCAGGGCCGTGGTGCAGTACAGAGCCACGGTAATGCGGCCATACGCCGAAACGTCACGTGTCGCGGGACAAATGCTCATAGAGACAAGGATCGGCACGGCGCGAATGATCAGCAACGCCGCGATAAAGCCCACGAGCAGACCCGGGCGCGACGCCACGGCCGTCAGGTCAATCTTTGCGCCCGACACGGTAAAGAACACCGGAATCAAAAAGCCATAGGCCAGGCCATCGAGCTTGGTCTCGAGCGTATGGTTGCCCTCGGGGATGATATAGCGCAGGACAAAGCCAGCGGCAAAAGAGCCCAACACGATGTCGAGGTCAAAGATGGCGGAAAATGCCACGAGTGTGACCAGAATGAGCACCGTCAGGCGCACGAACGTCTGCGACGTCGTGTCGGCCCGTTCCTCGACAAACGCAAAGAAGCGGCTGCCGACGCGCTTGGAGCGGCTCGGAACCACGGCCAACAGCACACAGACCAGTGCAAACAAGCCAAGGATCACGAGCGTCTGGATACCAGTACGAGCGGAGAGCAGCACCGACATGGCAAGCACGGGACCGAGCTCTCCCCACGTGCCATAGGCAAGGATGGAGTTGCCCACGCGCGTGCCGGTCAGCGAACGCTCACGCATGATGGGCACGAGCGTGCCGAGCGCCGTCGAAGTGAGCGCCAGCGTCACGGCGATACCGTCGAAATGGCTGACCGAGAACCACGGGGTAAAGCGCACGGCAAGCCAGGCGATGCCAAACGTGACGACCCACGTCGCCATACCGTAGCGCCCCTCGACGCCCGTGATGTTCTTGGGGTCGATCTCAAAGCCGGCAAGCAGGAACAAAAAGGCCAGACCGAGCTCGGACACAAGCGATACCTCGGCATCTACATGGATGACGCCGAGCATGTGAGGCCCCAGCACCGCGCCGAACACGAGCAAAAAAACCGTCTCGGGAACGGGCTTTCCGGGAATCGCCGATGCGATAAAGGGGCTTGCGAAAGCCACAAGCGCGATGATGGCGAGCGAAACGAATGCCATGTGATGCCTTTCTCTTGTTTGCGCTTCACTGTAGCACCCTCGCCGTCCTCAATACGCCATGAGCTGTCGTATCATAGTGACGTTTACAAACATGTGGCTCAAGGCGACCGCGAGGCTTGTCCCGCAAACCGACCGCTGCCGCATACCGCACCGTACGCCCAACCGATCAGGAAGGCAGGAACCAATGGTCTCTCGTATTTACGTGGAGAAGAAACCCGGGTTCGACGTCGAGGCTCAGCAGCTCAAGGGCGAGCTGACCGAAATTCTCGGCATCAAGGGCATCGAGGCCCTGAGGATCATCAACCGCTACGACGTCGAGGGCATCGACGAGGAGCTTTTCCGCTCCTGCGTGCCGACCGTCTTTAGCGAGCCCCAGGTCGATGTGACCTACGACGAACTCCCCGCAAGCGATGGCGCCGTCTTTGCCGTCGAATTCCTGCCTGGCCAGTTTGACCAGCGCGCCGACTCCGCCAGCGAGTGCGTGCAGCTCATCAGCCAGGGCGAGCGCCCCGCCGTTCGCTCCGCCAAGGTCTATATGATCTCGGGCGCTCTGGACGAAGCCGCCATCGAGGCCATCAAGCACTACGTGGTGAATCCCGTCGAGGCCCGCATCGCCTCGCTCGACCTACCCGAGACGCTGTACATGGAGACCCCCGAGCCCCAGCCCGTCGAGGTGCTCGACGGCTTCCGCGAACTCGACGAGGCCGGCCTTGCCGCCTTTATCTCCGAGCGCGGCCTTGCCATGGACGAGGCGGACATCGCCTTCTGCCAGCAGTACTTCCGCGATGAGGACCGCGACCCCACCATCACCGAGATCCGCGTGATCGACACCTATTGGTCCGACCACTGCCGCCACACCACCTTCGGTACCGTCCTGGACGACGTGACAATCGATGACGCCGTGGTACAGCAGGCCTTCGACCGCTATATGGAGATGCGCCACGAGCTCGGTCGCGACGCCAAGCCCGTCTGCCTTATGGACATGGGCACCATCGGTGCCAAGTACCTTAAGAAGACCGGCGTCATGACCGATGTCGACGAGTCCGAGGAGATCAACGCCTGCACCGTCAAGGTGAAGGTCGATGTCGACGGCGAGGACCAGGACTGGCTGTTCCTGTTTAAGAACGAGACCCACAACCACCCGACCGAGATCGAGCCCTTCGGCGGTGCCGCCACCTGCGTGGGCGGCGCCATCCGCGACCCGCTCTCTGGCCGCAGCTATGTGTACCAGGCCATGCGCGTCACCGGCGCCGGCGACCCCACCGTCCCGGTCTCCGAGACGCTCGAGGGCAAGCTGCCGCAGCGCAAGCTCGTGACCACCGCTGCCGCCGGCTACTCCAGCTACGGCAACCAGATCGGCCTTGCCACCGGTCAGGTCAACGAACTCTATCACCCCGGCTACGTGGCCAAGCGCATGGAGGTCGGCGCCGTCGTGGGCGCCACCCCGGCAAACCACGTGCGTCGCGAGTGCCCCGCCCCCACCGACAAGATCATCCTGCTGGGCGGCCGCACCGGCCGTGACGGCATCGGCGGCGCCACCGGCTCCTCCAAGACCCAGAACACCGATTCCATCGAGACCTCGGGCGCCGAGGTCCAGAAGGGCAACGCCCCGGTCGAGCGCAAGCTGCAGCGTCTGTTCCGCCGCGGCGACGCCTGCCGCCTGATCAAGCGCTGCAACGACTTTGGCGCCGGCGGCGTCTCGGTCGCCGTGGGCGAGCTTGCCGACGGCCTGTATGTCGACCTGGACACCGTGACCAAGAAGTACGACGGCCTGGACGGAACCGAACTCGCTATCTCCGAGTCCCAGGAGCGCATGGCCTGCGCCGTCGCCGACGGTGACGTCGAGGAGTTCATGGGTTATGCCGCCGAGGAGAACCTGGAGGCGACCGTCATCGCCGAGGTTACCGCCGAGCCGCGCATGCGTATGGCCTGGAACGGCGTCGCCATCGTCGATCTGTCCCGCGAGTTCCTCAACTCCAACGGCGCACCCAAGCACCAGGTCGCCCACGTGTGTGCCCGCAGCGTGTGGCAACCCAGCTGGGCCGGCACCACGCTTGCCGAGCGCATGACCTCACTTGTCACCGATCTCAACGTCGCCTCCAACAAGGGCCTTTCCGAGCGCTTCGACTCCACCATCGGTGCCGCTACCGTGCTCATGCCCTTTGGCGGCAAGACGCAGCTCACCCCGAGCTCTGCCATGGTCGCCAAGTTCCCCGTGGACGGCGAGACCACCACGGCGAGCGCTATGGCATGGGGCTTCAACCCCTACCTGATGGAGGCCGACCAGTTTGCAGGCGCCTACCTGTCCGTGGTCGAGTCCATCGCCAAGCTCGTTGCCGCCGGCTTTGAGCACAAGCGCGCCTACCTCTCCTTCCAAGAGTACTTTGAGCGCCTGCGCACCGAGCCCGAACGTTGGGGCAAGCCCATGGCAGCCGTCCTGGGCGCCCTTATGGCCCAGGTCGACCTGGGTGCCGGCGCCATCGGCGGCAAGGATTCCATGAGCGGCTCGTTTGAGGACGAGGCCGGCGAGCTCAACGTTCCGCCGACCCTGATCAGCTTCGCTGTCGCCGTGGGCCGTGCCGCCCGCGCCGTCTCCCCCGAGTTTAAGGGCCTCACGCACCGCGTCGTTCGCATCGCCCCCGCCACCTACGGCGAGGACTACCGCCCCGATGCCCAGCAGCTGCTCGCCGCGTTTGACGCCGTCGAGGCGCTCACCGCTACCGGCGACGCCCTGGCCGTCTCCACGCCCGGCTACGGCTGCGGCGCCGAGAGCCTCTTTAAGATGTGCGTCGGCAACCAGATCGGTATCGAGCTTGCCGAAGATGTGGACGTGGAGAGCCTCTTCACCCCGCTCTACGGCAGCTTTATCGTCGAGCTCGCCGAGGACGCCGAGCTGCCCGAGGTCGCCGACGGCGTTGTCGTCGAGCCCCTGGGTACCACCGTCGAGGGCTATGTCATCGACACCGGCTCCGAAGTCATCGAGCTCGCCGAGCTCCAGGAGGCCTGGGAGAGCGGTATCGAAGGCGTCTTCGCCTACCGCAGCGCCGGCGAGACCCCCGAGGTCGAGGCCATCGACTTCCGCGCCAAGGATATCCACGTGTACGGCGGCGCCAAGATCGCCCGGCCGCGCGTGATCATCCCTGTGTTCCCCGGCAACAACTGCGAGTACGATAGCGCCCGCGCCTTCCGCGCCGCCGGCGCCGAGGCCGACACCTTCGTGATCAACAACCTCACGCCCGAGGCCGTCGCCGAGAGCACCCACGAGCTCGCCCGCCGCATCCGTGCAAGCCAGATCGTCATGATTCCCGGCGGCTTCTCGGGCGGCGACGAGCCCGACGGCTCCGCCAAGTTCATCACGGCGTTCTTCCGCGCTCCCGAGGTCACCGAGGCAGTCCGCGACCTGCTCAAGGCCCGCGACGGCCTGATGCTGGGCATCTGCAACGGCTTCCAGGCCCTGATCAAGCTCGGCCTGGTGCCCTACGGCGACATCGTCGATGCCACGCCCGATGCGCCCACGCTGACGTTCAACACCATCGGTCGCCATCAGAGCCGTCTGGTGCGCACCCGCATCTCGTCCAACCTGTCCCCGTGGCTGTCGCAGTGCAGTCTGGACGACCCCTACACCGTCGCCATCAGCCACGGCGAGGGCCGCTTTGTCGCCAACGATGAAGTGCTCGCCCAGCTGATCGCCAACGGTCAGGTCGCCACGCAGTACGTGGGCGAGGATGGCAAGCCCAGCATGGATCTCTCCGTCAACCCCAACGGCTCCGCGCTCGCCATCGAGGGCATCACGAGCCCCGACGGCCGCGTCCTGGGCAAGATGGGCCATGCCGAGCGTCGCGGCGACAACCTGTACCGCAACGTGCCCGAGCATGTCCCCGGCGATAAGTTCATGCCGATCTTTGAGAGCGGCGTAGCCTACTTCGCTTAAATACGTTCCCATCGGGTACAATCCCCTCGGGTAACAACACCCGCCACCGGTACACCCGGTGGCGGGTTCTTTTTTACTTCGCGCATACAGGAAGGACATCATGGAAAGCCGCAAGCCGTATCTCGCCACCCTGCCCGGACTCATCCTGGGCTGCCTCGTCTGCTGCGCACTCTGGGGGTCGGCTTTCCCCTGCATCAAGATCGGCTATGAGCTCTTTGGCATCCCCGCGCACGATAGCGCCTCGCAGCTGCTCTTTGCGGGCTTGCGCTTCACGCTTGCCGGCGCCCTGGTTATCGTTGGGATGAGCGCGGCCCAGCGCTGCCCACTCGTTCCACAGGCTCGCGACATTAAGCCCATCTGCATCCTGTCGCTCTTCCAGACTATCGGGCAGTACTTCTTTTTCTACCTGGGACTCTCGCGCGCCAGCGCCATGTCGAGTTCCATCATCGAGGCCAGCGCCAACTTCCTCGCCATCCTCTTTGCCGCTCTGGCGTTTCGCACCGAAAAGCTCGATGCGACCAAGGTACTCGGCTGCGTACTGGGCTTTGCCGGCGTCGCATTCGTCAACCTTTCGGGTGCGGACGGCACCTTTGGCTTTACACTCGACGGCGAGGGATTTATCTTGGCTTCCACTATTGCGGGCGCCCTGTCGACCTGCCTCATTGGCATCTTCTCGCGCGAGCATGACGGCGTCTTGCTCGCCGGCTGGCAGTTTTTGGTCGGCGGTTTGGTCCTTACCGCCATCGGGTCTTTGATGGGCGGCGCGCTATTCCCCACCGAAATCGCCCCCGCCATCGCGCTCATCATTTATATGGCGCTCATTTCCGCCGTCGCGTACTCGCTGTGGTCCCGCCTACTCGCCGTCAACCCCGTTAGCCGCGTTTCGGTCTTTGGCTTTATGAACCCGGTCTTTGGCGTGCTGTTGAGCGCGTTGTTGCTCGGAGAGGGCGCTGGCACGAGCCCCGTTACCGTAATTGTGGCCCTGCTCTTGGTCTGCAGTGGCATCATCATTGTCAACAAACCTAAAAAGGCCTAACAAACCACCCCGTTTGGAAAAAGGCAGCTCTCACTTTAGCTTAATGGAGTACATTGTATCTCGTTGATTTCGTACCGAGTCGCGGCGGCAGACGCCGTCTTGCCGTAACGCGCCGGCGACATCGAGGGGATACAGATGCATAAGAAACTGGTTATGGGAAACCAGGCCTTTGCGTATGCCGCGCTTGCGGCGGGCGTTCGCGTGGTCGCCGGTTACCCGGGCACGCCGTCGACGGAACTTGTCGAGACAGTTGCCAAACTCAAGGCCCAAGGTAGTGCCGAGGGTGTCCACGTCGAGTGGTCGACTAACGAAAAAGCCGCGCTCGAGGTGCTGGCAGGTGCATCGTATGCAGGAGCGCGCTGCCTTTTTACCTGCAAACAAGTCGGACTAAACGTTGCCTCCGACCCGCTCATGAGCCTCAACTACGTGGGCATCAAGGGCGGTCTGGTGCTGTTTGTTGCCGATGATCCCGGCCCCATCTCCTCTCAAACCGAGCCGGATACGCGCCGCTTTGCCGCATTTGCGAAGATCCCCGTGCTCGATCCGCAAAATCTGGAGCAGGGTTACGCGATGATGCAAGAGGCATTTGAAATCTCGGAGCGCTACCATACGCCCGTTATCGTGCGCCCCACCACCCGCGTATGTCACGCCTCAACCTATTTGGAGGTACCCGAGCATACCGTCGCACATCCCGCTGGCACCTTTGAGAAGGATCCCAAATGGGTTATCTTCCCGCGCCGTTCGTTTGCCGCCCATGGCGAGGTTAACGAGCGCCTGCCGCAGATTGCAGACGCCTACTCCAGCGGCAAGGCCGCAGACGCGTTTAACCCCATCGAAAACCATGGCAATGCCACGCCGCGCCTGGTGAGCTGCCGCGCTCCGAGAAAAAGACGAGGCGCATCTTCGACAGCCGATACTAGTCCCCGAAAGCGCAGAAGGGGCGCACGACCATCGCAACGGTCGTGCGCCCCCTTTTTTAGCGTATCTGGACGCCGACTTTCTTCTTCTCGCGCTTTACGCGGTAGAGCTCCGCGTCGGCAGCACGGAGCAAGTCTTGCCAGGTATCGACGCCATCACCAACCCGTGCGTAGCCGATGGACATCCGCAACAGATACGGAACCTCGGCGCGCGCGAGCTCGTCGTTGATTGCCGCGCACAGATGCAAGATATCCTGCTCCGCTATCGCCTTTTGAAGCACCACGAACTCATCGCCGCCATAACGCGCGATAAAGCTACCAGACGCCGAGCAGACTTCTTTGAGCGCAGCGGATATGACCTGAAGAGCATGGTCGCCCTCCACATGTCCATAGCGGTCGTTAATCTGCTTAAAGCCGTCGGCGTCCATCACAAGCAGATACACGTCTTTGGCCTGATCCACATTTGAGAAGAGCGACAGTATATAGGTCTCAAAACGGTTGCGATTGTTGAGGCCAGTCAACGGGTCGGTCGAGATGAGCTGCTCCTGGAAGACAATGTAGAGCAGCAATATGCTAATCATTATGCCGACACAAAGGCCGGGCAACGAGTATACAACCTGAAAGGTACCGCCCACCAGGGCCGGAATGGCGAAAAATGCCAAGGTTCGATAGATGGTCTTCGTCTGCAGGCTCTCGACCCTGCGAGATTGCACAAACGCATGTAGGGACGTATGTATAACGTAACAGTAGCTGACAATGGGCTGGATCATATAAGCAGAGCCGCGACTATACACGCCCTGCGAATCGATATAGAACAGGGCGTGCGTCCAGTAACTGGTAAACGCCAGCACGACCACCAGAACCGTAGGCGACGCTACAAGCACCACCCTATAGCGCGAGGCCAAAAGGCGAGAACCCTGCACCGTCTCGGAATAGATAAACCAAATGAGACACACGATGGCAAAGAGCGAAAACGAAACCGCGTTGGAAATCCAGTTGACAGCAATGCCCAACGTGCCGTCCACACCATCCAATAGCACCCAGATCATATCGAATAATATGTACGCGGCAGAGGTGTAGCCAAGCATGCTAAACAATAGCTGCTGGGTGCTCGAGAACAAGGAGCGACGACTCCGCACGGCAAGCCCGATAAGAACAATCATGCTTAGCAGGAATATCTCAATCTTGAGCGCCTTGACCACCAGGCCCATCTCCCCATCATCAAACCGACAGCGCTTCTCCGAGCCGCACGCATCACCATAACTCCCCCAATCCAGAGGGGAATAAGGGAATAATACCAGAGCGCCCGGGCGCTCTCACGGCGCGAGTTGCACGCCAGCATCATTGATGGGCGCCGATGGCTACTCGCCATCGATGTCGGCCGCGACGGCTTCCTCGATGGCCTCGACACCGGCGGGCGACAGGTCTTCCTTGCCCTGGTAGAACTTCTTATCGACCCAACCGGTCAGAATCGGAGCCATGATTGCCGTGATGATGACGGCGGTGGCGATCTGAGCGTATGCGGTGGGCGCAAGCTCGGCATAGCGCGGCGCGACCTCGGCAAGAGCAACCGGCGTGGTCATAGCCGTGCCGGCGATGGTGGAACAAGCCACGGCGGCTTTGCCGTTACCGCCGCACAGGCGCTCGAACGCAAAGGTGATGGGACCGACGACAAACAACGTGACAAGGCCCAGCAAGATGCCGGAAATGCCGCCGGTGATAAAGCTCGACAGGCTCATAGACGCACCGAGCTGAAATCCGATGACGGCGATCGCAGGATTGGTGCCGGGAACCAGCAGGTTCTTGATGAACGGGAAGAGGTTGCCCAAAACCATGCCAATCACGAGCGGCAGGATGGAACCGATGATGGTGCCAACGGGAATGTTGGCAAGACCAGAGACACCAAGAATGATCATGGTAACCGCAGGGCCCGCCGTGAAGAACAGGATGCCCACGGCGCCCTGCTCGGACTCGTCGCCAAACTCGCCCATGATGCCCGTGTAGAGCGCCATGTTGCAAAACGTAATGCCGCCGATGATGGAAACCGAGCTCAGGCCCAAAAAGTTGTCATTAAAGAAATACGCAACGCTCAAGCCCAGCACGGCTGCCACCACAAGCTTAGGAATCAGTACGACGATGCCGGTCTTGATGGCACCCGGCGTGGACTTAAAGCTGATGCCGGCACCCACGAACAACAGGATCGCGGCGACGATGGTATTGGAACCGCCGCGGCAGGCGGCGGTAAAGAAGCCGCCGATCTCGAAGACCTGCGGGCAGAAGGTATTGAGCAAAAGGCCGACGATCATCGGGTAGATCATGATGTCACCCGGAATGCGCGGTACTTTGAATTTCTTTTGCTCGTTGGCGATCGCTTCCTGTGCCATGAAACCCCCATTTCCGCCGACGCAGAACAAAAGCCCACGTCATGCTTTGCTACAGTAAAGTTTGACCATGGTACCAGAAGAAGCAGACCGGCTCGGTGAGAAATCCGATTCGTGGGGCCCGGACGGCAAACGCACCCCACTCCTATACGAGGCTCAAAACGATATAGAGCCCGATACCCGAGACGCAGCACCACAGCATCGACTTTGTCTTGATTGCCACCGCAACGACGCCGACAGCCGCTGCGAAAAGAGCAGGCAAATAAAGAGCGATGTGCAGACAAAACCCGCAATAGCGGTGGGAACATCGACAACGGCGCGCCTATCGCAACATTGGTAAGCATCACCGGCCAGACGGTTTTAACGATTTTGAGCACCATAGCGTTCCTCGTCCCGACAAGCTTTCCGAGCCGCATTCGACGACATGGCAGA
Source organism: Collinsella sp. LCP19S3_A7 (assembly GCF_052121995.1). NCBI lineage: Bacteria > Bacillati > Actinomycetota > Coriobacteriia > Coriobacteriales > Coriobacteriaceae > Collinsella > Collinsella sp. LCP19S3_A7. The sequence continues at coordinate 35,682 of NZ_JBQKDE010000012.1, read as the reverse complement.
ATCATCGCCCGGCGGCAACCGAGTTCACCTACAATTGCCACCGGATCGAAAGACACAGAAAGACATAGCTTTTTAGGAAGTCGTTATGACAGCTGTCGATCGAACGGGGGCAATCGCGGCCTTCAGGACCTACACCGATGCCTACGATGCCGCCAATCCGCGTATCGCGCTCAAAATCGAGCATACGTACCACGTTGCCGAGGCATGCGATGCCGTGGCACGCAAGCAGGACTGGGCACCGCAGGACATTGACCTGGCGTGGCTTTGTGGGCTGTTGCACGATATGGGCCGCTTTGAGCAGCTGCGACGCTGGGACACGTTTAAGGATGCCGAGAGCATGAGCCATGCGAAGTTGGGCCTCGAGGTCCTCTTTGGCAAAAACCCTGCAGACGCGCCCGCGGCAACAAGTATCCGCGACTTTATCGACAGCCCGGCAGAAGACGAGCTCATCCGCGCGAGCATCGCCTATCACAGTGACTTTCGCCTGCCGGCACAACTCGACGAGCGTACACGGTGCTTCTGCGATATCGTGCGCGATGGCGACAAAATCGACATTATGCGCACCATCGCCGACAGCACCGTCGACACCATCCTCAAGGTGGATGAGGACGCATTTCTCGCCAGCCACTTCTCGGCGCCGACGTTGGCCGCCTTTGACGAGCACCGCTGCGTCGCACGTGATGAACGCGACGAGCCCGCGGACTACCTGGTAGGACTCATCTGCTTTATGTTTGAGCTCGTCTATCCGGCGAGCCGCGCGCTGGCGCGCGAGCAGGGCGATATCTACCGCCTGCTCGACGCGCCCTTTGGTATTACGCAGCCCTTTACCGACCCCGACACACAGGCAACCTGGAGCCGTCTTAGGGAAGAGATGCGCGACTGGCTGGCGCGCGCCTAGCGCTCAAGCTGGGCTAGCAGCTCCTCGACGACCTCGACGGCATCACCGACAACCTTGTACTGGGCAGCACCAAAGATGGGGGCATCCGGGTCCTCGTTGATGGCGATAATGCATTCCGCCCCACCGATGCCGGCAAGATGCTGGATGGCGCCCGAAACACCGATACTCACAAGCATCTTGGGCGAAACCGATACGCCCGTCTGGCCAATCTGATGGCGATACTCCAACCAGCCGGCCTCCACGACGGGTCGCGTGCAGCCAAGCTCGGCTCCCAGAGCCTCGGCGAGCCTTCGCATCAGCGGCAGGTTTTTCTTGGAACCAATGCCGCGACCTACCACGACCAGGCGCTCGGCATCGGCGATTGAAGCCTGCTGTCCCCACTCCTCGGCGGGAATCGAGATCTCGACACGAGCCTTAGCATCATCCGCAAGTGCTATCTGGGTGATCGTGCCGGAGCGGCCGTAGTCAAAGTCGGGCGCCTTAAAGATGCCGGGGCGCACCGTTGCCATCTGGGGACGATGATTGGGGCAGACGATGGTGGCCATCAGGTTGCCGCCAAACGCCGGACGCGTCTGTTGCAGCAGCCCCGTCTCCGTATCCATCGAAAGCACGGTGCAGTCAGCTGTAAGGCCCGTCTGCAAACGCACGGCAACGCCGGGTGCCAGTTCGCGGCCAAAGGCGGTCGCTCCGTACAGAATGGCCTCGGGCTTGCGCTCTGCCACCAAATCGCAGATGAGGCGAGCGTAGACCTCCGCATCGTTCTGGCGCAGACGCTCGTCGCGACAGATCAGGACCTCGTCTGCACCGGCGCAAACCAGATGCTCCAGGTCACCGAGAGAACCCTCGGGGCCCATGCCGACCAGCGCCACCAGGCGACAGCCGCGTGTATCCGCAAGCTCGCGGCCCTTGCCCATGAGCTCGAAGGCAACGGGAGCCACCGTATCGTGCTCGTCGGTCTGCGCGAATACCCAAATGTCTCGATATGCATCGAGGTCAACCGCGCCGGCGGCCTCGTCGCGCTCGATCGAAATAGCATTGACGGGGCAAGCGTCGACGCACCCGCCGCATAGGATGCAGCCGTCGGTTACGCGGGCGCAACGGTTGGGCCGCTCGCCTTCCACTACGATGCCGCCCGAGGCACAGGCGCGAACGCAGCGACCACAGCCGATACAGGCTTCGCTATCGATAATCAGTCCGCTCATCTATGCCATCCCCTCGATAATCTTGGCAAGTTTCGCCGCCTGCTCGGACGCCGTTCCGTCAACGGCCTCGCACGTTTGGTCGCGGTCGGGCACAAACGATCGCACGACCTGTGTCGGCGAGCCGGCAAGACCGCAGCGCGCGGGGTCGGCGTTCACGTCGGCAGCGTTGACCACGCGCACGTCCGCCTCCTCGGCCGCACGAATGCCGGCGATACTCGGCATACGCAGTTGGCCAATCTCCTTGGCAGTCGTCATCGCGCACGGCATCTCAAGATAGACCGTCTCCTCGCCGGCATCGCAGCCGTGAACAAGCGCCAGTGAACCACAGGTCGTAAAGCCCGCACTCTGCACGCAGCTCACGTCGGTCACGCAGGGAATCTCGAAGGCACCGGCAAGCTCGGGACCAATCTGGGCCGTATCGCCGTCCACCGCCATCTTGCCGCAGATGAGCAGGTCGAAGTCCTCGTCGAGCGCCTCGATGCCGCACTTGAGGGCATAGGTGGTTGCCAGGGTATCGGCACCTGCAAAGGCGCGATCGGTTAGCAGCAGTGCGTCATCGGCGCCTCGGGCGATGCAGTCGCGCAATAGCGATTCAGTCACGGGGATGCCCATCGACACCACCGTTACGCGCACGTCCATGCCAAAGCCGATAAAGTCGTCCTTCAGCGCCAGCGCGCATTCCAAAGCGCTCGCATCAAAGGGATTAATGACCGCCTGCTTGCCATCGCGCACGATGGTATTGGTCTTGGGGTCCATCTTGACCTCGGTGCTGCCCGGCACCGCCTTGACGCACACCACCATATGGAAATCGCTCATCTTCACGCGCCCCCTTTCTGGACGAGCTCATCCAAGAGCTTCTCCGAAAACAGGTTACCGCGGCCCAACTGCCCGGCAGGATCGAGCTGGAGCTTGAGCCGCGCCGACTCGACCATGGCCTCGTGACCGTACATCGTCTCCAAGAAGCCCGCCTTGATCTTGCCGACGCCGTGTTCGGCGGAGACGGCGCCGCCCATGGCCGTGACCTCGGAAGCCCACTGGGCAAAGAGCTCTTCGCCGCGGCGGTAATCCTGCGCATCGCGCGGCAGAATGTTCACATGCAGATGGTTGTTACCGATGTGCCCCCAGGCGGCAGATTCAAGCCCACTTTCGGCCAACGTGCGGCGATAAAGGGCGATGACATCGGCCAAGTGTGCGTTGGGCACCGACATATCCGACCCCAGCTTGGTAATGGTGGGGTCCGTGCGGCGACGCTCGTCGATGAGCATGTTGACGCTCTCGGGCACCGCATGGCGGAAGAATCGCTGACACTCGCGATCGACCTCGGTGCGCGCGACCCATGTCGCATCGTCGCTGCCGCCCGCAAGCTCCAGTACCCACCCCAAGTGATACAGCTCCTCAGTCGCCTGGGCTTCGTCGTCGCAGTCGAGCTCCACGTAGACACAGACCTTGGCGTCTTTGTCGAGCGCCGGCAGCGAGGCGAACGCGGTCGACTGCTCGCGCTGACGACGCAGGATATCCAGGGCGCCCGCATCGAAATATTCGATGGCAGCCGCGTGGGACAGGACGGGACGTACAGAATCGGTGAAGGACACGGCCTTGTCTTCGCTGTCAAAGAAGCAGCTCACGCCCCAAACGACCGCAGGCGCCGCCTGCAGGGCAATCTCGAGCTCGGTGATGACGCCGAGTGTGCCACACGCACCGATAAACAGATCGATGGCATCCATATCGTCAGCAACGAAATAGCCCGAAGCATTCTTGGTCTTGGGCATGGTGTAGTCGGGAAGGTCGAGCTCGAGCGTGCGGCCCTGCACCGTGACGAGCGAAAGGCGACGACCCTGTGCAAAAACCTCGCCACGGTGAAGCTCGAGCAGGTCGCCATCGGTCAGCACGACATGAAGGCCCGTGACGTGAGGGCGCATGGGGCCGTAAGCGTAGCTACGGGCGCCGGAAGCGTTGCATGCCGCCATACCGCCCAGGCAGGCAGATGCCTCGGTGGGATCGGTAGGAAAGAATTGCTCGGGAGCTTCCTGGAACTCCTCGTAGGCCTCAAGCGATGCCTGGTCCCAGCCGGCAGTCGGCAGCACTTTCTTGCCCAGTTGCTTGCGCAGTTCAGACAGCACGACGCCGGGCGCCACGCGCAGAAGAAAGCGGCCCTGCTCATCGCGGCGAATGCCTAGGTAGCGATTCATGCGGGAAGTATTGAGAATGTGACCGCCATGAGGCACGGCGCCGGCGGCAAGACCGGTCCGGGCGCCCTGAACCGTCACCGGGACACGCTCGGCATGGAGCTTTTCCATAATGGCGCGGACCTCGTCCTCCGTTGTCGGAAACGAGATGCTCGAGGCCTCGCCCGATGTGCGAGACTCATCGCGACCATACTCTTCGAACTCGTCGGTGAAGGGTTTGATGGTTGCAGACACGCGAACTCCCCCTTTAGCTAACTACAGTGTTTGCAGGGAAATGTTACCGCATCGTTTCACCGACATGTTCGAGACCGTCTCCATAATTGACGTTTTTAACGTTCGCGCAATTCGGCGAACGGTGGAATTTTCGAGACAAGCGACGCTTTTGCCACACGTTGCCGCGCAGCCACAACATGTGCATTTATCAGTCAAAAATAGTTGAGATTTTTTTCACATGCTTTTACCTGCGGAGATATCGGCTCGTCAAGCAATTGGTTAGTTATTGGGCAAGTTGCGGCTGATACGGTCGGCATCGACAGCCAAACCAATAGGAGTTTTGGCCCCAGAGCAGGGAGGTTTCCATGGCATATTACTGGCCCCAATACGGTTTCGCCATCGAAGTCGATGACGACCCCTATCTCTTGCCTTTCGACGAAGATGCATTTCCAGGTACGGAGGTCTACCACGTCACCACCGATGTGATCTGCGACCCCGAGTCGTTCTCGGCGCTCGCCCACCACATCGCGCGTATCCACAACATCGAGCTCCCTCACGACTTCGACGAGCTCATCTACTCGCGCCGCCTGATGCTTCACATGCTCTTTGGAGCGGACCCGTCCACGTTCGCACGTGTCTACACCACCAAGGACGCCGCATGAGTGCGAAGAAGCCGCCCCGCCTTGCAGGACTGGGGCGTCGCAAGAAACTCGTCGTTGTCTGCCTGGCTGTCGTCTGCGCCCTCATCGCCGTAGGGCTATACGCCTGGCAGTCGCAGCCCGTGCCCGAAGCGGGCGCCTCAGTCACGACGGCAGAAGGTAAATCGCGCCAAGAAATCCAGGATGAGCTCGACGCCATCGTCCGCGACAACATGATGACGATCTCGGTCGCGCCGGTCGCACAGTTGCAGGAAGGCGGCAAGTTGCGCGTCAACGTGCAAAACGTCCAAGACAATAAGTTTCCCCAGCGCTTCCGCGTGATTCAAAACGACGAGACCATCTATGAGTCCGGTGTGGTCGAAGCCGGCAAGACGGTTGAGACCTGCCCCGCCGGCGATATCCAAGAAGGCGAGGCATATATCGAGATTCAGGCACTCGATGCCAAGACCTACGACACCCACGGCAATCCGACGCGCGTCAAAGTGCGGGTGGCACAGGCAGAAGGCTAGTGGCCGACGCGCTCGCAGGGGCAGCACCCTGTCCCCATTCGTCCAACCATCACGGAAACAGTCCGTGACGAGCAGAAAGGATCGATTATGAACACACCCATGAACCTGAGCGGAGCCAGGGCACTCGCCGTGGGCGCAGGGCTTACGCTCGCACTTGCGATGGGCGCCGCGCCAACGGCGGCCATGGCAGAGGTGCGCGTTGGAACCACCGATGTGACGGTGAAGGCCGACATTAGCAATGTTTCGTTTAAGGCGCCAACGGTCATCCCCTTTGCCGCCAAAGCCGACGGAACGCTTGTAGGACCCTCCGACAAGACGATTACCATCGACAACCTCTCGGCATATGGCATCCACGTCACCAACATGAAGGTCACGGCCCAGAACGACTGGACAATCGTTGCAGACGCAAAGACGGGCTCGGCCCAGAACTCCATCGATTTTAAGGTTGGCCCCGATAACGCAGAAAAGGATGCCAGCTCGGCGACTCAGACTACGGGCCTCGATCTTTCCAAAGACGCAAGCTTCGACATGAAGTACAAGGACATTGCCGACGGAACGGACAAAATTAGGCTCAATGTGAGTGGCCACGTCGCCCGCGTCACGCGTGACATCTACCACGCCACCGGTACGGGAGATCAAGTGGCAAGCATCACCTGGACGGTCGAGCCCGGTGCGCACGCCACGTCCTAAGGCGATTGCACTGGCCGCCATCGTCGGCATCTTGGCGTCCGCACCCACAATGGCCTTTGCTCAACAAGAGCAAGCGCAGGCGGCCACAGAAGTGACCGTCGATCTTTCGGGCCTTAATCGCGGCAGCCGTCACGAGCCGCTCGTCCAGACGAGCGACACCCGGCAACTCATTGCGGTAGGCGTCGCCACGGTGGGAGCAGGACTGACGTGCCTTGGCCTGCACATCAAACGCAACCAATAGCCAAGCACGACCGGAGTACGCGGAATAGATAGGAGAACCATGGCACCCAAAAACCTTTTGCCCGTCGCCGCGCTCTGCAGCGCACTGGCGAGCGGTACGCCTCTCGCCGCTTGGGCGACGCCCGCCACGGCAAGCTCCTTACCGCAAGCTCTGAACCCCGCGTCGAATTCGTCGGGTATCGTCGCCTGCCAACGTTTTTCGCTCGCACATGCCACGGTCCGAACCTCGGGATGCCTTCACCGCAATACGGTCGACTCGATAGTCGTGGATATCAAGCGACCGGACAAGGAGAACGGCCCCCAGACAGGTTGCGCCATCTGCACATGGAAATCGGCTGCAGTCGACGCCGATAGCGACCCATGCGACTTAGAGCTGCGCATCGATATTGCCTCGGTCGATGACTCGGCGAACGGGGCAAAGGTCGTCTTCGACAGCGCGGCCCATGAAGAAGAAGGGGGTGTATGCCTGGGCTGCGTTCCCTCGAATGTCGATGGCGCGCAGCCCATCATCTCCTTTACGGCGTCGCTGCGGCTGACCAAGGCGGACACCGAAGCCATCGCAACGGGAGATGCGCCTTTGCTGTTCTACGCTGGCGACGCGGACGACCAAAAGGCTCAAAGCACCAGGCAGAAGGGCTCGCTTAACCTCACGCGCGGATCAGAACCCGCCCCCATCAATATCGATGCCCAGGAGCCGGGCGTGCAGCGCATTCTCGCCGATCCGGCGCTGCTCCAAATGACATGGCACGGAGTGGGATCCGTCGAGATTGCCGCTCCTATATCGAGCGATAATGACAAATCCCCCAAAGACGAGGTCGCAGACGCACCGGCACATGTTGACGATGCATCATCAGAAGACAACGCTGCGGTTCCTCTCGAGAAGCCAAGCGGCAACGCCACCGAACTAGGCGATTCCCAACCGAAAGACGGCCTGGACTTTGCCGCTCCCCCAGGTGTCGACGAAGGCAACTGTTGCATGATGGTCGCGCTCGACCACACGGAAACCGTCGATGCTGCAAGCATTAAGCCAGTCGCTGCCAATGCGCCCCGCCGCAAAAATATCCTCATCGCATTCCCCAGCACCGTCGAGCTCGTCTTTTTGCCTTCGGGCGAAGTCGTCGCGCCTACGGCACTTACAGCAGTGGGAGCAAAGAGCGCATCGAACGATATCCAAGCTATCTCGGCACTTGATGCCACAACGACCGCCAAGTTACACCTTTATTCCGTTGCAGCAGACGGAACGCGAACCGAAGAATTCGACGGAACCAAGCTTTTGGTCCCTCGTCGCATCGGTATCCAAGAAGACGTCCCCTATCAAATGGAACTTGAAGGGTTCGATCGCGCACGAGATGCCGACATCATTGCCGCAGCCATCGAATCCCCACAGCACCTCATGACGCTGCGCTTCGACTTTAGCCCCATCCTGTCCTAGACCGCTAACCGCCGCTTGGCTCGGATACTGAGCGCCCCCTCCCCGTTCTGCTACGATTGCCGCGTTGGCATCAATTACAGGAGGGTTCATGCCGGGTTTAGGAACGATCATCAACGTCGCGCTTTTGATCGCGGGCGGTCTGCTTGGCCTTATGGGTGGGCGCTTCATTACGCCTCGCATCCAAGACACGCTCATGAAGGCGTCGGGGTTGTGTGTTCTGTTTATCGGCTTGGGCGGCACCATGCAAAAGATGCTCGTTATCGATGGAGAGGCGTTGGCGACCACCGGCACCACCATGCTTATCGTCTCATTTGCCCTCGGTTCGCTCATCGGCGAGGCCATCAACCTGGAGGCCGCCATCGAGAACCTCGGCGAATGGCTCAAGCGCAAAACCGGCAGCGAAGGCGACAACGAGTTCACCAACGCCTTTGTCTCGGCATCGCTCACCGTGTGTATCGGTGCCATGGCCATCGTAGGATCGATTCAGGACGGTCTGCTCGGCGACTGGTCCACGCTTGCCCTGAAGGGCGCGCTGGACTGCATCATCGTCTGCACCATGACGGCCTCGCTTGGCCGCGGCTGCATCTTCTCGGCCCTGCCCGTTGCCGTATTCCAGGGCACGATCACGCTTTTTGCCGGCTCACTCTCCCCCATCATGACCACCGCAGCCCTCGACAACCTTTCGCTTGTGGGCTCTATGCTCATCTTCTGTGTTGGGGTTAACCTTATTCGACCTCAGACCTTCCGCACGGCCAACATGCTCCCCTCCGTCGTCGTGGCGGTCATCTACGCCCTCTTGTTCTAAATCTATCTACGTGGCGGTTTCTCGAACACCTGTTTGATGCTGTGCTATGATATGAGGTCACCGAAGCTGCGTTAGGAGAGGAGAAGCGGTGGCCGACCAGGACGTCAAGATGCTCATCGAGCGCATTATGGCCGAGGCCCGGACCCATCAGTCCGCCCGCTTCTCAAACGAAATCTATGCTGACGAGCCGATTCTCAAGACCGGTCGACAGATGCAGAACTTCCTCCCCGACCAGTACCGCAAGATGCGCGAGATATCGCGCTGGCAAGATGATCCCAAAGGCGGCACGGGACGTTGGCTATCGGAGGCGGAGCTCTTTTACCGCCAAGGCCTGCTGATGGCCGACTTCGAGGACGATTGTCCCTACAACGGCACCTTTAAGTCGTACTTTCCCACCTACAATGCCATGAGCGATCGACAGTTGCGCGGCTACTTTACCTGGCGTGCCCAAGTGCGCCGCGGAACTGTCGAGGAAACGTCTACGTCCTTTGCCTTCCTGTATCTCTATGAGCTGATCTGCGGCATTGGCGTAGATGACCCACTCGATGGCTTTAGCAAGATCAAGGCCTTTTGGAACGCCTATCGTGCCTTCGAGCCCGGCATCGACCGGTTTGCACGCGTGTGGTTGCAAGATTACGCCGTTTTCCACGGGCTCGACCCCAAACTGCTTCGCGACTCTAAAACCGTCATGTTCGATAACGCCCTTATCGAGCTGCGGCGCGCAGCTCGAGACCTTGCACCTGCACCGACGCCGCCGGATCTGCCGCCTGCGCGTCGCAAGACCTCCGAGCCTACGCTCCCCCTCCCGCCCGACGAGGCGGGCGAGGAGCGACTCATGGCCGCTATCAACGCCCTCTCCACGTATAACCTCGATAACTCTAGACTCGATCGCAGCCACCATCGCGACCTACGCCACGTGGCATGTGCCGTGTACGTCCGCATGGCGCGCTACTATGACACGCATCGAAAGACCGGTATCGTGGCGAGCTTGTTTGGGGAGGAGACGGCCATGCCCTATACCATGTTTGCCTCGGCCGTGTTCTTTGCGCCCGAGCGCCACGAGGACTGCGAATACCGTCTTGACCCCATCCATATCTACCGCTGCCAAAACGGTTTTTGGGAATGCATGCGAATTCACGGCAGCAGGCAAAAGAGCAGCAAGCTTGGTGAGATGATGCGCGCCTGCGACCAACGTCTGCGCCTGGCCCTAGCTCCCGCCCACCCCCTGAAGGAGGAGAAGGTCCCCAAATATCTGGCCAAAATCATCGATGACGAGATCGTGGCATGGCTTTCGTGGGATGCCGCACACCAGCCCGTCAAGATCGATATCGATTTGAGCCAGCTGGGGCACATTCGGAGCGCCGCCGCGCAAACGCGTGAAGCGCTTTTGATTGATGAGGAGCGCGAGGACGGCACGCCCGTGGAAGCCGAGGCAACGCTTATCGAGCAGCCGGGCCGCGAGCCTGCGCCCGGCATGACTGCCGAACCTGGCGAGATGACCATTCAGCAAGACGAACCCGACAAGCCGACTGTCGCCGCCGAAGAGTTTGGCGTCATGGCACCGCTCCTCGTGTCTGCGCCCGCACCCGTAACGCCCGCGTCTGCCGAAGCTACGAACAAACTCGCGCCCGCCGAAGATGCCTTTCTTCGCGCGCTCCTCGAGCAAAACACAGCGCAAGCGACATCAGCAGTGGAGAGGTCGGGCCAGAGCGAGGATATGCTCGTCGACAGCATCAATGAGACGCTCTTTGACCTGGTGGGAGACACCGTTATCGAGTTCGGCGCGGCAGGACCGCAAATTATCGAGGATTACGAAGCAGACGTGAGAGGATACCTAGACCATGAGTGATACCGCATCCGCAGCACCCCGCGTGCCCAAGCGCGTCGCTGCCGTCATTCTCAACTCGCTCAAGGGCGGTGTGGTCCCGCGCATCGGCCTTCCCTATATCACCGTAGGGCGCGAGGTCGAGATCCGCGCCCTGCTCACCGATTTGAGTCTCATCGCCGACGGTGGCGCGAGCTTCCGGTTTCTGGTCGGTCGCTACGGCGCAGGCAAGAGCTTTTTGCTCCAGACCATCCGCACGCACGCCATGGGCGAGGGGTTCGTCGTCGCCGATGCCGACCTGTCGCCCGAGCGCCGCCTGCAGGGCGGTCAGGGGCAGGGCCTTGCCACCTACCGTGAGCTCATCCGCAACATATCGACCAAGACGCGCCCCGAGGGCGGTGCGCTCAACCTTATTCTGGATCGCTGGGTCGCCTCGTGTGCCGACGTCGACGAGTCGGTCGTCAATGCCCAACTGGCCCCGCTCGAGGAGATGGTCCACGGCTTCGACTTCGCCCGCATGCTCCGCCGCTACCGCACGGCCGTATCCGAGGGCGATGAAGAGGCCATGAGCCGCATAACCAAATGGATCCGCGGCGAATACCGCACCAAGAGCGAGGCTCGCGCCGAACTGGGTTCCTCGACCATCATCAGCGATGACGACTGGTACGACTACGTTAAGCTCATTGCGCGCTTTTTGGTCTGCAGCGGCTACAAGGGCATGCTGGTGCTCATCGACGAACTCGTGAATCTGTATAAGATTCCCAACGCGATCACGCGCCAATACAACTACGAGAAGATCCTGACCATGTACAACGACACGCTCCAGGGCAAGGCGCAGTACCTGGGCATGATCATGGGCGGCACGCCAACCTCCATCGAAGACCGCCGCCGCGGTGTGTTCTCCTACGAGGCCCTGCGCAGCCGACTCGCTCAGGGCCGCTTTGCACGCGAGGACCTTAAGGACATGCTCGCGCCCATCATCCGTCTGCAGCCACTCACCTACGAAGAGTTGCTGGTGCTGATCGAAAAACTCATGCAAATTCACGCCGGCTACTTTGGCTGGACGCCCACGCTTACCGAGAGCGACCTGGTGGACTTCCTCAAGATTGAGTTCGGTCGCGTGGGAGCCGACACGCATCTGACGCCGCGCGAAGTCATTCGTGACTTTATCGAGCTGCTCGACATCCTATGCCAAAACCCCGACGCCAACGTGGCCGAGCTGCTGCAAAGCGTCGGCGGTGACGCACCAGCAGCCGCAACAGACGACACCGGCACCGCAGGCGCCGACCGCAACTTCGCCGAATTCGCCATCTAACCTGCCAAAAAGGGACAGGTTTATTTTGGCAGGTTTTATCTGGGCAAACATTGAAGCAGTCATGCAGCAAGCCACTGCCCGCCGCGTTGAGAGATTCGCTTTTGAAAGAGGCCCCGTGAACGCCTTTGACCGCTACGCCCCGTTTATCCAAGACTTCATCTACTCCCACGATTGGGAGAGTCTCCGCTCCATTCAGGTTGCGGCGGCAGATGCCATCTTTAACACACAAGACAATGTGCTCCTGACGGCATCCACGGCTTCCGGCAAAACCGAGGCGGCCTTCTTTCCCATCCTGACCGAGTTTTGGGAGAAGCCGCCCGCGAGCGTGGGCGCCCTCTACATCGGTCCCCTCAAGGCGCTCATCAATGATCAGTTCGTCCGCCTTAACGACCTTTGCGAAGAGGCCGATATCCCTGTCTGGCACTGGCATGGCGATGTCTCGCAGTCGCACAAGGCTAAGCTCATCAAAAAGCCGAGCGGCATCTTGCAGATTACGCCCGAGTCACTCGAGGCGCTCCTGATCCATAAGCACATGGCGATCCCGCGCATGTTTTGCGACCTGCGCTATGTGGTCATCGACGAGGTCCACTCGCTCATGCGCGGCGACCGTGGCGGGCAGACGCTCTGCCTTATCGAGCGACTCTCGCGCATGGCCGGCGTGCAGCCTCGACGCATTGGCCTTTCGGCCACCATCGGCGACCCCGAGCGCACGGGCGCTTTTCTCTCACAGGGAACGGGACGTGACTGCGTTATCCCTCGTTTTGAGGAACCGCGCCGCGTATGGCGCATCTCCATGGAGCACTTCTACAACTCGGGTCCCCAGGCACAGCAGCGGGGGTTCGAGAGCATGGGTCCTCAAGAGGCCGAAGTGCTTGCCTCCGAGCGCATTGAGGCAGCGGCACCCACGGCGATGCCGGCCGACACCCAAGGCACGAGCCACAGCGGACAGCCCACACAGGAGGAGCGCCGTCAACGTCGTGAGCGAGCACGGGGCAAGGCCGCTCCCAAGGACCGCCAAGCTTCCTCGGCCCCCGAGGGCGAAGTCGACATCCCCCGGGCCGCCGAGCAAGCGCTCCTCAACCCCACCGACACCGCACCCGACAACGCCGATCCCGGCATGGGCTATATCTTCGAACACACCCGCGGGCGCAAGTGTCTGGTCTTTGCCAACTCGCGCGAGGAGGCAGAGGCCGTATGTTCCATGCTGCGCAGCTACTGCGTGAGCCGACACGAGCCTGACCGTTTCCTCATCCATCACGGCAACCTTTCGGCATCGTTGCGCGAGACGGCAGAAGAGCTCATGCGCGATGAGGAGCAGGCACAGACGACCGTCACCACCTCTACGCTTGAGCTTGGCATCGATATCGGCCGTCTGGAGCGTGCATTTCAGATCGATGCGCCATTTACCGTCAGTTCCTTTTTGCAGCGAATGGGCCGCACGGGACGCCGCGACCTTCCGCCCGAGATGTGGTTTGTCATGCGCGAGGAAGAGCCCGAGCCGCGTACGATGATGCCCGAAACCATTCCGTGGAAGCTCCTGCAGGGCATCGCACTCGTACAACTCTATCGCGAGGAAAAGTGGGTCGAGCCGCCCGAGCTCGATCGACTCCCCTACAGTCTGCTCTATCACCAGACTATGTCGACGCTTGCCAGCACCGGAGAGCTCACGCCGGCAGAACTTGCCCAGCGCGTGCTCACGCTCAGTTATTTCCACCGCGTCTCAGCCGATGACTATCGCGTGCTGCTGCGTCACCTCATTAAGATCGACCATATCCAGGTCACCGAGGGCGGCGGGCTCATCGTGGGCCTCGCGGGCGAGCGCATCATCAACAATTTTAAGTTCTACGCCGTGTTCCAGGAAAACGAGGAGTTCACCGTCCGCAGCGAGTCGGCCGAGCTGGGCACGATCGTCAATCCCCCACCGCCCGGTGAGCGCATCGCCATCGCCGGGCACTGCTGGATTGTCGAGGAAGTGGACTGGAAGCGCCATACCGTCTTTGCCACGCAGGTCAAGGGCCGTGTGCCGGCTTACTTTGGCGATTGCCCCGGCGACATCAACACGCATGTACTCGAGCGCATGCGTAAGGCGCTCAACGAGCACGCGACATATCCATACCTTATGGGCAACGCGCGGGCCCGCTTGGCGCAGGCTCGCCATACGGCCGAGATTTCGGGTGCGGGCACTAGGCCACTCATTAACCTGGGCGGCGACACCTGGGTGCTCTTCCCCTGGCTGGGCAGCTATGCCTTTTTGGCGCTCGAGCGCATGCTCAAGATTAAATGTGCCGCGGAGCTGGGCCTTCGCGGACTCGACCCGTCGCGCCCGTACTTTATGCAGTTTAAGATGAAGGCCGACGAAGAGACGTTCTTTGAGGTACTCGCCGCCGAGGCCGAGAAGGACTTCGATCCCATCGAGCTCGTCTATCCCGGCGAGGTGCCTTACTTTGATCGTTACGATGAGTTCGTTCCCGAAGAGCTCGTGCGTAAGGGCTTTGCCGAAGGCGTGCTCGACATAGATGGCATGAAGCAGCGTGTCCGCAGCTGGCGCGACCACGCATAAAACGGGGCTGACTATATGAGCAGTCAATTTGGGACGGGGCTATTTTAGCTGCCCTTGCAGGTAAAGCGAAAGGTTTGGCCGATTAGTGGCAGGGATAGCTAAAATAGCCCCGTCCCAAATTGACTGCTCCCGATGTGGAGCGAGCCGGCATCCGAAAGCAGCTAAAAAGCCCCGTCCCAGAAAGACTGGTCGCAGAAAGACGCGCTAGTCGTGAAGGACGGCGCCGAGAAAGTCGGCGTCAAAGGGCACGGCTTCGGCAAAGGCATGGTTCCCGTCGCTGGCGATGAGCAGGTAGTTTTCCTCGCCGCCGAACTCTGTATCGCCACAGGGGACCACCCAGGCGTGGGCGAATACCTCGAGTGCCGTGGCAGCGCAGTCGCGCAGGAACGTTACATCGCTCCCCTCGTTTGCGCTCACGATATTGGCAACGTAGATACCCCCGGGGTTCAGGCTGCCCCGCACTAAACGCAACGCCTCAACCGTCGCCAGCTCGCGTACGGGCTCGGCACCGCCAAAGCAATCGCTCACGACCACGTCGTAGCGACGATGGCCCACACTCGTCACACCCAGATACGAGCGAGCCTCAGCGGTTATCACCCGCAGGCGATCGCCCGCCGCGCGCTCTAGCTCGTCTAGGTAGAACCAGCGGCGCGCCAGGCGCGTAATCTCTCCGTCATACTCGATAACGTCCATGCGCAGGCCCTCGTGCGACATCAGCGCATATTTGGGATAGGCAAACCCGCCGCCACCTAGCATAAGCATACGGCTGATACCGTGACCATAAACGTCACGCATCGCATCCTCGGCCTCAAACACGTCGTCAAACGCGCGATAATACGCAAAGACGGGCTCCGCCCAGCGCTCGCCGACGTAACTCGCGCTTTGGTAGACACCGCCTTGCACCAATACGCGGACTTCATCGCCGCTCTCATCGTGCACGCGTTTCACACGCGCCAACCCATTGCGGGTTCGCGCAACCTGCAGACAGGCAGCACGAACAGCGACAGCGGCCGCACCAAGCGCCGCGGCTCCCAGAGCAACGCCGGCAACAACGCCGGCAGAAACACTCGGCTTGTTCATTTAGAGCTCCTTTTGCAGATAAAGGCCATGGTCATAAAATCCAAGATGGCGATAGTACTCGCGTGTGCCAATCGCGCTGATCACGTTGATGCGCGCATAACCCGCATCCCGGGCAATCTCGCACGCACGCTCCACCAGCGACCGCCCCAGTCCATGATGCTGCGCCGCCTGGCCCTGGTCGCCCACGCGTGCCGCCATGCCGTACACGTGCACCTCGCGAATCATCGCCTCGTCCGGCGTCGTCGGCAACTCGTCCGCATGCGCGGCAACAAACGAATGGTCGGGCAGCGACAGGCGCAAAAAGCCCGCAATCTTGCCCTGCGGCGTCACCCACTGCAAAAAGCGCTCGTGCGTCACCGGCGTCTCGTACGCTACATCCTCGTCAAGGGTCAGCTCATCCAAGTCGGCACCCGCCGTGCTGATCTCGCGATAGCGAATCTCACGCACCGTCGCACCGTCACCCCGAGCAGCCAGGCGGTTCTCGACGAGCTGACGCAGGTTGGGCTTCTTGTTGCCCACCATAATGTCATCGGAGCTAAAATCGCGGATCATGCGGCTGATACGGCAGAACGGCGGCGTCACCACGATGTCATCGGCTAGCACGTCGAGTAGCTCCTCCTCGGTATAGGGGCGCCACTCGCCGCGCTCGTAACAGCCCACCAGACGCGAGCCCTCGATGAGCGCGCACGGGTAGACCTTGACCTCGTCGGGCATAAAGGCCCCTTCGGTCACAAAGCGCTCGTAGTCGCGCTTGTCCCCCTCGGGCGTGGCGCCCAGCAGGTTAAGCATAAAATGCGCATGGACCTTAAAGCCAAACAGGCGCGCAAGCGAAAACGCCCGCTCGATTTGCCCCACCGAAATGCGACGCTCGTTGATATCGAGCAGGTGCTGGTCGAGGCTCTGGATACCCATCTGGATCTTGGTGCAGCCCAGGCGGCGGATGAGCGTAAGCGCCTGCGGCGTTACGGCATCGGGGCGCGTCTCGATAACGAGTCCCACCACGCGATGCTTCGCCGTCTCGTTGATGCGCTGCTGACGCTCGAGCTCCTCCATCGTTGCCGTCTGCCACTCGGTGACCTCGCCCCACGGCGTACCGGGGCCGTACAAACGACGCACCGCACGGTTATAGCCGCCCACGGCAGCATCCACACGCTCCTGCTCGTCGGCAACGCCGGCAGCGAGCTCGGCCTCGTCTATCGCAATGCCGGCAGCCCGATAGCGCTCGCGACGCTCCGCCACCACCGGCGGCAGCGCATCGGCGGGTGCATCGTCGAGCAGACGCCCCGCCTCGGCACGGCTGATGCCCGGACGCGCCAGCATGGGGTTGGCCGCCACGCCGGCGACGGCATCGTCATTGAGCGCACGGAAAAGCTCCGACATAAACCATGTCTGATAGCCTTCCGGATAGTCGCTCCAGGTGCCACCGAGCACAATGAGCTCAATCTTATCGGTCGCATGCCCCATCTGCGAAAGCGCGGTCAGACGAGCGCTCACCTGCAGATACGGGTCGAAGCAGTTTTGCTCCGCACGGGCGCACGCGGGCTCGGCATGCAAATAGCTTTTGGGCATACGCAGGTCGTTGGGGCAAAACAGGCAATCGCCCGAGCACGGCCACGGCTTGGTGATGACGGTAATGGTCGCCACGCCCGAAGCCGTGCGGCGCGGCTTCATGCGTAGCACCTGCAGCAGTTGACGTTCCAGATCGGAATCGACATTCCACGCAGCCCAACGAGCCGGATCCTCACGTTTAACCCGCTGGTAGAACGGCAGCAGACGGCGCTTGGCCAGATCGCGCTTGTCGGCACCCTCACGGCGCGCCTCGGCATGTATCAGTTTGACGAGCGCCTTGTCGTCTACGGCCTCGCCGCAACGCAGGGCTTTAAGTATGTTCAAGATAATCTGTTCCATGCCCCCATTGTAAAGGCAAAGGCGCCAGAGCCCGTCGCGGCTCCGGCGCCTTCATCAAACAGCGCAGCTATGGTTTATAAGTCTTCGATAGCCGTCTGTCACTCCGGATCAAACGACATGTCGCCCGAACCGACCTCAAAACGATACGTGGCAGACTTATCGCCGTTATCGAATTCATGATTCAAAATAGTCTCGCCATCGTAGCCAAGCGGAAGGAAATCGCTCTCGAAGTCGCCGCTGCCCACGGTAAGGCTCGCCTTAAAGCCCGTAGAATTCGGAACCGTCATCTCCACATCGCCCGAGGCCACGCTCACGTCCATCGACTTCGCGGGGGCCTGGTAGAGCTCGAACGTCGCATCGCCCAAACCGACCTCAGCGCTGAGCGCATCAGTCACGCTGCCCGAAAACTCTACATCTCCCGCACCCAGGAAAAGGTCGAAACCATCACAGATGACACCGGCAATCTGCAGATCACCCGAGCCCACGTGCGCGTTGACTCCCTTCAAATGTTCGGCAACACGGCGTGGCAGCTCAACCGTAACTGAGCGATCGATTGCCTTACCGTCATCACTTCCAAACTGGGAAACCTTGAGCGTCGAGTCCTCGACGGATGCGATGTTTTGCGTCGCGGCCTTGGAGGCATCCATACCCTCGGCAACGCGCCCCCGCTCTATAACGCGAGCCTTGTTGCCATCAACAACCTTGACGTCCACCGAAGCCGCATTGATATCGAAATCGAGGTAGCGGAACTCATCGGCATCAAAAGTCGCACTCGAAAGTCGCTGAGGCCGAGCGGAATAGTTACCGCTATTCAAGGAATCGTCCTCGTCAAACATATCGTCAAAATCAGACAAATGGCCAGATAGAATACCGGTCGTACGCACCATATCGGAATGAGCCAATAGCCGCGAAATGCCAAAGACAAGTCCAATGATAAGCACAAACGCTCCGACGCCAACGCCCAAGCGTACCTTGGATTCATGCGAAAGCTTCATCATTCATCACCCTCTTTGGCAATCGGCTCAGCGGTGGTCGCGGTAGCCACGTCAGCATCAACCGCAGCGGAAACATTCTGAGCCCTAGCTGTCACCGGTGCCGGACCAACCTGAATATCCCCGCGTGCCCAATCACCATCGAGCGCACGCGCCACCCAGTGATAGATGGGAATCGTAAAGAAGATGAGCGCAGCAAAGGGGCCGGCACCAAACGGGAACATCAGCAAAAAGAACAGCAGCCAGCACACGGCCCAATACGGGAACGACTGGAACGGGCCCTTCACCGGAGTCGAGCCAACTGCACCGCCACTCGTCGCCTGCGCCGTAGCAGCGTTGGCGGCCTGTGCACTCCAGCTTGCCGCTTGTGCCGCCTTGGCCGCAGCATCACTCGCCTGCGTTGCCGCCTCGGTGGCGCGTGCCGCCGCCTCATGGGTGCGTGCGCGCTCTGCCGCCTCGGCCTCGCGCTGACGGGCGCGGTCCTCGTTCTCAAACTCGATATCGTCCTCGATCTCATCGCTCGGATTGAGGAGCTCGTCCAGGCTCACGCCATAGAGCTTGGCGAGCGAGATCAGGTTCTCGGTATCGGGCGAGCTCTCTGCGCGTTCCCATTTGCTGACCGCTTGGCGCGACAGTCCCAGCTTTCGTGCCAGCCCTTCTTGACTAAAGCCTTTGCTGCGGCGAAGGTCGGCGAGCCGCTGCGCAGTTTCTACATTCATGGTTCCTCCTATGTGATGCCAGCCGTGCCGCCGGACCGTTTTTGTTCTTAAGGCGCCTTGCACAGTTAAAAATCTATCCGCCACCGCCAAAAGCATGCCACCTATTCTAGTGAGATTTTTGACAACCGGCGGTTGCGGGTGCATATGAGCTGCGGAAATGTGTCCAAACAAAGCAATGACACGTAGCTTGGTTGTCCCCGTTGCGGCGTTAACGGTAGTATGGTCGTACTGTTCATTTCGCACCGCCAACGGAGGGAGTCCCGCGCCGTGAACCGCGATTTTGCCTCATCGCTCATCCAGCTCAACAACACGTTCTATCGCGAGCACTCCGCCTCCTTTTCCGATACGCGTCAGGCCCCGTGGCCCGGCTGGGTACGCACCATGGATATCGCGCTCGAGCAGCTCGACGTCGCCACAATCGAGCATCCCGTCCGCGTCTTCGATCTCGCCTGCGGCAATATGCGATTCGAGAACTTTGCCGCCGGCGGCGCACTTGCCGCCAAGGGCGTCGACGGCGCAAACTCCTCGGCAGATGCCAGCTGCCCGTTTGAGTTCTATGGCGTCGACTCGTGCCAAGACCTGGCCATCGATGCACGCGGTCACGCCCTGCGCATTCCCAACCTGCACTTCCAGGAACTCGACGTGCTCGATGCCCTCATGAAGCTCAACCCCGCCGAGACTCCCGACGCGCTTTTCGACGCCCCGCTCGCCGACATCTCGGTCTGTTTTGGCTTTATGCACCACGTGCCGTCGTGCGAGTACCGCGTACGCGTGCTCGACGCCCTGGTGCGGCAGACGCGCCCGGGCGGCATCATCGCCATTAGCTTTTGGGAGTTTATGAACGACGAGCGCATGGCGCGCAAGGCCGTTCGCGCCGAGGCCCGCGCCGAGCTCACCCCGCCGTTTGAGGGTTACGATTCCGCGCAGTTTGAAGCCGGCGACCACCTCATTGGCTGGCAAAACGACCGCCATGCTTACCGCTATTGCCACCACTTTGACGATCAGCAGATCACCGACTTGGTGCGCGGCGTGCGCACGTTCTACAAGAGCGGCGAGGTCCCCGTACGCGAGCTTGAGCGCTTCCATGCCGACGGTCGCAGTGGCGAGCTCAACCGCTACGTGATTCTCAAGCGCCTGTAGGCACCGACGACTCGCCGTCGAGCCGCACCGCATCTTTCGGGCAAGCTATGCCTACCCTTTTTTCAACCCATTGACGGAACGCGCAGCTATGCGTTCCATACTTATGACCAAGGAGCCTCATGGGAGCCGTCCACGTTCGCACGCCTAAGAACTTTGTGCTCGAAGAGCGCCTGGAGCGCTACGCCGATGCGATTGAGACGAACCCTGAAATCTATGCCGGAGATTGGCGCGAGGCCTGTGCGCCCGCAGGCAGCAAGTCTTTCGAACACCTTCACCTGGATCTTGGCTGCGGCAAGGGAACGTACCTTGTAGAGCGCGCGGCCCACGAGCCAAACACGCTCTTTATCGGCATGGACCAGGAGCCCATCTGCATCGCCTATGCCGCACAGAAAATCTGCGAGCAGGAACTGACCAACGCACTCGTCCTGCCCCGAGGCGCCGCATCGTTGCCGCAGCTGTTTGCCACAGGCGAGCTCGATACCATCACCATCAACTTTCCCACGCCGCAGCCTAAGGCCAAGTACGCCAAAAAACGACTCGTCCATGTCGACCATCTGATGCTCTACCGCCCGCTTTTTTCAGCCGGCGCCACCGTCACGCTGCGCACCGACAGCAAGCCATTGCGCGACTACGCCCTGGGGCAGTTTGCCGCGGCCGGCTACGACACACTTTGGGTAAGTGACGACGTTCGCCGCGACCATCCCGAGCATCCCGAGACCGAATACGAGCGCCGCACGCGCGAGATGGGTGCCGCCGTCTATGGCATTTGCGCCACTCCCGACTCGCTGCCCAGCGACGAACAGCTCACGGCGGGGCGCGCGCAGGAGCAAAGCCTTGCGTGCTACCTGCCCGACAATCTCGATGAGCTCACCTACGTGCCCCTCGGCATGGAAGAGGCCGTCGAGAACTTTAAAAACCGCGCCCGCAAGGGCAAGAAGCGCTTACCGCAGGAGTCCCAGGGGCCTCTGATGGTCGCGGCTTCGGCAAACAAGCGCAAATAGGCGCCAGCAAACGACCCTCAAATCTAAGTGAGTAGACTTTATTGCAATAGCCAAGCACAACCCACGTAACCAATAATAAAACCGCAGGTAGAGCCTTTACGCAAAAGCCATGTGCTCGCGATATTGCAAAAAGTCTACTCACTTAGCTGGCAACTGCACCAAACAGCTGGGCAGAACGCCCATTTCCTGCATTTTCTTGCCTGCAAACGCATCGATGCGACGCTACGCCATAATAGTTGGCGGACAATCGCGAGAGAAAGCAAACACATGGCACAGACCACGACAGATACCGCCGCCAGCACCGTCTCCGGTGCCGGCGCCGCCAGCTCGTTCTCGGGCGGCACGGGAACCGAAGCCGAGTTTGGCTCGCTCGGCGCGCTCTCTCCCACCTGGTGGGAGCCCGAGGACGGCAGCGAGCCCGAACCATGGCTCACGCCCGATCAGGCCTTCGAACGCTTCTTTGAATGGACGAGCGACCGTGGCATTGAGCTGTGGGATCACCAAGAAGAGGCCCTCATGGACCTGGCCGCCGGCGATCACGTCATTTTAGGCACACCGACCGGATCGGGTAAATCGCTCGTCGCACTGGGCATGCTCTTTATGGGCATGGCTCAGGGCAAGCGCTGCTATTACACGGCCCCCATCAAAGCCCTGGTCAGCGAAAAGTTCTTCGACCTGGTACAGGTACTCGGCCGCGATAACGTCGGCATGATCACCGGCGATACGCATATCAATACCAAGGCGCCCGTCATCTGCTGCACGGCCGAAATCCTTGCCAACGATGCGCTGCGCGAGGGCGAGGGCGCCGACGTGGGCTGCGTGGCCATGGACGAGTTCCACTACTTTGCCGACCCCGACCGCGGCTGGGCCTGGCAGGTACCGCTGCTCACCCTGCCCCACACGCAGTTTATGCTCATGAGCGCCACGCTCGGCGATGTCTCCGCCATCGCCGCCTCGCTCGAGGAGCACACCGGCGCTGCTTGCGACTTGGTTGTCGATGCCCCGCGTCCTGTTCCGCTGAGCTACGACTATGTGACGACCTCCCTCGAGGGCACGGTCGAGCTCGCCATGCGCCGTGGCGAGGCCCCGCTCTATATCGTGCACTTTAGCCAGGATGCCGCCCTTGCGACGGCACAGTCACTCGCCAATTTTGGCATCGCCAGCAAGGAGCAGCGCGAAGCCATCAAGGAGGCGGCAAAGGGAACGAGCTTCTCCACGGCCTTTGGCAAGATTCTCAAGCGCCTGCTTGGATGCGGCGTCGGCGTGCACCATGCTGGCATGTTGCCGCGCTATCGCCTGCTGGTCGAGCGCTTGGCGCAGCAGGGCCTGCTGCCCGTCATCTGCGGTACCGATACGCTCGGCGTCGGCATCAACGTGCCCATCCACACCGTGGTGCTCACCGCGCTCACCAAGTTCGATGGTTACAAGATGCGTCGTCTGCGCGCCCGAGAGTTCCATCAAATTGCCGGTCGCGCCGGTCGCTCGGGCTTCGATACCGAGGGCATGGTAATCGCCGAGGCACCCGAGCACGAGATCGAGAATGCCAAGCTTATGGCCAAGGCGGGCGACGACCCCAAAAAACTCCGTAAGATTAAAAAGAAAAAGGCCCCCGAGGGCTTTGTCTCATGGAACAAGCAAACTTTTGAGCGCCTGATCGAGACGCAACCCGAAACACTCAAGCCACGCCTGCGCATCACGCACTCTATGGTGATTAGTGTGGTCGAGCAGGGCGGCAATGCCCGAGCCCGCGTACATGACCTCATCGAGACAAGCCTGCAGGCCCCCGAAGAGAAGGCCAAGCTTGAGGTTCGCGCCGACGAGATCTTCGCCACGCTCATCGACTCCGGCGTCGTCGTGCGCACCGAGGTGCCGCCCGCACCCGACGCTCCGGCTGACGCCGCGCCGGACATCGACTACGCGCTGACGGTCGACCTGCCCGAGGACTTTGCGCTCGACCAGCCGCTCTCGCCGTTTTTGCTTGCCGCGCTGGAGCTGCTCGACCCCGAAAGTGAGACCTATACCATGGACCTCATCTCGATGGTCGAGGCCACGCTCGAGGACCCCAAGCAGGTATTGCGTGCACAGGAGCGCGCCGCACGCGATCGCGCTATGGCCGAGATGAAGGCCGACGGCATCGAGTATGAGGAACGCTTGGAGCGCATTCAAGACGTCACGTACGAAAAGCCGCTCGAGGATTTGCTCGACGCCGCTTTTGACAAGTACTGCCAGGAAGTGCCCTGGGCAAACGACTACCAGCTCTCTCCCAAGAGTGTCCTGCGCGATATGCTGGAAAGCGCGAGCGATTTTAAGGGCTACATTCAAAAGCTCGGCATCGCCCGCTCCGAGGGCATTTTGCTTCGCTACCTGGCAGAGGCCTACCGTTCGCTCGACCGCACCGTGCCCATTGAGAAGCGCGACGAGCGCCTGCGCGATATTATCTCGTGGCTGGGCTTTGTGGTGCGCTCGGTGGACTCGAGCCTGGTGGACGAGTGGGAGAACGCCGGCAACCTGGCAGCCCTCGACGCCGCGCCGCCGCAGGGCATCGACGAGGTCGTGGCGGATCGCCGCGGCTGCACGCTGTTGGTGCGCAACGCGCTCTTTCGCCGCGTGACCCTTGCCGCCCGCGAGCACGTTCGCGACCTGGGCGAGCTCGACAACGACTGGGGCATGAGCGAGATCCGCTGGCAAAAGGCCCTCGATGCCTACCATGAGCAGCACGAGGAAATCCTCACCGACGGAGATGCCCGCAGCGCCGCGATGTTTTCCATCGATGAGTCCGACGAGAAGACCGCGCACGTATGGCACGTGCACCAGATCTTTGCCGACGAGGACGGCGACCACGACTTTGGCATCATGGGCGATGTCGACCTGGACGCCACGCAAGACGGTGGCGAGGTCATCTTCAAAAACTACCGCGTCGGCTTTATCGAAGACTTGCTCGAGGACTAGTCGAACATACTGGACCGAAACGAAGCGGGGCCGTTGGCAATATCGCCAGCGGCCCCGTTTTTGCACTATACGTTATGCCTTACTCGGTATCCTCGACCTCATACGAATCCGCCTCGGCTGGCTCATCGTTTGTCTCTGGCGCAGCCCCGCGCGCCTCGTCAAACGCCGCCTTCATGGTCTTGTTGCCCCACGTGAGCTTGCGAATGGTAAGATCGTCGGCCTTCTTGTTGGCTAGGCGCAGATTGTTCTCGGAGGACAGCAATGCCTCCTTGGTTTTCTGCAGATGGCTAATCGTCTTGTCGATCTCATCGATTGCCGTTTGGAACTTGCGGCTCGCGATCTCGTAGTTGCGACCGAAATCATTCTTGAACTTCTCCATCTTGGCTTCGAAGTTCGTGACGTCGATATTCTGCTGTTTATACTCCGCTAGCTCCTGCTTATAGCGCAGTGAGCCCATGGCGGCGTTGCGAAGGAGCGTGATCATGGGAATGAAAAACTGCGGGCGAATCACGTACATCTTCTCGTAGCGATAGCTCACGTCGACTATCCCTACGTTATAGAGCTCGCTCTCGGGCTCGAGCAGCGTGCAGAGCACCGCGTACTCACAGCCTTTCTGGCGACGATCGTGATCGAGTTTCTTAAAGAAGTCCTCGTTTTTATGCTTGGTCGCGGTCTCGTCGTTCTCGTTTTTCATCTCGAACATTATCGAAATGACCTCGTTGCCGCTCGCGTCGCACTCGCGGAAGATAAAGTCGCCCTTGGTACCCTCGGACGCATCGTTATCCTTCTCGAAGTACGCGTTGGGAAATGCCGTCATGCGCAGACGGTTAAACTCGGTCTCGCAGTGCTGCTCGAGCGACTCGCCCACCATCTTGGTGGACAGACGGACCTTCATGTCCTTAAGGCGCTCGATCTCTTCATCCTTGTAGCGAATCAGGTCATCGCTCGCGCGCTTGGCCTGCGCAAGCTCGAGCTCGTGTGCCGCCTTGGCCTGTTCCTCGCGAGAATCGCGCACCGCCAGCTCGCTCGTCAGTTTGGCACGCGCCTCATCGCGCTCTCGCTCCGCCGCGGCGACCGCCTTCGACAGCTCCATTTTTGCAGAAAGTTCTTGCTCACGAAGCTGTGCACGAAGGCCCTCGGCCTCGCGCTCAGACTGAGCCTTTGCGGCGGAAAACTTCTCTTGTACCTTCGCGCGATAGTCAGCAAGCGCGCGCTCGGCCTCGCTGCGAGCGGCATCGAGCTCACGCTGCGACTCTGCCGCAGCAGCGGCAAGCGCCATCTCCTGGGCCTTGTCCGCCGCGGCAAGCCTGGCCTGCAGCTCGGCAATCTGAGCATCACGTGCAGCTAAATCGTTTTGAGCAGCATTGCGCACCGCCGACTCGACGAGCTTGGCTTCGTCATCTTTGCGCTCCAGCTGCGCACGCAAATTGTCGATCTCGCGCTGGAGTTCGGCATTCTCCTTTTGAGCGTTGGCTCGTGCCTCTACCGCCGCGCGCTGGCTTGCACTCTCGCGCTCTGCGGCAGCGCCCTCGAGCTTGGCGCGCAGCTCGGCGAGCTCAGCATCGCGCTTGGCAACCTCTTGTGCCAGCTGTTGAGCTGCAGCGTTCTTCTGCTCGGTAAGCTGAGCGTTGCGCTGGGACTCTGCCTTTTGCAAGGCAGCCATCGAACGCGAGCGCTCAAGCTCCAGCGCTTGCTCGCCCTCGCGCTGGACCGCCTTCACACGCTCATCCAGGTCGCGCGAAAACTCGGCATCGCGCACTTGCTTGACGATATCCGCATAGCCGGATGCATCGACCTTAAAAACTTCGCCGCAATGTGGGCACTTGATCTCGTTCATAGCAGCTCCTCGATGGACGCAAATTTCAATCGCCTACACTCTACCGCGCCGCACGGACAAAAAAGGTGCCGCCACCATAATGGCAACGGTGCCAGAACCGCCACAAAGGTGCCCGTCCCCTTTGTGGCGGTTTGTGTGACGGTTCGAGAATTACAGTCCAAAGAAGCCTAGGATTTGGTCACGGCTTACGGGCTTGCACTCGTTGGCATCGAGGCCGACATCGTAGCGAAAGATAGGACGTTCGCGATCGCGGTTGCGCGTATTGGTGCGGTCTCCCCTGCTGTGGATATGCCCGTGCAGCATGATGGCACCACGTGCCTTGCCGTTCCAGCTGAGCATGGGGTAGTGGCTCATAACCAGACGATGGCCCTTGGCATAGCCGGGAGCAATCTCCAGGTAATCGCGCACGTCTTCCCAAATCTGCGGTACGTCGGGATCTTCCCAGTCGCCGTCATGGTTACCACGGATGAGCGTCACGTTCTGGCATTCGATGCGCTCGCGCAGGCGCACGGCATCCGCTAGGGGCAGACGATAGGTAAAGTCACCCAGAATATAGAGGCGGTCGTCCGCAGCCACGCACTCATTGATAACATCGATGACCTTGCGGTTCATCTCCTCAACCGAGCCAAACGGTCGGTCCATGTCGTGCAAGATATTCGTATCGCCCAGGTGCAGGTCGGCGGTAAACCACATCATCGTCTCAGTCCTCATTTCGCAACGCGTCCAACTCGTGCTAAGTATACAGACGCAGCGATGCAGCAGTTACCCAAAGAGCCCGCCAAACAGTCCGCGACGGCGCTTGTCTATTTATTCGTACCTTTACCCTGGGCGTTCTTATCCTTTTGCTTTTTGCAATCCTGCTCCAGCTCATCGTCGTCGAGTAGCATATCCCTCTCAAACGAATCGTTCGTCAAATCGAACAGGTCATCGTCATCAAACATGGCAGCCTCCCTTACCGATTAGCGGGCATCCACCACATAGAGGCCAACGCGCACCTGGTGCCACGGGCTACGCTCGGGGGCAACCTGCTGCACGCGGGCCTCAAATACGTCCTCATGGCCGTAATACATCATCAAGGACAGCGGACCGACCTCGTTTCCCGGAACATAGCCAAGCTTGGTGTTGCCGTAGTAGATCGCAACCGCCTCGGGATCATGGGGATTATCACGCTCGGCGCACAGCGTCAGCTTATCGCCCGCTTTAAGATCGCCCAGGACCAAAGCGCCGTCGGCATACTGAAATCCCGCAATGTGAAACGACAGAAGAACACGTGAAGGCTCGTACATAGCAACTCCCCTAACGGCCGGATAAACCGGCGCTTAACCTTACCGAGAAGTCTACGGGCCCGCGCGGACACAAATTCATCCTGTCTGCGTCTTTAAATCGCTCGCTGCTACTCTTGCACGACAGAGCGCTTGCAGATGAGATAGAGGCACGGATGGCATCCGTGGCAGCGGGTCTTGCCAATTCCGATACACGTTTTCATCGTGAGAAGTGGCCGTCTTCGCTTACGCGGAGGCGGCCACTTTGTTTGTCCCTACGCCATCTGATTTTAATGCACAAACATGCGCACGAATTTGTGCTTCCAGTTTGCGTAAGGGGCATAGCGAAATGGCACGTCCAGCCACGTTGCCTTGTTCACGATGCTCTTCTTGTGGCTAAACGTATTGAAGCTCTCGCGTCCATGGTACTGCCCCATACCGCTCGCTCCCATGCCGCCAAAGCCCATATGGCTCGTAGCCAGGTGCATGATCGTGTCGTTGACGCAACCGCCACCAAAGGGCACGTAACGCACAAAGCGCTGCTGAACCTCACGGTCCTGGCTAAAGATATACAGGGCCAGCGGCGTCGGACGATCCGTAATAAACGTCTCGGCCTCGTCTAGGCTCTCAAACGTCAGCACCGGCAAGATGGGACCGAAAATCTCCTCCTGCATCACGGCGTCATCGGGGGCCACGCCGTCCAAAATTGTCGGCTCAATCTTGAGCGAAGCCTCGCGCGCAGCACCTCCAAGCACGACCTTATCGGGATCGATCAGCCCATGCACGCGCGCAAAATGCTTGGCATTGACGATATGCCCGTAATCCTCGTTGTCGAGCGGATGCTCGCCAAACATACGGCGCGCCTCTTCCTTGATGAGGCCCAGCAACTCGTCGTGCACACGCGTATCGACCAGCAGGTAGTCGGGCGCCACACAGGTCTGCCCCACGTTGAGCCATTTACCAAAGGCGATACGCCGTGCTGCAACCTTCAAGTTTGCCGTCGCATCCACGATGCAGGGACTCTTTCCACCCAGCTCAAGCGTCACGGGCGTAAGGTTTTTACTTGCGCGCTCCATGACGAGCTTGCCGACCGGAACGCTACCGGTAAAGAAGATCTTGTCCCAGTACTCATCGAGCAGCGCTTCGTTCTCGGCGCGCCCGCCCTCGACAACTGTCACCAGGCACGGATCAAATGCCTCTTCGCAGATCTGCTTGAGCACCGCACTCGATGCCGGAGCATAGGCGCTCGGCTTGATGACCACAGTATTGCCCGCGGCAAGGGCGCCGGCGAGCGGCTCGAGCGTTAGCAAAAACGGGTAGTTCCACGGGGCCATGATGAGCGTGACGCCATAGGGCACGGCTTGCGTTTTGCACACACTCACGGCGTTGGCAAGGTCGCACGGACGCAGGCGCGGACGACTCCATCGAGCCACATGTGCGATCTGATGACGAATCTCGGAAAGCGACGTGCCGATCTCGCACATATACGCCTCGTCATGCGACTTTCCCAAATCGGTCTTGAGCGCATGGGCAATATCGGCCTCGTGGGCCCGCACCACATCGCGTAAACTCACGAGCGCACGACGTCGAGCATCGACATCAAACGTGGCGTGCGTCTTAAAGTAGACGCGCTGGTCTCCGACAATGCGCGCAATTTCCTCGGTGTTCATGGACCCTCCTAGTTCTCGCCCTCAAACATACCACCCGCGACGACCTCGTACATGCGCATCAGCTCCAAACGGTCCATCAAAAGTGGAACGGGGTACAACGGATTGGCCTCGGCATCGGCATGCGCCGCCATCTCGGGAATGTCAGAGCGGCGAATGCCCGTCACATATTTGGGAATGTCCAAGGCGGCGTTCATTCGAACGACCCAATCGATAAAGGCCTCGACGGCATGCGTCAGGGCGCCCATGCCCGTCTGCCCCGTAATGGAGGCGGGCAGACCTCGCGTGAACTCGGGGTCGTGCACCGCAAAGCGTGGGATAAGCACAAAGTCGTTAATGGGGTACTTGTGGTGCGTCTCGTCATCGGTGATAACCGCCGCGAGCGTGACTTCGCTTCCCGTACCGGCGGTAGTGGGAACCGCAATAAGCAGCGGCAGGAGACGGTGGACGCGCAGCAGGCCGCGCATCTTGTTGATGGGCTTGTTTGGCTGCGCGATTCGTGCTCCCACGCCCTTGGCACAGTCCATGGCCGAGCCACCGCCAAAGCCGATAATGGCCTGGCAGGCGCTCTCTCAGCATGCTCCAGAATGCGTGGCTCGGTATAGGGCAGCACCGGCAATGCGATGCGAAAAACCGTTTGATACGTTCGGCACCAGGCGCAGCGGGCTAGATGCATAAAGGAAACTCCCTCATTTGTTGATTGGTCAACATTTGCTCGACCGATTCTACTCATCGGAGCTCGCAGGCGGCCTGCCAATCGTTAATCAATCAACATCTTCATATCTCAAAATTGTTTTATCAAAAATCATTCCTAATAGGCTTCACATTTTGTTGCAT
Organism: Collinsella sp. LCP19S3_A7; assembly: GCF_052121995.1. Lineage (NCBI taxonomy): Bacteria > Bacillati > Actinomycetota > Coriobacteriia > Coriobacteriales > Coriobacteriaceae > Collinsella > Collinsella sp. LCP19S3_A7. The sequence goes on along the minus strand of NZ_JBQKDE010000012.1, from coordinate 5,756 downwards.
TTATGGATAATAGAACTCGTCAAGACGCACGTCCGGAGAGGGCCCTTACGGGATCGGACAAGCGCCCCATCGCCATCCATCGAAAGGATCGAATCATGAAATTTGTTTGCCCCGTTTGCGGTTATGTGGAAGAGTTCGACGGCGACCAGCTGCCCGAGGATTTTAAGTGCCCCCAGTGCGGCGTTCCCGGTTCTCGTTTCCTGAAGCAGGAGGAGGGCAAGCTCGAGTGGGCTGCCGAGCACGTCGTGGGCGTCGCCAAGATGGAGGGCGTCTCCGAGGACATCGTTGCCGATCTGCGCGCCAACTTTGAGGGCGAGTGCTCTGAGGTCGGTATGTACCTGGCCATGGCTCGTGTCGCCCATCGCGAGGGCTATCCCGAGATCGGCCTATACTGGGAGAAGGCTGCCCACGAGGAGGCCGAGCACGCCGCCAAGTTCGCCGAGCTCCTGGGCGAGGTCGTGACCGACTCCACCAAGAAGAACCTCGAGATGCGCGTTGAGGCCGAGAACGGCGCCACTGCCGGCAAGACCGATCTTGCCAAGCGCGCCAAGGCCGCTGGCCTCGATGCCATCCACGACACCGTGCACGAGATGGCTCGCGACGAGGCCCGCCACGGCAAGGCTTTCGCCGGCCTGCTCAAGCGCTACTTTGGCTAGGCCAACCGCCTGAGAGATAATCTCTAACTTTAAAGGGCCCGGACCGCATGGTTCGGGCCTTTTTTCGTGTCTCATGAACTCGTTAACGCCCTGAAATAGGGCCACCTTCGGCATCGACTTCTCGTCAAAAACTAAGTGAGTAGACTTTTTGGAACTTGCCGAGCAGACCATCCATATTGCTCTATAAAGCCGCAGGTAAATGACTTGTTGCAAAACGGCCTGGTCGCCATCACGCCAAAAGTCTACTCACTTAGATCCGCGCCGTCCACGATCGAGCTGTTTTGTGTCCAATGGACATCTTTCCGTCGATTACTCCCAATTTTGTCCAGTCAACGAATAGTTCAGACCGGAGTAATGCCTCAGCCCTTTGCTCATCCGAGCTTTTATAGCGATATTCAACATCGAGCATCCTGCATACGGCCTTAACGATCGCACGGAATCTATCCTCATCGAATATCTGTCCGTGTGTCAGGAGAAGCACGTCGTAGCCCATGGCTTGAAGCGCCGTCATGCGGTCAGCGTCACGCAAGCCATCCCCAGCGCGCCCGTGCGAGGCATTTCCCTGACATTCAATGGCCACCTGTCGCCTCCCGTCCGGCGAGGAAAGAAGTAGATCGATATATACGCGGGTCTTTCCTACAATCGCTCGAGCACTTGTGCTTAGCACCACTTTGACATTGAGCTCTATGCCGCAAAACCCTTCACCTCCCAGGGCTCGCGGCAGTCCAAGCAACAAATACGCCTCGACCTCAAAAGGCGAAGCGGCACCCAATGGAACGAGATGCGATACCGCCATAAATCGATTGCCGTAACGCATCCCGCAAACATCTGAACAAAAACGGTCAAGGTCCCCATCCAAAACCAAAGCGTCGCGACGCCATAAATTTGAGGCGGTGCCGCCCTCGGACGGGCAGCGCACCCAACCCAACGTTGTCGAAATCGTACCCGAATCAATTGCACGCGAAAGCTCCACCTCAAGTGGCGCCGGCAGGGCACATACCGCAAACAGGCCGCACATCTCCGCCAATACCAGAAGAAGTTGGAGATCCGTCAGATGTCGAGACATGATAAATGCCGTCAGTAGAGGAGACGTGACCAAAAATCCATGCTCCGTTTCCAGCACGGATTCCCTGGGGAGTTCACCAAGAAACAGCCGCTGCCTAATGTTGGCAGGGCAAGTCCGTTTGTTTCTCGTCCGAACCAATGTATACAACGGAAAACCGAGCGCGACCGCAGCCGTCGGGTTGCGGACGAGGTCATATCGCTGCCGGTCTTCATCCGGCCGCGGAAGCGGAGGACACAAAGCGCGGACTTGAGGGGGCAAACGCCAGTACCTAAAAGCCGATATGTCACAAAGTAGATCCTTCATAGGCACAGGAAAGCACGAATTTCAACCCAGTCGGTCTCTCATTGGCGCGAACGCACCAAAAATGGAGCCGAACGAACTGCAAAGTTTTCAACAGCCCTCCCCAACTGGCCAAAAGCTTACCGAGAACTGGACGAAGCCCTGTCGAAAACCCCCCCCCCTTTTTCTCATGCGGAAGCTTTACGCGGCAAGTGAGTAGACTTTTTGGGACATCCCGAGCAGACCGATGATCCCACTTCTCAAAACCACAGGTAGATAGCTTGTTACAAAACTGTCTGGTCGCCAAAGTGCCAAAAGTCTACTCACTTAGGTTACAGAGTGCCCCATTAGCTGCGATTCCAGGGTATTAAGCACCTCCGGACTTAGGTCGTCATACTGGACAAGAATTTGAGTTGAGTTTTCAGGGACAGATGCGCCATCGGCACACGAATAACAGTTACTGATATCGATAAAAGGGATGCTCGAGTGCGTGAGGGCCTGCGCAAAAGAGCTTCCGCCCGTTCCCCGCTCCGCAACCACGGTGCAGTAAAGACCTGCGTCTGCATGCTCGATCGAAACCTCTCCTGCTGTAAACGCATTCCGTACAAGCGCCGCCAGGCCATCACGCGCCTCACGAGCACGAACGCGCACGCGGTTCACATGTCGCTCGTAATCACCCGATTCCAGCAAACGAGCCAAAGCGACCTGGTCGACAGAGCTCACCGACGAGGCGTAGAAACCAAGGTTGCACCTAAACCGCTTCATCAGCTCATCGGGCAACACCATGTACGCTAGACGCAACGCCGATGAAAGGCTCTTCGAAAACGTGTTGGTGTAGATGACCGATTGAGCGGCATCGATCGAAGCAAGCGCGGGAATCGGCTTGCCGGCCAGACGAAACTCGCAATCAAAGTCATCTTCGATGAGATATCGACCTGGTCGCTCGGCGGCCCAGCTCAGCAGCGCATAGCGACGCGCAATGCTCGTCACCAGGCCGGTCGGATACTGATGGGACGGCATCAGGTGAAGGACATCGGTCCCCGTTTTCTGCAGAGCGCTCAAGTCTACGCCCTCATCATCCAACGGGATATGTCGAACTTTGCAACCCATAGCCTGATAGATGCGCGTCAGGCGCAAATAGCCCGGGTCCTCAACGGCATACACCTTGTCGGCGCCAAGCAACTGAACCAACATGGTATCGAGCAGCTGGGCGCCCGCACCGATAACAACGTTGTTGGGGTCGACATTCATGCCCCTTGTCCCGCGCAGATGGTGGGCAATTGCGCGTCGTAGCCGAGTGGTGCCCTGTGCCGGCGCGGTCGAAAAGATTTCGCGCTCGTCTTCGGATGCCAGCGTCGCCCGCAGCGCGCTTTGCCAAAGCCGCGCCGCCTCCAAAGCAGAAGGAGAAAGTGCATCGAATCGCTCGACCTGTCCGTTGACATCATGCGCGCCGGAACCCGCAGAGACGGCATCCCGGTCGATGCCCTCTGCAGCCGAAGCCAAAACCGGTGCATCCGGAAGCTCGCAAGCGTAGTAGCCACGACGCGGCATTGAGCAAATATAGCCCTCGGCAAGTAACTGGCTATATGCATTCTCGATGGTAATGACACTGATTCCCAGATGATTGGCAAAGGCGCGCTTAGACGGAAGATGCTCCCCCGCCGCAATGCGTCCAGCAACGATATCATCTCGAATTTGCTGGTAAATATACTCATAGAGCGATGCTTCGCCGCGTTTTTCCAAATTGTAGTCAAGCATGAGTTTATCACCTGACCTTATTGAGTCATTCAATCTGGTATTAGTCTGGCCTTATTATTATCTCTAAAACTGAGTATTTCGCCATACCCAGCTCCCCGATAGGATGTTCCGTCAAGCAATGCACATGCCAACCAAGGGAGCAACCATGGCAGAACAGACCAGCAAGGCAGATCGCGTCAAACTCAATCGCGAGCTCGCGCAGATGCTCAAGGGCGGCGTCATCATGGACGTCACCACGCCCGAGCAGGCACGCATCGCCGAAGAGGCGGGCGCCTGCGCCGTCATGGCACTCGAGCGCATCCCGGCCGACATCCGTGCCGCAGGCGGCGTCTCACGCATGAGCGACCCCAAGATGATCAAGGGTATCCAAGAGGCCGTCTCCATCCCCGTTATGGCCAAGTGCCGCATCGGCCACATTGTCGAGGCGCAGGTCCTGCAGGCCATCGAGATCGATTACATCGACGAGTCCGAGGTTCTCTCCCCTGCCGACGACGTCTATCACATCGACAAGACCCAGTTTGACGTGCCGTTTGTCTGCGGCGCCCGCGATCTGGGCGAGGCGCTGCGCCGTGTTGCCGAGGGCGCCACGATGATTCGCACCAAGGGTGAGCCGGGTACGGGCGATGTCGTCCAGGCCGTGCGTCACATGCGCAAGATCCAAAAGCAGATCCGCGACGTTGTTGCCCTGCGCGATGACGAGCTCTTTGAGGCAGCCAAGCAACTGCAGGTTCCGGTCGAGCTGGTGCGCGAGGTCCACGCCACGGGCAAGCTTCCCGTCGTGAACTTTGCCGCCGGCGGCGTAGCGACCCCCGCCGACGCCGCGCTGATGATGCAGCTGGGCGCCGAGGGCGTCTTTGTGGGATCGGGCATCTTTAAGAGCGGCAACCCGGCCAAGCGCGCCGCCGCCATCGTCAAGGCCGTGGCAAACTTCACCGATGCCAAACTCATTGCCGAGCTTTCGGAGGACCTGGGCGAGGCCATGGTGGGCATCAACGCCGACGAGATCGAGATTATCATGGAAGAGCGAGGGCGCTAGTCCGGCAGAAAGGATCGCCCATGAGCGATTATGCAGACCAAACGGTCGCCGTGCTGGCGGTCCAAGGCGCTTTTGCCGAGCACGAAGCAAGACTATCCGAGCTGGGCGCACACTGTATTGAGCTGAGGCAGGCGGCCGATTTGCAGCAGAACTTTGACCGTCTGGTACTTCCCGGCGGCGAGTCCACCGTTCAGGGCAAGCTACTTGCCGAACTCGATATGCTCGAGGATCTTCGTACCCGCATTGTTGAAGGCATGCCTGTACTGGGAACTTGTGCCGGTCTGATTCTGTTGGCGCGCGACCTTGCCGCCCACGATGACAAGGGGACACCGCGCTTGGCAACCATGGATATACTCGTTGAGCGCAATGCCTATGGCAGGCAGCTCGGCAGTTTTCGCACCAAGGGGCAGGTAGGCGGTATCGACGGTGAAGTGCCGTTAACGTTTATCCGTGCACCCCGCATCGTCGAGGTGCACGGCAATGCCGAGGCCCTAGCCGAAGTCGATGGCCGCATCATCGCCGCCCGTCAAGACAATCAGCTCGGCGTCACCTTCCACCCCGAGCTCGACGACGACACCCGCCTCCACGAGCTCTTCCTCCAAATGTAGGCAGAAAACAAACGAACGTGGATTTTCAGACGCATAGCAAATGAGAGTGGAAATCTCCCACTTTGAGCTTGGATGCAAGCTCAAACCGGGAGATTATCCACTCTCATGCTATGTAGTCGTTGGGGACGTTCTCAACGACTACATTGCGATAGACTGCCACGTTTGCCCAGATAATACCGACCAAAATAAACCTGTCCCTTTTTGGCAGGTTTGGATCAAGGCAACGCCGATGTTTTGGCAACGACAGACACTATGACCCAATCCGAGGGCACTAAAAAGATAGGAGCCCCCGCTCGTGACCGCGGGTCGGGGCTGCGACAATGATGTTGAAGTGCCATAGGCGCAGCCGCGCC